>NZ_ASSC01000301.1 GCF_000520735.1 Paenibacillus forsythiae T98
CACAAAGGGGATCATGAAGGAGACGCCGGTCATCAGATGCTTGTAGATGCCGCTTCTTGATTCTTTTTCTTCCGCCTTGATTTGGTTCACCTGCTCGGTCAGGTCCACCTTGGCGGTTGCCTCCGGCTTGGCGCTTAACGCCCGGTTAATCAGCTCTTTCGGGTCTCTGATCGCTTCCTTAACCGGAACTTCAATGATCGCCCTTCCGGCGAAACGGCTCTTGTCCACCTTGGTATCTGCGGCAATGATGATTCCGTCCGCCTCCCGCAGATCCTGTTCTGTAATGACGTTCTCGGCGCCGACGGAGCCCTGGGTCTCTACCTTGATGTTATGGCCCATTGCTTTGGCTGCCACTTGCAGTGCTTCCGCCGCCATATAGGTGTGAGCTATACCGGTCGGACAAGACGTAATGGCTACAAGCTTCATGATTAATCGTCCCCTTGTACTTTAATTAAGCGCTTACATCTCAATCATTAAATAACACTCTTTCCTCTCCCCGTTCCCAACCAACTAACCACCACCCAATGTTTTGCACATTTGTGCTTGTTATGATTATATGTGCTCGATTTCACAACTTTAGTATAACACCCGCTTTTCGATTGTCAACAGGGAATTCAAATAATTATTCAGATGAATTTTGCCTTCCTGGATAGTGAACCGAGCTGCATAAAAATGCAAAAAACCAATAAACCGCGCGGGCGCATGCTGAAGCCTCCAGCGTCACGCCGACCCGATTTATTGGACTTTTTTTAACCGATAGGACTTTATATTATGATAGCTTAATTCTTCGTACCGGACACCAGACGGATGCCGGATTCACCGGCAATCAGCGCTTTCGTAGCGACATTGACGAACAAGGATGTATCCACCACCCCACGAATCTGCTGTAGATCGCTTTCGAGCTTGGCAATGTCCTCCACCTGTTCAAAATGTACGTCCAGCAGCAGATTTCCGTTCTCCGTCACGGTAAACCCGTCTTTGGCGGCACTCGTCCGAACGGACGGCTTGCCCCCAAGCGCCGAGACTTTGTTCTGCACATAAGCCAGGGAATCCTCCAGAATCTCCAGGACGACGGGATGCTTGAAGGTCAGGCGATCCACAAACTTCGTATCATCGACAAGCAGTATGTAATCCTCCGCCATGGAAGCGATCAGCTTCTCCTTCGTATGAATGCCGCCGCCGCTTTTTAACGCGTTCAGACTTTCATCCACCTCGTCACAGCCGTCAAAAGCGACCGATATTTGCTTCACCGCAGACGTATAGAGCACCTCCAGCCCGTTCTCGATGCAGAGCAGCCTTGTTTTGACGGATGGCGTGACCACTTTGACCTGAAGATCGGCATCCTCTTTGATGTATTGGATCAGGTAAGATATGGTACTCCCTCCACCCAAGCCGATAATTGTACCACTCTTAATTAATTTGAGGGCTTCCCGAGCGGAGACTTTCTTGATATCGTCAGACATTATTCTCCTCCTTAAACTGTGCGTTCCAGAATGATCCGGGCCGTTTCTTCCGTGGTCACCAGAACGTTAAGATATTTTCCGCGCAAAGCTCCAATTATGGCGTCCGCCTTCTCCGGCGACTCCGCGACTCCGATGGCGTATCTCGTTTTCTTCAAATGGTCCAGCCCAATCGCTATCGTACGCTCGGAGATGCTTGTGTTCACAAGATTTCCGTCGATGTCAAAAAACTGGGAGCAAATATCGCCGACAATTTGGCCTCTTTCCAGCTCTTCGAACAGCTCGTTCCCATAGAAAGAATTCCAGGTCGCGCTGCCCTTCATCTGAATGGAACCGATGCCAAAAATCGCGACGGTGACCCTGTCCCAAAGATCCGAAATGTTCTGAAAATATTGCGACTCCACAATCTGATCCCGCGTTTCCTTGCGCTCCAGAATGGCCGGCACATCAATCAGGGAGGACGTCCCTTTAAACTTCTGGGAGGCTGCGTACACCAGCGTATTGACATGATATTGACTCTCCAGCTTCCCGGACGGTCCGCCAACCAGAGGCACGAACACGGCGCCGCTCTCGCGTGGCTCCTCCAGTTCATGAATGACCTCGGCAAGCGAGCTTCCCCAGGCCAGCCCGACCACATCTTCATCCTGGACGATCCGGCTCATGAGCTGGGCGCAAGCCTGGCCCATGACTTTCAGCTTCGCCTTGCTGTCCTCGCCCGCAACCGGGACAACAATCGCCTCCTTCAGACCGAACCGTTCCACCAGTTGCCGCTCAATATTGAAGGTTTCGCTGAGGCTGTAATTAATCGTGATCTTCACAATGCCTCTCTCGCGGATCTTCTTCAGCATCCGGCTGATGGTCGTCCGGTAAATCCCAAGCTCCTTCGAAATTTCGCTCTGCGTCATATCGTTGTCGTAATACATCTGGGCAACCTTCAGCATTAATCTGATTTCTTCATTATTATCCATGCAGACACCTCGTAGCTCTTGCACATTTGTTCATGTCAATATAAAATGTGCTAATGTGCAATTTGAGTATATTCTTTTTTCAATGGGGAGTCAATGCGTTCTTGAGATATGCGCGGAGCGCGTCATCCATGCCGTTAGGGTCGCCCGGTCCAAGCCATTCGTCCGGAATAAAGAGATAATGGCAGGCGCTGCCCTTAAGATAGCTGTAGATAATCTGGGCTTCGTCGATTTCCTCGCGGCTGACCTTGCTGGATAGAGGAGGCTCGGCCCCGAAACCGGTCATAATCAAGCCTTTAATTCTGGCGTGCAGCGGCTCCATCCCTTGATGCCTGACGGCAAGCTTTTCCCGGTGAAGAATGGCGTTCCGCTTGACGAGAAAGAGCTTGAGCGTGTCCTCGCTTAAATATTCAAGGATAACGATATTCCGGTTCTCTTCGGTGAACCCGATCACTTTCTCTTTATTTAGAATGAAGCCTAAAGACTCCATGCAGTCCCTGTATTTCGCCGCCGCCTCGAATTCACATTGTTCAGCCGCCTTCTGCATGCTTTGGTTCATTTCTTCGTACAGTCCCCGGTCGCTTCCGTCAAGGAGAGCAATAAAGCGGTCAATGATCCGGTTGTATTCCGCAATCGCCTCTTTGCCCAGACACATTCCAAGGCACAGTCCAAGTGAATAGTTCAAGCAGGCGGAGCCGCTGAAGCTGGAATGGGCGCAGGAGATTTTGTAGCATTCCTGAAATCCTTGAACCGCCCGTTCCACCGAATTTCTGTTCGCTGTATAGGGTCCGAAGACCGCATGGCTGTCCTTTGCGTCGGGATAATTGTTAATTTCTATGCGGCGCAAGTCCTCGCTGGTCCTGATGACAATGTAAGTATAGGCGAGCGGATTCTTCATCTTTTTATTGTACATGGGCTTCAATTCGCGGATTAACCGGCACTCCAGCATAAAAGCCTCAAACTCGGTATCCGTCACCCGGTATTCCAGGTCCCTGATCTGGCTGACCATCTGCTTTACCTTTTTGGAATGGGACTTTGAGTTATAGAAGTAGGACTGCACCCTTTTTCTGAGGTTCTTGGATTTGCCGACATAAATGATCCCGTCAAGCGAATCCTTCATCAGATAGACTCCCGGCGATAAGGGAAGGCTGCGTATTTTGTCTTTCATTTATGAAAAAGGTCTCCTTCTGCGCTACGCTCTTCGAGCATTCTGCTAGATTTGAGACCATTATAGCATGCCATACGTTCTTACATTCGTTAAAAGGAAAACAGAATACGCCCAGTTCGAACGAAGTAAAAGCCAGATATTGACAGATCAAGGAGATGTGATACGATATATTAGACCGATCAGTTTATTATATACCAATCAAACAAATATGAAGGAGTGAACCTTGTGGGATTAATTACAGTAGATCAAGAAGAGTGCATACAATGTGCGATATGTGTGGAAGAATGTCCAACCCGTGCATTAACTATGGGAGAGTATGGTCCCGAAGCCACTGCGGCGGCAGCCTGTATGGAATGCGGACATTGTGTCGCGGTATGCCCAAACGAAGCGATTGACCATTCGTTAACGCCGCTCGCCGGGCAGATTTCAATCACAGGGTATGACAAGTTAAACGAAGCAGAAGCTGAGCGGTTCTTGCGCTCCCGTCGTTCCATTCGCAGCTACAGAAAGACGGCTGTTCCACGGGAAAAGCTGCTGCAGCTTGTTGAGATTGCCCGTTTCGCGCCTACCGGCGGCAACACGCAGGGGATCTCCTATGTCATTGTTGAGGATAAAGAGACTTTGCGCAAAGCTTCGGAAATGACGATTCAAAAATTGGAAAATGATCCCGTATTAGGCGCGCGATATTCTTCTATCGTTGACGCATTCCGCAACCAAGGAACGGATGTGATTCTGCGCGATGCTCCAAGCCTTATCCTCACGACCGCTGCTAAAGATTTCAAGAACGGCCGGGAAAATTCTATCTTCTCGCTGACTTACCTCGAATTATTTGCCCCTTCTCTCGGCTTAGGTTCTTGTTGGGCGGGAGGACTCGAATTTTGTGCGCTTGGGGAAGATTCACCGATGCTGGAGCTATTCCATATCCCCGAAGATAAAGTCATTACCGGAGCGGTGATGGTCGGGTATCCTAAGTATCAATACCATAGACTAGTGGACCGGAATCCGCTGGATGTTGCTTTCTTTAGCCCTGAGAAAATAACAGTATAAACAGGTCCTCCCTTCTCCACTAGAAAAAGCACGGGTGCAGCAGCTCTCATGTTACAAACATCGGAGCAGCTTGACCCGTGCCCTCTCATTTTCTCGTCTTATCATCGGTCCATTCTTCAGACATCTCCGCCTTCGCATAGCCGGGAGACAGAGTACTTACGGACGCCAGCGGACGAACCGGTTGCCGGGACTGCTTCGGCGATCTCCGGCGGAAGCGTCCGAGCGCGTACAAGCCCGCAAACAACAGAACAAACATCGATCCGGCCGCAAGCCCCCCTCCCTGGCCCGGAATCAGCGGCATGCTTGCGATAATTGCAATCAGGCTTCCGATGGTTAGCCAGGACGTATAGGGAAAGCCCTTCATGCCGCGCCGCTGCGCAGATGAACCGGTATGCCGCATACGGAGCCGGTAATGGCTGGCCATAATGACGACATAGACGAGCAGCAGGGAGAAGCCGCCCGAGCTGACCAGGAACAAATAGATGCCTTGCGGCAGCATCAATCCGAGACCGAGCGCGCCCAGCATCGCCCCTCCCGACACGAGAATGCCGCGATACGGGATGTCCGAGCGGTCCCGCATCCAGACCGGCGTGTGTCCTTCATCAGCCAATGAGCGGAGCATGCGTCCAAGGCCGAACAGGGAGGCAAGCATCGTGGATAATATCGCCGTTACCAGCACAATGTTCATAACGGTGCCCGTCCAGCCCAAGCCATGCAGGGTGAGCGCCGATACGAACGGGCTGACCTCTTCGGACACAAGGGAACGGGGAATCAACAGGAACAGCGCCGTTATGGCAGCCAGATACAAGCCCACCAGCAGGATGGTCGTGAGCCGGATGGCTTTCGGTATCGTGACCGCCGGATTGCCCGTTTCGGATGCGGCAAGTCCGAGCACTTCGAATCCCGCATAGGTAAACATGACCATCAGCATGCTTCCCGCGATACCGCCGACCCCTCCCGGCATCCAGGGCTCGCCAGTCAGAACGCTGTAACCGGCAGCCACCTCCCCACCCTGTCCGCCGGCCCCGCCGAACACAGCCGTCCCGATTCCGGCGACCAGGCACACGGCTATCACGACGAAAGCGGCAATAGCCAGTAGCTTGACCGCCGCAAGCCCGCTTTCAAGCTTGCTTAACCGCTCCGCTCCCAGCAGGTTAAGCAGCGTCACCAAGATAATAATGACCGTCCCGAGCAGAGGGAGAGAAAGCGCGGGGAACCAGCTCCGCAGCAGAATGGAAGCCGCCGTCGCTTCGCTGGACATCGCCAGTACCAGCCCCGTCCAGTACACCCAGCCTACCGTAAAGCCAGCTCCCCGGCCAAAGGCTTGTTCAGCATAAGTGCGAAATGAGCCGGACGCCGGATTCGCAACCGTCATTTCCGACAACGCGGTTAATATGAAGTACACCAGACACCCGCCAATGATATAAGCGAGCAGTACAGAAGGTCCCGCCGCGCGGATCGCCACCGAAGAGCCCAGGAAAAATGAGCCGCCCACAACAGTTCCAAGCGCAAGCATAGTAAGCTGCCATATCGATAACCCTTTCTCTTCATGCTTCATGAGACGTCCTCCAGGCGATCTGTTTTACATCAGTATCTGCAAATATCGGAGAATTACCCATGACTATGTCGGAACCGCCGCATGCTTCTTGCTTCACCGGGAGATCTTCCGCTCCCGCAACCCAAACAAAAGGGATGCCCCGCAAGCGATCCTCCCGCTCGCAGGGCATCCCTGCTCGGCTTCTACCGGTTATCTAACCCAGCCCGTTATCAGTGGCCGGGCAACAGCACTCCATCTTCCTGGGAAGCATTGCCTTCCCCGGAAGAGTTGATCTTGGGCTTCCGCAGAATCAGGCTGATGACAACCCCGGCGGCGGCGATGCAGGCAGACAGGAAGAAGACATCGTCAAAGCCCATAACCGCCGCGACCAACGGGTTGCCGTCTTTGCCTGCCGCTGCCATATGTTCGGTGATCTGCGTGGTCAGATATCCCGTCATTCCGGCGACCGCGAAGGATACAACCACCTGCTGCGCAGCCGTAGTCAGCGGTGTGACGCGCCCGACGAGATGGCGCGGGGCGGCGTTCAGCACATGCGTATTCACCGGCATCATCGTCATGCCCATGCCCAGGCCCATAAGTCCGAGACAGACCATGATGCTCGGCAGACTTGTTTCGATCGTAATATTCGAGAGCAGGAACAGCGCGGTCGAGATGATGGACAGCCCGACGAACGCCAGCGGCCTTGCGCCGATCTTGTCGAACAGCCGTCCGCCCAGCGGCATGCCGATCGCGGAGGCGAGCGCCTGCGGCAGCAGAATCACACCGGTCTCCAGCGGAGTGAACTCGCGCACATTCTGCAAGTACAGCGGCACGAACAGCATGGAGCCGAATAAGGCCGCCTGGGTTACCCAGGACAGGAAGATGCCGCGGGTAAAGTCCGAAGAGCCAAAGACACGCAGCTCAAGCAGCGGATTCTTCTGGCGCAGCTCGACAATAATGAAGAAGAGCAGCGCGGCTCCGCCCACAACAAGGCCCATAATCGCCGGTATGGTGGACCAGCCGGAGCTTCCGCCTTCATTGACGCCGTAAGCCAGCATCGAGAAAGCAATCGGTGCCAGAATGATGCCAAGCAAATCGAGTGTCGGCGTCTCATGCCGCTCGGTATTGGGCAAATACTTCAAGCCCAGAATAATAGCCAGAATGCCAATCGGCAGGTTGATGAGGAATATCCAGTGCCAGCTCACATACTCAATCAGCCAGCCGGAAAGAATCGGGCCGAGCGCCGGAGCAAGCAGCATCGGGATGCCAAGCATGCCCATAATGGAGCCTCTGCGCTCCGGCGGAGCGAGCCGGAATACCATAGCCATCCCGATCGGAGCGACCATCCCGCCGCCCAGGCCTTGAATGACGCGGTAAACAATGAGCTGAACCGGTGTCTGGGCAATGGAGCACAGCACCGATCCCACGACGAACATGACGACCGTCGCCACAAATACCCGTTTGGAGCCGAACCGGTCGGTCATCCATCCGGCCAGCGGGATCACGGCGGATAAAGCGAGCGTATATCCCGTAATGGTCCATTGTATGGTTTTGAGATCCGCATCGAAATATTCGGTAAGGTTCGGAATGGCGACATTGACCACTGTGCTGTCCAGAATGACCATAATCATGCCGACGATAATGGCCAGCAGAGGCGGAAGGATCGCTTTTAGCGAAAAAGACTCTGTTTCGGCGGCGGAAGCCGCCTGTTTAGTAGGTTCCATGAAATTCCACTCTTTCTGTATAAGTTTGTCTTGTTAGATCTGGTATTTGTGAAAATAATGGTCGATCAGATGATCCACCTGAATTTCCACCGGGGGCAGCTGCGCGCCGGGCAAGCTTTCGTCCTGATCTTTCGGTTCGGCGCATGTGAATGCGACAATCGGCATTAATACCGCTCCGAACAGCTGAACCATCATCATCCGGAGCCGCTCCTCATCCTGCTCGCCCGTGGCTTCCCGCAGAGCGGTCAGCATTTTTTTCTGCTTCATCGTTTTGCTGTATTGGGAATATTTATGAAGCGAGCCCATAATGCTCGGGGTTTGACCCATCATATGCTTGGCCAGTCCCGGGTATTGCAGAAGATGGCCGGCATACTGCTTGAAGAACTGCTTCAGCCGCTCTCCGGGTGGCAGAGCCTCATCCTCAAGCGCATTAAACGCGGCGTCAAAGCGGGATATCAGCGTGCGGACCGCCTCGATCAGCAGATTGTCTTTGGAACGGTAATAATAATTGACAAGCGCCAGATTGACCTCAGCCTTCGCGGCAATTTGGCGCAGGGTTACGCATTCGACTCCTCCCTTGCGTATCAGTTCTACTGTGGCGTCAAGAATTTGCTGCTTCGTATCCTTATCTCCGAAAACCTCAGGATCTTGTTCCAGGGTCATGTAGATCCATTTCTCCTTCCGGCGCCTGATTTACACAGTGATTTAAACATCGTTTAATACAATGTTTAATATACTCCATACCGAAATCGGCTGTCAACAGCACCTTTCTCGTTTCAGCCGGAACAGCAAAGAAGCCGAAAGCGGCGGCATCAAGATGCGCCTCGGCTTCTCGCATTTCCATTGGCAAGGGCTTTACCCGTTCGCTCCTTAACGCTCGATCAGCGTAACCCGGTTGCGGCCGTCCGCCTTGGACTGATACAAGGCGTCATCCGCCAGCTTGTAAATATCTTTTTCGGTCAATCCGTCTACTCTTACGGCGGCGACTCCCACCGAAACCGTCAGGCGCCCGAAGACCGGACTCATTTCATGAGGGATATTTAATTCCTCAACGCTCCTTCTAAGCTCTTCGGCATATTCGAAGGACTCCTCAGGAGTCAGCCCGGCAGCGAGAATCCCGAATTCCTCTCCGCCCAGCCGGAATACGAAATCACTGGCCTTGGCGGCCCGCTCCTTGATCGTTGCCCCGAGCCTGCGCAACACGTTATCGCCTTCATAATGGCCGTAAGTGTCGTTATACTTTTTGTAATAGTCAATATCAAGCATGATATAAGCCAGATACCCTTGTTCAAGCTCGGCACGGCCTACTTCACTGCAAAAAATCGTATTGAAATGCCGTCTGTTGTAGAGGCCGGTCAGTTCATCCGTAATGGAGAGCTTTTCAATCAACCGGATATTCCGGTTCAATTCCTCATTATTGAGCTTCAGCTCCTTGGTTCTCTCGATAACCAGTTCCTCCAGATGCTCCTTATGCTTCCTCAGTTCCTCTTCGGCTCTTTTTCTCTCCGTAATATCCTTCACTGTCCCTTGAACCGCCGGCCTGTTCAGATAGTTAATGAATGTCGCTTTGTGAATGACATCAATTTCCCTTACACCGTCTCTATGCACCAATCTGGTCTCATACTCGCCCGGAGCATTTCGACCTTCAACCCTTCTCCGGTGCAGGGCCAGCACCTCTTCCCGGTGCGCCGGAGCAATGAATTTATCAAACGGCTGCTCCAGCATCTCTTCCATTTCATAGCCGACCATCTGCGCCAGGGCCGCATTCACAAATTTGCACTGCATGTCCTGAATAATGAATATGCCGTCCAGCATGTTGTTGACGAGCTCGCGGTATTTCTCCTCCGAGCGCTCCAGATCGGAATACAGGCTGGCATTCTCAAGCGAGAATACCATTTCTCTCGACAACAGATTGATAATTCTCATTCTCTCCTTCGTGAATACGCCCGTTACGAGATTATTCTCCAGATAGATGACGGCGATCGTCTTGTTATGATTGATAAGCGGCATGCATACGAGGGATTTGGGCTGGTGTCTGATCATATAGGGATCATTCATCAGTCCGGCTTCGGAAAAAGCATCCTTGTAAATCAGCGTCTCCTTGGTTTCCTCCACACTATGGATTATGGAATACGGAAGATTGTCGCCGCCCGGGTCCGATTGCTTATGCACCGAGACGGTTATTTTATCGTCTTCCGGCCTGTACTCCCCTTCCACCAGCAGATCCGAGCTTGATCTCATCAGGATGCAGCCTCTTTGGGCACCCGCATTTTTGATGACGATTTCCATCAGCGCTTCCAGCAGGTTATTCAGCTCAATCTCCTTGGAAATGGCCTGGGACGCCAATAGAATGGAATTCAAATCAATGCTCTCCGTGGAATCCGTAACCGATCTTCCCGCCAGGAACTCCCTTTTAAATTTCACAATATCCTGATATTGCTGATTCATATGCCTGATCTTGCCCTTGGCACCCCATACGGAATAATAATATAAAGATTGTCTGAACAGATAAGAAGCGAACTCTGTGAGGTCTCTGCCGTTATAGAATTTGGCGGCCAGTTCATAGACCAGCGCCTTGTACCTGACAACATTTCCTTGTTCGCAGGCTGCTATGGCGAGATCGTAATATTTGCCGGCCAGCTCGTTCTTTCCCGTAATTCTTGCCCATTCGGCCTTCATCAGCCGCTCGTGCAGCAGAAAGTTCCCCGGATTGTGAGCGGCCCATTTCTTTACCCTTCTGTACTCCTTGCGCATTCTTGCTCTTGCTTTCACCTTGTCATACGAGGATAAGTCTTTATAGCAATAGGCGAGATTCAGGAATGTATAGAGAGCGAACTCCTCCACGAAGGCCGAGCCTGCAAGAGTGCCGATGATCCCGTATGCCTTGTCGATATAGGCCAGAGAGTCGCTGTAGCTCTCGTAGGTGAACACCAGCTTCATCTTATAGATATAATAGATGGCGATTCCCGAATAATATTTGGCTTCTTCAAGCTGCCGCACATAGTCCTCTTCACTGAAGGTCTCTCCGTCCAGCGCAAGGGGATTGTCCAGTTCTCCCGCAAGATTAAGCAGCAGCTGCCTGGCCAGCTTCGCCGTTGCCAACGCTTCCCTGTATTTCGTGTTCTCGATCATCGCAATGTACCGGTTGCTCTCATGGAGATTGGCGGCGATGTCCATGGTCGGGTTCCAGAGATTTACATAAAAGCAGGCATGGGCGAGATAGAGCAGATCCCCCGTTCTCAAACTGGACTCAATCGATTTGCTGAACCAGTCATGCAGCGTATCCCAAGGCTCATTCCAGGCGTGGCAGAACAGCGTGTATAAGACATGCGCCGCCCCCCTCCACTGCAAATCGTTGAACTTGTCATTGATTCGTATGCCGAGTCTCCCGAAATCGAAAGCCCCTTTAAGGTCGCCGAATCCGGACAGCAATATGGAATAACCGATAAAAGCAATGGCCGACTCGGGACAACTCCCGTATTTCAAGGTCAGCTCCGCTTTCTTCAGCACGACCAGGGCAAACAGATTGGGCTCTCCCGAGATAAACGCCGGTGGAAAAATATTGATCAATAGTCTCATGATCAGCTTTATCCGGTCGTCCTGCATTTCAGGCTTCTCGAAAATCTCCTCGATCAACATGCCTCTGAGACTTACCTTCACCCGCACAAACGCTTTTAATACCGAGGCCATACCGGGCTTGTCCGGTATTTTGATCCCCAGCTCCCTAAGCCCCCGTTTCCCGGACGCTATCGATTCTTTCATCATCCCGAGATACATATAGTGATTGGCCTGCATTTCATACACCCGGGCAGCGGCAAAGCTGTCAGTGGACTGTTTCAGAAGAACTTCGCAGGCCATGTCGGCCTGCTTGGTATGATGGGTCAGATACCCGCACTCGGCATACAACCGATAAAGCTCCAGGGTCCGACGCTCTTCGCTCCTCCACCGGCTCCTCCGCAGGAGGCTAACGGCTGATTCCAGAAAAGCAAATGCGGCATCATAGCCAAAGGCCGTTTTCGCTTTTTGGGCGGCCTGGAGATTAAGCCCGATGACCTGATCGATTTCATCCTCATCGGCAATACATTCAATTCCTTTATTGATATGCGTCACAATATCTACGAGTTTGTCTTCAATCTCTCCGGGATCGAGTTGCGTAACCATCAGTCTGCCTATTTTCAGATGGAGCCGCTTGCTTGTTTCATCATCGATCATCTGGTAGAACACCTGCTGAAGCCGGTCATGCTGAAACCGGAAACAGGCGTTAACCTCCTCCGGGATATCCCCGGTCTCCTCCAGGAGACCGGACATCATGGAATAATTCATATCGGCCGGAATGATAATATCCTCACCCACGGCTCTGATCAGGGATCTGGCAATGACATGATGCTCCTCCCCGGCGAGCAGGGACAGCATTTTATAATCGAACAGGTTGCCAATGGATGCGCATAATCTCAGAACCCTCTTATCTTCTTCCGGCAGATCCTGCAGCTTTAGCATCAAGAACTCGACGACATTGTCGTTAATATTCAAATCGGAGATTTGGGCGAGCACCCATTTCCATTCGCCTTCCAGGTCATCAAAAAAAATAAAACCGTTCTTATGCAGCTCATTCAAAACTTCGTTTATAAAAAAGGAATTCCCCTTGGTTCTCGCATAAATAATTCCCGAGAGCTCCTTTACCTGACCAGGCTCGGTATAAAGCGTATCGGCAATGAAGTTCTCCACATCCCCGAGGGAAAGGGAGCCCAGGGTGATTCCCCCCACTTCCCTGCTCTTTTCAATTTCGGCGATCGAGGCGAACAGTGGGGAGTTCTCCGCCTCTGCAAGCGGCCGGTACGAGCACACGATGAACAATTTTCGCAAATGATTGCTGAGCGCCAGCTTCTTTATAAGCTGCAAGTTTGACGAATCAGCCCACTGAACATCGTCCAGAAACAGGACTAAAGGTCTTTCATTGTTCGTGATCCCCTCAATAAAGTTAGCAAAGGTCAGAAAGAAGCGGTTGATCTCCTCGGCAGGATTAAGAGGCTCGATCTCCGGCTGAACGCCGATCAGCCTCTCCAGCTCCGGTATGATATTCGTGATCAGGCTGCCATTGCCGCCCACAGCGGTTCTCAGAGACTTCTCCAGGCTTCTCTTATATTCTTCATCAGGGCTGTCAAGCAGCTGATGGATCAATGCCCCGAAAGACTGAATCATCGCGCTGTACGGGATGTTCTGGTTGTATTGATCGAACTTCCCCGACGCGAACAACCCTTTCTCCTGGCTGATATATGGGTGCAGTTCGTTTACGAGAGCGGTCTTGCCCACGCCTGCCTCCCCGGAGATCAGCATGATCTGCGGGCTGCCCTTCAAGCTTGCTCTAAAAGCGTTTACCAGGAGGTCCAGTTCCGCTTCCCTGCCATAGATTTTTTGCGAAATCCGGAAGATGTTCCGTTTATCTTCCTGCCCCGGCTCAAAGTCATCCATTCCCTCCAGGCATTTCTTCAAATCGGCTTTGATGCCATAGGCGCTTCTGTATCTGTCCTCCGGTGATTTCTCCATCAGCTTCATGATGACGCCGGACAACGTGCGGGATACCCTGCCCCCGGTCAGCTGATAGGGAGAGACCGGCTCTTTGGCAATGATGGAGTAAATCTGATCCAGAAGATCGGCGGATTCGAAGGGCTTGACGCCTGTAACCATCTCATACAGCATAACGCCCAGCGAGTAGAAATCCGTCCGGTAATCTATGTTCCGGTTCATCCGGCCCGTCTGTTCTGGAGAGATATACAGCAGGCTTCCTTCCAGAACGCCGCTGTTCTGAAATTCCCGCTTCTCCTTCGGCAGCTTGACCGCAAGATCGAAGTCGATGACCTGCACAACGTCGTTGTTCCGGTCCCAAATGATATTGGAAGGCTTGATGTCTTTGTGGATGATGTTGTGTTCATGAATGGCTCCAATGATGTCGACGATCTTGATAACGAGCCGCAAGAGCGCTTCCTGATCCGGCTTGCCGTCAGCCAAGATCCGTTTCAGGGACTGTCCCTGTATATCTTCAAGAACCATGATAAAGAAACCGTTCTGTTCCTCCAGCTTAAGGGGCTTGATGACGCCTTCGGCGCGCCCGCTTAGTTCCCGGAGCATCTTGTATTCCTGCTTGAACCGCATGACCTCTTCATGCCCGGTAAATTCCGATTTCAGGACCTTTAATATAACCGTACCCCGGGAGACTGTATCTCTGCATCTGTACACCGATTTTCTGTCATTGTCGGAGATCGTTTCCAGTATTTGATAATTTTCAATCCCAGTCATACCCAGTCCACCTTTTACAATCGTTATCCCCTACACTTCGAAATCGGCGTCAAAGTCAAAAATATACGCTGCAATAAGCCATATTATCCAGCAGTTTACGCCAAAGAACAAATATCCGAAATACCCCAAAATGGGCATCTCCGAAAAAATATGTATCTTGTCAAGATAGGGAACGGAGTATTTCCAATAATTCGGATTGGTAGGCAAGGAATCATGAAACCATTCGCTTCCGAAATTCCAAAATTCCCAGAAGAATCCGTTAAACAGAGTGGCCAGGGCAATCAGAATGACAGAGGACCAGTCCCCATTTTTTATTGAAGTAAAAGGAGTCCAGTACCCCGTTAAAGCCATAGCCGCAGACAAAAGAGGAACAAGCGCGACCCAGAGCACCCAGAACAGCGCATAAGGATAGTAACCCATGCCGAAGGCCAGGCCCAGCCCAAGGACATAGTAGATGAGCAGAAACGTCCGGTTCACGGACAACTTGGGACCGTTCCGGTACCTGTCTCTGAACCCTTTGAACGTCTTGAGCAGCAAATACCATTCAAATATGGCGGGCAGCACCGTTGTGTAGGATAAAGAGAACCAGAATACATTGCCGAAATTCGTCAACACTTCATTGTTCGGGTAATACCAGTTCTCGACGACAAAAAAATTCAGAAACTCAAAAGCAAACCAGCTGAAGCAGGAGACAACGGCCAGCAGCTGCATAACCTTCGGTTTCCTGGAAATGATGGACTTCCCGTTGTTACGCTTGTACACGACGCCGTCCAGAATCAGGATAAAAGCCCACCATAATGGAACGAAGGTATAGTATTCAAAGGAAATAAAATAGTGAACCCGTCCCCACATGAACAGCCAGCTCACTCCAAGCACCGGCAGGCTCCACCAGAACCATACGGGAAACGGTGTTGGTCCGCCGGATTCAGTCCGTTCATCTCCGGTCTTCTTAAAGCCGAACAGTCCGGGGAAGATCAGGAACACGGCGATGAACAACGCCACCAGGGAGGCCAGGATAAAATACAGCAGATTGAACCCCGGGTCCCCCTCAACCTTCTGAGCGGGAAAATCGCCATACCCCGGCGGAAGCCCCTTCCACCTCGCAACGCTTCCTATGTACGGCAAGATAAAAATCAAACTGAAAGTAACAATAAGTATAAGCTTTTTTGGCCACTTTTTCATCCATATCACCTTTCTTGTCATATAAATGCCGAACGCCTGTTGTCTTTATTAACGGCTGAATCGGGAATGCTGTGAAGAGACTTCATAATTTTATTAAATCTATATCGATTTCTTTATTTTTTATTGTTATTCTGGAAATCATTTACGATTATTAAAGTCTATTTTACAATCTTCTTACATTCATAATGAGAGGGGGATGACCATGGACGAAATCGACCGCAGTATTCTGGAAGCGCTCAAGGAGAACAGCCGGATGACCGTTTCCGATATCAGCAAAAGAGTAAAGCTCTCCATCCCGGCGGTGACGGAGAGAATCCGCAAGATGGACGAATCCGGTATGATCGAAGGTTACACCGTCAAGATCAACCGGGCCAAGGCAGGATACAAACTGCTTGCGTTCGTGCTGGTCGTCATCGACCGGACAGAGCAAATTCCCGCCTTTCGGGCCTTCATCTCCGGCTGCGCCGAGGTGCTGGAGTGCCACCACCTTGCCGGCGAATACGACTACTTGCTGAAGGTGCTTGTGGAGGATACCGGGGAACTGGAGAATTTTTTGTCCGATACGCTCAAGAGCGTGCCGGGTGTCATCCGGAGCAACACCATGATTTCCCTGTCCTCGCTTAAAGAGAAGTGGAACAGATGAACGGAGGGAATGCATGATATTTCGGGGATTGCAATGGGGGCTTCTGCTTCAGCTTGCCGTGGGCCCGGTTTGTTTCTTTATTTTCCACGCCGCCTCGCTGCGCGGCTTTGGCGCCGCCGAGGCGGGCGTTGCCGGCGTAACGCTGGCCGACGGCCTGTTCATTCTCGCCGCGCTGCGGGGGGCTGCCCTGCTCGGCAGAAGCCGGAAGCCCGGCGGCGGCCGGCGGCCCGGCGGGATCTTGTATCTGCTCGGAGCGGGCACGCTCATGGTGTTCGGCTTGAATATGATCGCCGGAATGCTCGGTCACAGCCTGCTTCCCGCCCTGCCGATTGCGGACGATTCGGGCCGGGGCGGCATGTTTGTCCGCGCGCTCCTGCTGACAGCGTCCAATCCGCTGACGCTTCTCTTCTGGACCGGAATCTTCTCCGCCAAGATGGCGGAGCTCAGGCTGCCAAGCGGCGAGCTGATGCAATTCGGACTGGGCTGCCTGCTGGCGACCGTTCTGTTTCTGACGGCGGTTGCCGTGCTTGGAGATTTGGCCCGCCCGCTCGTGACACCTGCTTCCGCAAGAGGGCTGAACTTTCTGACCGGCATCCTGTTTCTCTATTTCGCCTTCCGGCTGATCGTCAAATGGATCTTCAGGCGCGGGGCGCCCACAGCATGATGCATACTCCGGCCATGCAGACCGCCGCGCCGATCCAGTCGTAGAGGTCCGGCGTCTTCTTGTCGACAAGCCATCCCCAGAGCACAGCCATCACGATAAAGACACCGCCATAAGCCGCATATACGCGTCCAAAGCCGGGAAAGCGCTGGAAGGTCGGAATGATGCCGTAGACCACGAGGACCAGCGCTCCGGCGATGCCGAACCAGAGCGGCTTCGATTCCCGCAGCCACAGCCACACCAGATAACCCCCGCCGATTTCCGCCAGTCCCGCCAAAATGAATAATAGTATGGATATTGCCACTTCATCGCCCCCTGCTTCCGCCAATTCCGGACTCCTTTGTATTATCTTCCGCTGGAATTCGGTGATTAATATTCGAGTTATTTTCAGAAAATCCTCCATAATGTCACAATTTATGAGCTGTTGACGGATTTATTTCGGATTATTGTCATCTGACATAAAACATTTGGTTGAAGCTTGCACCTCCTTTTGACATAATGAATTAAATAAACAATTTACGCTCGGCAAGAAGAAGGGGCTACGCTGTCCTGTTGCGGACGGTGCCGTTTCTCGCGGTAATGTAAGGGCGGAAAGCATGGAGACAAGGGGGAAGCAGCATTGAAAGGAATCATTACTGTACTCGGAAAAGACAAGGTCGGCATTATTGCCAAGGTATGTACGTATTTGGCGGAACGAAATGTGAACATTCTGGATATTTCCCAGACGATTGTCCAGGATTACTTCAACATGATGATGATTGTCGATATTTCCCAAGCGGCGAAATCCACCGAGGTTCTCGTAGAAGAGCTGCAGCAGATCGGCGAGGAGATTGGCGTGGAAATCAAGCTGCAGCATGAGGATATTTTCAATATTATGCACCGCATTTAAGGCGGTCGGCCGATCCATACAGAGGGTTTAAAGATAAGCAAGCAGGAGGGTTACCATGATTTCACTGGTGGAAGTACAAGAAACGAATAAAATGATCCGCGAAATGAACCTGGACGTGCGGACCATTACCATGGGCATCAGCCTGATGGATTGCTCGCATACGGATTTGAAGGTGTTTAACCAGAAGATTTATGACAAGATCACCAAATCCGCCGAGAAGCTGGTAAAGACCGGTGAAGATCTGGAGAAGCAGTTCGGCGTGCCGATTGTCAACAAACGGATATCCGTTACGCCGATTTCCATCGCGGCGGGTTCCCTGAATACGGACAGCTATGTTCCGGTTGCCGAAGCGCTGGACAAGGCGGCCAAGGAAGTCGGCGTCAATTTCATCGGCGGCTTCTCCGCGCTGGTGCAGAAGGGCTGCACCACGGGCGACCGCAAGCTGATCGAGAGCATTCCCGAAGCGCTGGCCGTGACGGAAAGAGTCTGCTCCTCCGTCAATGTCGGCTCGTCGCGCAGCGGCATCAACATGGACGCCGTCAAGCTGATGGGCGACATTATCCTCAAGACTGCGGAGCGCACGGCGGACCGCGACTCTATCGGCTGCGCGAAGCTGGTCGTATTCTGCAACGCCGTGGAGGACAACCCGTTCATGGCCGGCGCTTTCCACGGCGTAGGCGAACGGGAATGCGTCATTAACGTAGGCGTCAGCGGTCCGGGCGTGGTCAAGCGCGCCCTGGAGGAAGTCAAAGGCAAGGACTTCGAGACGCTGTGCGAGACGATCAAGCGGACCGCCTTCAAGGTAACCCGCGTCGGTCAGCTCGTCGCGCAGGAAGCCTCGAAGCGTCTCGGCGTACCGTTCGGCATTATCGACCTGTCGCTGGCGCCTACGCCGCTGATCGGGGATTCGATCGCGGAAATCTTCCAGGTGATGGGCCTTGAGGAAGCGGGAGCGCCCGGAACGACGGCGGCGCTCGCCATCCTTAACGACAACGTCAAGAAAGGCGGCGTCATGGCTTCCTCCTATGTAGGCGGACTTAGCGGCGCATTCATTCCGGTCAGCGAAGACCACGGCATGATTCAGGCCGTGCAGCGCGGAGCGCTGACGCTGGAGAAGCTTGAAGCAATGACCTGCGTCTGTTCGGTGGGACTTGATATGATCGCCATTCCGGGCAGCACGTCCAAGGAAACGATCTCCGGCATCATCGCAGACGAAGCCGCGATCGGCATGGTCAACAACAAGACGACGGCCGTCCGCATCATCCCTGTCATCGGCAAGGAAGTCGGCGAGATGGTCGAGTTCGGCGGACTGCTCGGCTATGCTCCGATCATGCCCGTCAACTCCTTTAACTGCGCCGGCTTCATTGACCGGGGCGGCCGGATTCCCGCGCCGATTCACAGCTTCAAGAACTAAAGCCGGACCGCGAACTTAGGTCCTGCCCAGGCCCGGCCGCCGCTTGAGCGCCGCGCCGGAAGGCCAAAAGCCTCCGATCCATCGCTGATTGCTGCGATGGATCGGAGGCTTTGTTCGGTTGGAGCGGGCAATTAGCGGTTTCCGGCCGCTGCCGCTGGGCCCAACCGGGTGCGGGGCACCGTCGACATGACCAGCGAATTATTCGGTGACTGGAACAGCCCGCTGCCGGTTAAGCCACGAAGCCCGCTTTATATTCCCGGACCGTCACCGCTGCTGCGCAGCGGACGGGTGCACTCCAGGCGGGGAGCAGGAGATGGAGGTGAAGAAACGGTGATATTTGGCGCACTGCTCCAGCAGCTTGCCGATCTCTCCCTTTCGCGCCAGCGCTGTCAGACCGGCGCGGGCCAGCCGCTCCGCCGGTCCGGGACCAATCGCGGCGCAGAGAACGATGGAGCAATCCTGCAGCAGCGCCACCGTCTCATCCAGAATCGCCTCCTTGTCCGCTTCCCCGCATTCGGCCTTGCCGTTGCAGTAAGCCTGAATCCGCCGAACACCCAGCAGCTTCTGTTCTTGCCCGGACACCTCGTAGACAAGAAACTCGCGTGCATGACCGAAGTGCACATTCACCTGGTCCCCGCCGCGCGTCGCCACGGCGATGCGCATAGTGCCGCGCTCTCCTTGCTCTCCCGCACCAGCTTCGCGCCGCTTGCGCTCCGCGGCCGTCCGGTCCAGCCGGACAAGCAGCTCCTCGCGGGCTGCCGGATCATATTCCCGGGTCGGCGTGTTTTCAGTCTTGACGCCAAGATCATCGCCAATCAGACCGACCGCGTCGGCGCGGCATTGGCGGCAATGCCGCATGACCGGCATCACCGCCTCGCTGCGCGCCTGCACCTGAACCGTCAGCGAAGGAGTTGGCTCCTTTAGCCCTTCCTTCTCGTATACGCTGCCCGGCGAGAGAATCAGCGGCATAATATTGTGGGAGAAAGCGCCTGCCGCCTTGACCGCCTCGGTCACCTTGATGAGATGGCTGTCATTAACGCCGGGAATCAGCACGGAATTGACTTTGACCTTTACGCCGCGCTCCGCGATTCGCCGAATACCCTCCAGCTGGTTGTGCAGCAACAGTTCTGCAGCATCCCTGCCCCTGTAGACCTTGCCCCGGAAGAACACGGCGCGGTATACCTCCTCTCCGATCTGCGGATCGACGGCATTGACCGTGACGGTCACATGGGCTATGCGATGCCTGACGATATCCTCCGAATAATCGGGCAGCTTCAGCCCGTTGGTACTGAGGCACAGCTGCAGCTCGGGCAGGCCTTCGGACAGCAAGCCGAAGGTTTCGAATGTCTCCTGCGGATTGGCCAGCGGATCGCCGGGTCCCGCGATGCCGACCACGGTCAGCTGCGGCAGCGAAGCCAGCGTACTGCGCACCTTGGCGTAAGCCTCCTGCGGCGTAAGCACCTTACTGACGACGCCGGGGCGACTCTCGCTGACACAGTCATATTTGATATTGCAATAATTGCAGCTGATATTGCATTTCGGCGCTACCGCCACATGCATGCGGGCAAAATAATGATGCGCCATCTCGTCATAACAAGGATGGCGTGATTCGTTCGTCAACGCGAACACCACCTTTCCGTCAATTTGTCCAGCGTCTCCCTTCACCGCGAAGTCGCCAAAGCATATCTCGATAGAGCAACATCATCTGGAATCCGATCACCCGCTAAAGTGACAAAAGCCGGACAACTGCCGCAGCAGTCATCCGGCTTCCTGACATTCGGTCAGCCGCATTTATTATCCCACAATCCCCATGTGCTTAGGGTATTATAGAACAAGCCCCAGTTTCTGTCAACGTTGAAAGTAACAACTCCATGGAAAAGCAGGGGCAAGCGGCGATCAGAGACTGATGAATGTTCTTGATTCCGTCAAATTTGGATTCTTATCCAGCCAGTACATCTATTGACAAAAAATCGATGACAAATCTAAACTGTACAAAACATATGAGAAAAATAGGATTTATTGAACGAACAGGGGGTTATACTTTCATGACAACCAGGAATATCCCGGTCTTGCTGCTCGTCTGCTTGCGTTTATCCGGCATCGCCCTTCTCTGTATTCTGTGGGAGGTTTTGCCGAGGAGCGGGCTGGTGAATCCGACTTTCTTCCCGCCATTGTCCGCAGTGCTGCAGGAGATCGCGGCGCTTCTGCGGGACCAGCATCTCCTTGGCCACACGATAGCCACACTTTGGCGGGTGGTCGCAGGCATTGCGCTGGCAGCACTGCTGGCCGTGCCGGCAGGTGCGATTCTCGGGTACTGGCTGCCCGGTCTGGCTGCAGGACTGAACCCGCTGTTCCGGATTCTGGCCCAGGTCAATCCCTTTTCGCTCATGACGGTATTTCTGCTGTTCTTCGGGATCGGGGAAAAGGCCAAGCTGATCATCGTCGCCTGGGTGGCGTTCTGGCCTCTGCTTCACCATGTCATTGTCGGTGTGCAGAATATAGATGCGGACTTGCTGAAGGCAGCGCGCAGTATGGGAACCTCTCCCTCGCGGCTATTCCTGCGGATTATATTGCCGGGGGCGTCTCCCTCTATTTTGCTGGGGGTTCGTACGTCGATTATATTGCTGTTGGCTATTCTGGTAGCCGGAGAAATGCTGGGAGGCTTGGCCGGTCTTGGCTGGCTGCTTCATTGGTC
>NZ_ASSC01000302.1 GCF_000520735.1 Paenibacillus forsythiae T98
CTGCCTGTCGAGACGGTAAGGCTTCGCTTCAAACGGAAAGCTGCCCGATTCCAGCACCGACAGCTTGAGCAAGCTGTCGCTCAGGCCCGACAGCCGGGTGCTCTCCCCCTCAATGATATCCAGATAGTGTTCCCTTGTTTCCCGGCTGAGGTCTTCGGCGCGCAGCGCGCGGGCGAAGCCGCGGATGGAAGTAAGCGGAGACTGGATTTCATGCGACACATTCGAAATGAAGTCCTGGCGCATCGTCTCCATCCGGCTCAGCTCGCTGGCCATTTCATTGATGCCTTCCACGAGTTCGCCCATGCGGCCGTAGCGCTTCACATCCTCCACCTTGGCGGTAAAATCCCCTTTGGAAATCCGCCGGACGGCATTCAGAATCGGACTGTAAAATTTGTTCTGCCTCCCGTACGTAATCAGGGAAATGATTCCGCCAATGCAGAACAGAAGCATAAATCCGAGCAGCACGCCCAGCAGCTGCGACACGTAATCCGACGAGGGGCTGCCAAACCGCTTGAACAGCGCCTTCAAGATAAAATAGGAGGCCGTCCACGAGCCGCTGAGGAGCGAGAAGCCGCCCAGCATTCCGAGCAATCCCCGCACGGCTCTTCCTAGGCGTTTCATTCGGGCCCCCCGTACAGATCGGGACCCTGTCCGGCGCGGACGGCGATTCCGGTCCGCCCGCTTCGGATTCGTCCGGCCGGACGCCCGCCGCCGCCTCATTCCGCACTCTCCAGCCGGTAGCCGAGGCCGCGCACGGTGCGGATGGCAAAGCCGTACCGCTCGCTCGGGAAGCGCTCGCGCAGCCGATTGATGTGCACATCCAGCGTGCGCTCGTTGCCTTCGTAGTCATAGCCCCAGATTTCCTCAATCAGCCGCTCGCGCGGCAGCGTCTGCCCGGGATAGCTGGCCAGCCTAAACAGCAGCTCATACTCCTTCAGAGGCAGCGTCAGAACACCGTCCTCGGAATGAATCTCGTAGGTTCTGCGGTTCATCTTCAGCTTGCCGACAGTTACGCTCTGGGCGGCGGAAATCTGATACCGTTTGAGCAGCGCCTTGACGCGGGCCAGCAGCACAGGCGGCTCAAACGGCTTGACGAGATAATCGTCGGTTCCAAGCTCGAAGCCCTTCACAATCTGCGACGTCTCGCCTTTGGCCGTAAGCATAAGCAGCGGAAAATCGTAGGCCTCCCGCAGCTCGCGGCAGAGCTGCCAGCCGTCAATGTGCGGCATCATGATATCGAGAACCACCATATCGACGGTGTGATCTCCGAGAAAGTCCAGCGCTTCCCTCCCGTCGGAAGCCTCATATACTTCCATCCCTTCAGCCTTCAAAAATACGGCTACCAACTCGCGGATGTGCGGGTCGTCGTCCACCACCAGTATTTTGGCCATGCCCGGTTATCTCCTCTCCGCCTTTTTCCTCCGGCCGGAACTCCGGGGCTTGAAGCTGCTGCTGCGCAAATTCGCGGTACAGGCTATGCTCATGCAGCAGTTCCTCGTGTCTTCCCCTGCCGGTGATCTCGCCCTTTTCCATAAAAAGAATCTGGTCGGCATTCACCACCGTGGACAGACGGTGCGCGATGACGATGGTCGTCCGGCCCCTCATCAGATTGGACAACGCCTTCTGCACGACCGCCTCCGATTTGCTATCAAGGCTTGAAGTCGCTTCGTCCAGCATCAGAATCTTCGGATCTCTCAGCAGCGCCCGGGCAATCGCGATCCGCTGCCGCTGCCCGCCGGACAGCTTCACGCCGCGCTCGCCGACTTCGGTATCGTATCCATCCGGCAGCTCGTCGATGAAGGCATCGGCATAGGCCATCGCCGCCGCCTGACGCATTTCCTCAAGATTAATCTCCCGGTCCAGACCATAGCGGAGATTGTCCGCAATAGTTCCAGCCAGCAGCGGGCTTTCCTGGGAGACATAGCCGATTCCTCCGCGCCAGGAGCGCAACGAGAAATCGGAAATCGGCCTGCCGCCCAGCCGGATCACGCCTTGCTGCGGCTCATAGAAGCGCTCCAGCAGGGAGAACAGCGTCGTCTTGCCGCCGCCGCTTGGGCCGACAATCGCCGTCACCTCTCCGGGCGTTACCGAGCAGCTTACGTTATTCAGCACGGGCTCGCCCGGCTTGTACCCGAAGGAGACGTTTTCCAGTGTGATCGGCAGCCGCACTCCCTCCGCCACCTCGTCCCCCTCGTACTGTTCTTCTGCATGCTTCAGCGTCTCCATGAGCCGCTCCGAAGCGCCCATAGCCTTCTGGATTTGGGTGAAGAAGGTGGTGAGCTGGGTTAGCGGCATAATGATCTGGATCAGATACAGGATAAAAGCGACCAGTTCCCCCGCCGTCAACGCGCCGCTGGATACCTGCACCCCGCCATAGCCGATAATGACCACGAGCAGCATCATAAATACGAGCGAGACAAGCGGGGTAATCCATGCGCTGACCTTGCCTTCGCGTATGCCGTAGGCGAGCAGGTTCTTAATGACTTTTTGGCCGGTTTCGTATTCCCGGCGCTCCGCTCCGGACGCCTTGACCAGCCGAATTTCCGACAGCACGCCGCTCAGCACCGCCGTAAAGGAAGCCGTCTCATCCTGCATGCCCTTGGAAATCTTGTACATCATCCGGCCGAGCGGAACGAGAATAAGCGCCGAAAGGGGCAGTACGGTGAACAGCACCAGCGTCATTCTCCAGTTCAGATAAAAGAGCACCGAAATCGAACCGACGATGGAGACGAGGCCGGTGAACAGGCTGGCCGCATGCTCCGATACGAGCGTCTTGATAATGCCTGTATCGTTGGTCATGCGGCTGACACTTTCGCCTGTCCGGATGTCGTTATAGTAGGAGACAGGCAGCAGCAGCTGCTTGCGCCACAGACGCTCTCTCAGGCCGGCAACCATGTTCTGACCCACATAGTTCAGCAAGTAGACGGATAGACCTGCGGCGGCGGTTTGGGCGACGAAAGCACCGCCGATTCTGGCGATCTGCGGCAAGCTCACCGAAGACAGCGTAAATCCGTCGACCAGCCCTTTAGTAAACATCGGGATGACCAGCGACACGAGCGTGGAGATCACGCTTAGAGCAACAGCCAGAACAAGCAGGCCATACGGGGGTTTCGTTTCTTTAAGCAATTGGAGAAATGATCGGAGGTTGCCTGCGCCCTTAGGCTTCTTTGAGGTTGTCATTGTTAATCCTTCCCTTCCTGGCGAATAATCACAACATACTCCCTCATTGTAAACGGAAGTTAAACTCGGCGCTCCCTAGCGGCGTGGTAATCCTCCGGAGTGTTGATATTCAGCAGCGGGGAGGGCTCTCCACTCGAGGCTCCCGCAAAGCCCGCCTCCGGAACATACAGAACCTCCAGGCCCTCCAGCCACTCCATAACCTTTAATCTTCGGCGCAGCAGGGCATGCTCCAGACTGGGCAGGGCATCCTTATGGTATAGCCCCAGCAGCGGCTGGACTTTGCCTGAGAGGGACACTGGCACGACCGCAAGCGGACGAACGCTTGCGGAAGCGGGGCGGCCGGGCGGCGCCCCGGCTGCGGATGGCCCGCGTCCGTCTGCGGAAGCCGAGGCGTCTTCCTCCGCTCCGCCGTCTTCCGCAAGTCCCCCGGCGCCTTGCTCCGCGCAATCGTCGGCCGCCCATCTTTCGTCCCGCCTCACAGCGTCCACAAGATACCGCATAAACTCTGCCGAAGCGAACGGCAAATCGCAGGGGGCGGCCAAATGCCATTCCGCGTCACAAGCGTTCATGCCCGCATGAAGCCCCGCCAGCGGACCGCAGTCCGGGAAGCGGTCGGCCGCCTGCGGAAGCCCCAGGAAGCGGTACTCCTCCCGCTCCTTCCCCCCGGAAGCGATGGTCACCGGCTGCGCGACTTCGCCGAGCGCGGCGGCCAC
>NZ_ASSC01000303.1 GCF_000520735.1 Paenibacillus forsythiae T98
CATCCCCAGGCCCGCCAGCGGCCGGGGGCCTTCCATGATGCGCGTCAGCTCCGCATAGACGCGCTCCACGGCGATATGCGCCAGCCCGTCCCGGCGGCGCAGCAGTCCGCGCCACGTGTTCTTGGCGATGCCGAACCCCAGCGTGGACGCGAAGCGCACGCAGCGGAGCATGCGGAGCGCGTCCTCGTCAAAGCGGTCCTCCGCCTTGCCGACGCAGCGGACCAGCCGGCGGCGGAGATCCTCCGCCCCGCCGAACGGGTCGATTAATCTTCCGTCCAGGCCGAGACAGATGGCATTGATCGTGAAATCCCGGCGGCGCAGGTCTTCCTTGACATCCATAACAAAAGCAACCGTCTCCGGCCGCCGGTGATCGGCATAGCCGCTCTCGGTCCGGTAGGTTGTCACTTCGAACGGGAAATCCGCCTCCAGCACCGTAACTGTCCCGTGCTGAAGGCCGGTGGGCACGCATCTCGGGAAGAGCGACATGACCGCCTCCGGCTTGGCGGAGGTGGTGATATCCATATCATGAACGGGCCGTCCGAGCAGCTCGTCGCGGATGCAGCCGCCTACCCAGTAGGCTTCATGCCCGGCGTCTGTAAGCCGGGCGATGATTCGCCCGGCGGCTTCGGCCATCCGGGAATCGGCCATTTTCCAATTCATATTGACACGGCTCCATTCTTAGCGGACCGCATTCGCGGCTTTGCGGTCCAGCACGCGGTAATAGATGCTTTCGTATTGATCGGTAATGGCATCCTTGCAGAAATCCTCTCTCGCGCGCTCCAGACAGGTCTTCCGGAACTTCCGCGCAAGCTCCTCATCGGACAGCAGCCGGACAGCATATTCCGCCATCGCCGCCGTATCGCCGATCGGCGCCAGAAATCCGGTCTCGCCATGCACCACAAGCTCCGGTATCCCCCCGGCCTGGGAACCGATGGTCGGTACGCCGCAGGCCATCGCCTCCAGAGCCACCAGTCCAAAGCTCTCTTTCTCCGAGGGAAGCAGCAGCACATCCGCAAGCGAGATCACCTGGGCGATTTCATCCTGCTTGCCGAGAAAGCGCGCCTTCTCCTCCAGCCCCATCTCGGCAATTTTGGCCTGAATCTTCGGAAGCTCCGGTCCCTCTCCGACAAGCAGAAGACGGGCTGGAATTTCCCTTGCGACTCTGGCGAAAATATCAACTACGTCTCCAACCCGCTTGACCGGCCTGAAATTGGAAATATGCATCAAAATTTTTTCATCCGGAGACGCAAAATCCCCTCTGAGATCGGAGACATCTCTTGGATAATATACCCGTTTGTCCACAAAATTGTAGGTCAGATCAATCTCGTCCGTAATATCCAGCACCCGGCGCGTCTCGTTGATAAGGTCCTGCGACACCGCCGTCACCGCGTCGCTCTCGTTAATGCCCAGCCGGATCAGATCCTTGAGTGATTCGTCCTGCCCAAGCACCGTGATATCCGTTCCATGCAGCGTCGTTACCACTTTGACCTGTCCTCCCACCATTTGTTTGGCCAGAAAAGCGCATACGGCATGCGGGACAGCATAATGAACATGGAGAAGATCCAGTTTCTCCCTCTTGGCTACCTGAGCCATTTTCGTCGCCAGCGCAAGATCATAGGGCGGATAACGGAACACGTAGTAGTCGTTAACTTCAACCTCGTGATAAAATATGTTCTTCTGAAACGTCCCCAGCCGAAACGGAACGCTGTGCGTAATAAAATGAACCTCATGGCCCTTTTCGGCCAGCAGCTTCCCGAGTTCGGTAGCCACCACGCCGGAACCGCCAAGAGACGGATAACAGGTAATGCCTATTTTCAACAACCGGTCCATATGTCCGTCTCCTTTATTTATTAACTGATCGGTCCGCGCGCATCCGCTTGTAGCGAACGCCCGCCCCGTTACCATCTTATCCCTTGAACAAATCAACGGCATACGGAATTTTTGCAGCGAAGCCCTCGGCATATGAATATCCCCTGCGCTGTCCAACCAGCATATCTCTGGAGCGGACCCGCTCGATATAGCCGTCGTTAAGCGGTGTCGCCACAATGTCTTCTCCCGGCTGTTTCTGGAACTGGGAGATATAGCAGGACAAGGCCGATTCCTTGATTCCGTAATGATCGGTCACGTCAACGACAAGATCCGTACGTCCCAAATCGTTGATGAAGTAAAAATACAGCTGCGGAGCCGGGACCGCCTTTAGCGACGGCATGTACCGGCGAAGCTTTGCATTAAAAACCGCCTCCTCCACAAGCCTGCTGCAAGCTACATGGTCGGGATGGCGGTCTTCCCAGTAGGGAGCGAACACGATATCCGGCGAGCAGCGGCGAATCTCCGCCGTCACTGCCGCAATTTGATCCTCTGTCACCCGCAGACCCCGGTCAGGCAGCCCCAGATTGGTGCGCGACGAAGCGCCGAGCACACCTGCGGCCCGGGCGGCTTCCTCCTTGCGGCTCTCCACCGTGCCGTTGGAAGACATTTCCGCCGCGGTCAGGTCGCATAGCCCGACCTTGAACCCGGCGGCGGTGTGCTTGGCAATCGTTCCGGCCATGCCGATCTCCGCATCGTCGGCATGGGCGCCGAATACGAGAATATCGAGCTTCATTCCTCAATACCGGG
This sequence comes from Paenibacillus forsythiae T98, assembly GCF_000520735.1. GTDB lineage: Bacteria > Bacillota > Bacilli > Paenibacillales > Paenibacillaceae > Paenibacillus_AQ > Paenibacillus_AQ forsythiae. Next base: position 2,617 of record NZ_ASSC01000303.1, read on the forward strand.
CTTGTACTTGTGCACCAGATCCCGCCAGCCGAAGTCGCCCCGGTCGATCGCCTTGACCAGAATTTCAGCAGTCGCGATATTGGTCGCCACCGGAATCCCGTACACGTCGCAGAGGCGCAGCAGAGCCGAAATATCCGGTTCATGCGGCTGCGCCATCAGCGGGTCGCGCAGAAAAATAATCAGATCCAGCTCGTCCTGCGCCACAAGGGCGCCGATCTGCTGGTCGCCCCCCAGAGGGCCTGACATATAGCGGTGAATGTTCAAGCTTGTCGCTTCCATAATGCGCTGCCCGGTCGTGCCGGTCGAGTACATTTCATGTCCCTGAAAGACATGCTCATAAGCGGTTACAAAATTAACCATTTCATCCTTCTTGCGGTCATGCGCAATAAATGCAATCTTCATCGGTTTCTCCCCCGTTTTTATTCGATAAAGTGATCAAACCCGTATATCATTCCGGTATATCCCATAACTTTTTCGATCCCCAGCTTGACCCCGGGCATATAGCCGGAGCGTTCATAGGAATCGTGGCGGATCTTCAGCGTCTGGCCGAAGCTGCCGAAGACAACCTCCTGCTGCGCAAACACGCCGGGCAG
>NZ_ASSC01000304.1 GCF_000520735.1 Paenibacillus forsythiae T98
CAGCACCGAGAAGGACGCTCCGACGCCAAGGCCGATAAGTATCATGTATAGCGTGACGAGCAGCCGGGTCGCATCCGGCGGCAGCGTGGACGACAGCCAGATTCCGATAGCCAGCAGCGCCAGAGTGGGAATCATCAGGCTGCGGTAGCTGAATTTGGTCATCAGGAAGCCGCCGGCGGTTGCCGTGATCACTGAGCCAACCATCATCGGCAGAAGCACCAGGCCGGAATTGGTGGCCGAGCCGCCGAGCACGCCCTGAATAAAGATCGGGATGTACACCGAGGCGACGATGAAGGCTGCCCCGCTGAACAAGGCGATCAGAATGCTGAAGGCATACAGCCGCCGGCGGAACAGCGCGTAGGAGATAATCGGCTCCTCCGCCTTTGTCTCCGCGTACAGAAACACCGCAGTCAGCGCGGCCGAAGCGCCGAACAGGCCAAGAATCAACGCGGAATCCCATGCGTATTCCTTGCCGCCCAGCTCCAGCGCGAACATCAGGCAGATTACCGCCCCGAGCAGCGTACCCGCGCCAAGCCAATCAATCGGCTGCTTGGAATGCTCATGCGACTCCTTGTAGAAGAATGCTACCAACACGAACGCAAGGATTCCAAGCGGCAGATTGATGTAAAATATCCATTGCCAGGCAATATGGTCCGTGATGTAGGCGCCGAGCAGCGGGCCAAATATGCTGGACATTCCAAAGACCGCGCCAAACGCGCCGCCCAGCTTCCCCCGGGTCTCAAGCGGCACCGCGTCGAACATAATCGTGAAGGCGATCGGCACCAGCGCTCCGCCGCCTATCCCTTGCACCGCCCGGTAAATGGCCAGCTGGGTAATGCTGTCCGCCGTTCCGCACAGCGCGGAGCCTCCCATGAACACCAGCAGACCGAACACGAAAAATTTCTTGCGGCCGTACATATCCGACAACTTTCCGAAGATCGGCATACCCGCCATCTCGGCGACGAGATAGGCCGAGGTCACCCAGACGAATTTATCCATTCCGCCCAATTCCCCGACGATATTTCCCATCGCCGTCGCCACAATCGTACTGTCCATGGATGCCATCAGAATGCCCAGCAACAGCCCGGCGATGACCAGACCGAGGCGGTTGTTTTTTGTATCGCTCAACTTCTCCACTCCGTTTCTCTATTTGGTACCAGGTTTATAGTTTGACCCGGTTATCCACCTTTGCGCTCTTGTGTATTTCCAGCGATTCCCTATACTCAACGGTTTTAATCTCGCAGCCAGGCCCGATCACGACATTTCCGCCCCTTACGGTTTCGGCTGACACATGCTCAAGCTCCACATGGTCCCCTTCAATCGTTCTTCCTTCGAAGCAGGCTTCCTGGCTCGGCTTGACCATCTTCAACAGCAAATACCCCTTGCTGCGCTTGATCCGAATCTTGCCGCCGCCGACATCGCCCGCCCGGCTGTACCCGATCAGGCCGATATCCAGCTGCTCCCCGCTCAGCAGTCCGCCAATCTCCACCGCGCCGGTAAGCCGGAGTTCTCCCGCCTCGCAATCGCCCTTCACTCCGATATGTCCCTCAAACGCAAGCCGCTCGGCTCTCAGCCCGGCATCCGCCGCCAGTTCTCCGCGTCCTTTTAGAGACAAGGCGTCGATACGCCCCCGTACACCGCATTCGCCGGTCAGCTTGATTTCTTCCGCCTTCAGGCTGCCTGCAATTTCGGAATTTCCGGTCAAGCTGAACTTTACGCAGTCGACATCTCCCGCAAACCGGCATTCGCCTGTGATACCCACATTTCGGAATGCTCCTCCCGCCGATGATGTTGTGCCCATGATTTTAAAATTGCTTCGAACTGCGTCAGTCACCGGTCTTCACTTCCCTTCCGATGCGGGCTTCAGGATGCACGGTTAACCTGTCGCGGTATTCCACCAGTCCAACGGAACAACCCGCTCCGATAATCACGCGGCCTCCCCTGACAATATCCGCTGCCGTATATTCCAGATCCAGATTATCCCCTTCGATGACCCTGGCGGTAAGCGCCGGCCTCAGCTTCGGGATGATACCGCCGAGCAGCCGGTTCCATATGCCCGAATCCTCCTGGCGAATCTTCAAGCTCTCCACTCCAATCTCATGCGCCTTCCCCGCTCCCGCCAGCCGGATATCGATATGTCCCGCGCTCAGCAGACCCTCAATCGTGAAGCCGCCCACGCCTCTGAATTCCTCCAGCTCACAATCTCCCTTTGCGGTCACAAGTCCGTTCAGTACACAGCTCTCGCCTGTAAGGCTTCCATCAACATGGAGGATGCCGTCCAGCTTCAGGGTACTGATCTCCAGAGGGCCGTCAAGGTTCAGGATTCCATTCACTTCCATCTCCCGGCTCTTCACTCCCCCTTTCACCCGAATCTGGCCGTTGGCCTTGAATAACCGCGCAGTAAGCGAGCCCCCGACCTTGCCCACTCCGTCAATAAGAACCTTACCGTATATCCCGCCTGCGGCACTCCCGACTCCATTAATGACAAGATCCGGACGCGGCCCCTGCTCCTTATCTGTCTCTGTCATCTACGTTAACCTCCCTTTCAACTGTTCAATCAAATCTCCGAGCGCCACTTTCGCCACCAGCCGGACGCCCTCATCGAAATAAAGCTCCGCCGGCGACGGCGCAAGCAGGAATAAGGCAACGCCCATTTTCCGGACAAAAAAAAGCTCGCCGGGCTTGCCTGCCAGCGCGCCGGCATGCTTCTCAAGCGTGCGCAGCAGAAGTCTTCCCTCCTCCAGACTCATGTCTCCTCTGGCAAGCAAAGTGTCCGCCGTATACAAGCAGAGCAGCTGCTCAAAGGAATACAAGCCCTCTTCGCTCCGAACTGCCGATCCATAAGCAGACATCGCAACACTCGTAACAATGTTTCGTTCTATTATTGCCTGTTCACTCAAGCGGATCTCGCTGAACCCCTCCGTATCCGACAGCTTGCTGGCCAATTCATCCAGCGACAGATCATCCTTCATGCTTAAGATATTTTGAATCCGGGCCTTAATGAGCATTCTCGGAAAAAAGGTTTCCTGACCGGTAAACGTCGATTTGCGTATAAACCATTCTTCCGGGATGAGTCGCTTGCGCTTCCAGCGGTACAGCTGGCCGTATGAAATGCCGGTTAGATCCAGAAGCTCCTTTTTCGATATCAAGTCATCCTCCATCTGTTTCACCTCGCGATTGCATTGTAACATAACATTGTTACGTTGTAAAAGCTCGGTTCCGCATCGGTTCGATATCATTGGTTAACTTTTGGTGTTTTGTTGGTATAATGTACTTAAAAGCACATCGCAACATTAATCGATAGACTAAGGATGGATTAGCATGTTAAAGACCAAACGCATTAAGCAAATTCAGGATTATATCATTGAACACAACACCGTGTCGCTTGATGAACTCGTCGCTGTATTTGATGTTTCCAAAAATACGATAAGGCGGGATATCCAGGAGCTGGTCGAAGGAGGGGAAGTGAAGAAGGTTTATGGCGGTGTCGCTGCAGTAAACCCGCCTCTCATTTCTTTTAACGACAGAAGGTCGCGGGGCCATGCCGAAAAACAGAGAATTGCCAAAGCCGCCGCCGAGTATGTAGCCGACGGGGATATCATTTACATTGACTCCGGAACGACTACCCTGGAGATGATTGAATATATCAAGCATATGAATTTGACGATCATTACAAGCAATCTTGATTTCATCCTTGGTTCTCTTCCCTACGGCAATCTGAATATCATTTCGACCGGCGGCGTTCTGGAGCGCAAGACGAAATCATTTGCCAGCTTCAAAAACATGGACCTGCTGAAAGCGTACAATATAAATAAAGCCTTTATGGCTTCGACCGGAATCTCGATCTTTAGCGGCGTAACCAACTCCTCTCCGCTCGAAAGCGAGATCAAGCAAATTGTCGTCGAACGCTGCCAGGAGGTGTTCCTGCTTGTGGATCATCACAAATTTGGCAGGCATGCGCTCATGACCTACTGCAAGCTGCAAGATATCGATTATCTGGTTACCGACAGCATGCCGGGGACCGATTACCAACAGTTCGCCGGGGAGAACGGGATCAAGCTCGTTATAGCCGGCGAATAACCGGGGCCAAGCCGATATTGGCGCCTGATTAAGCAAGAGCGCGTTCCCTCGCGGCAAGGAGGGGACGCGCTCTGATCCTTTATGTTCAATTTCAGGCAGGCATTCAGACTTCCGCGCCTTCGGCAACCTCTTCGGCGGCCGGTTCCGCAGTCCCTTCCTCGGCCCCAGGCTCGCCCTGGACGGCTGGCGGCGCGATCTTGACGACCAGCGTCTCGGGATCTGTCAGCACTTCCCATCCCGCATGCTTCGGCAAGTCCGAAACCAGCAGGTGAGCGCCGATTTCCAAGGAACTGATGTCTACTTCGAATGTGGATTCCAGGTTGTCCGGCAGTGTGCGGATATCCAGCTCATGCAGCTCGACCGTCTGCACGCCTCCGCCCTTAACCCCTGCCGGCGTACCGGTAAAATGCAGGGCTACCTTGGTGTCCAGCTTGGCTTTCAGATCGATAACGTGGAAGTCGATATGCAGCAGCTTCTTGGTCAAAGGCTGGCGCTGCACATCCTGGATAATCACATCCTTGGTGCCGGATGCCGGCAGCTCCGCCTTCAGGATCGCCCGCGGATTTTTGCCCAGAATACTGTCGATCGTTTTTGCATCCGCGCTAAGAGAAAGGGATTCCGAACCTGCACCGTAGATGACAACAGGCACCAGGCCCTGTCTCCGCTGCGCGGCAGGTGTCCCGGCTCTTTCCGTCAAACGTAATGCTTCACTCATTACCAATTCCTCCTAAGTTATGGATTGAAAAAACACAAGACCGATTAGTTCCATATACTAATCAGTCTCTTGACAACCATATTGCTGTGCTGTGGGACCAGTATAGCACTCCCGAAAACGAGAGTCAAAATTGTCTCTACACCCATAATCATCCAAAATTCGCGTTATTTAGCCTTGGTTCAATATTATTTGAGCCTAACTCGCTTTTTGCCCGGGGAGAGAGTAAAATAACGGTAATCCATGAAACAGGAGTGATGAATATGCAGCAAATTTCATCGGGAGAAGGACGGTTTTACATTGCCGGAGATGCAGAAGACCTTGCTGAAATTACATACAAGCTGGACAACTCTAAAACAATGATCGTTGATCATACGTATGTATCGGAACAACTGCGGGGTCAGGGAGCGGGCGAGCAGCTCGTCAAGGCGGTCGTAGACAAAGCAAGAAGCGAGGGACTATCCGTCATCCCTCAGTGCTCCTACGCCGCGCATCAATTCAAGAAGCATCCCGAGTACGGGGACGTGCTGAAAGAGAACGGGAACGGCCTGTCCTAGATAAGCCGGGCCGTTGCTCATAGCGCAAAGTCCGGAAGGGCTGCGATTTTAATGGTTAGGAGGAAACGGGGTTGACGACACGGGAAACTTTTCGCGAAATAGAGGAATTGCAGCGCCGCTGCGAAGAATATGACGGCATATCGCTGAAGCTGAACTGGGACTCGCTGCGAAGCGAGCCGGGGTCCGGAGGCGCCGAGTGGCTGTATACCTACGAGGAAGGGCTGCTGGCGGGATTTATCGGGATATACAGCTTCGGCAGCGAGGTTGAAGTCTGCGGCATGGTGCGGCCCGGCTACCGCCGGCGGGGGATTTTCACCTCCCTGTGGGAGCAGGCCCGTAAACAGATCGCCCGCAAAAAAGCAAAGAGCATTCTGCTTAACGCGCCCGCAGCTTCCAAATCGGCAGCCGGGTTCTTGAGAAGCCTGCCGATCGAGCTTGGCCATTCGGAATACCAGATGAAATGGGACCATGACAAGGCCGAGGAGCGTTCAGCTTTCGAGAACAAGATTCTGCCCGATGACATGGTGATCCTTCGCCCCGCCCGGGCCGATGAGAAGAGGCTGCTGGCCGTCCTCGACAGCAAGGGCTTC
>NZ_ASSC01000305.1 GCF_000520735.1 Paenibacillus forsythiae T98
GGGCTTGCTGTCGAGGATTTGGACGCGGCCTTTCATCAATTCGCCAATCTGGTCGGTCCGGTTACGGCCGTGTCCTTCGGTCTGGGTCTGCTGATTGCGGGACTCTCCAGCGCGTCTGTCGGAACCATGGCAGGGGACGTCGTTATGCAGGGATTCATCAATAAACGAATCAACCTGTATCTCCGCCGGGCGATTACAAGCATTCCGCCGCTTGCCATCATCCTGTCCGGTGTCGATGCGACCCGCGCGCTTGTCATGAGCCAGGTGATTCTCTCCTTCGGCATTGCGTTCGCCCTGATTCCGCTGATTCTCTTCACCAGCGACCGCAAGCTGATGGGCGGGCTGGTTAACCGCCGGATTACCTCCGCGCTCGGCTGGATCATTGCCGGAATCGTCGTCGCGCTCAATCTGTTCCTGATTGCCGAGACGCTGATGGCATAATATCGAAGCTCGATTTGTTATATTGAATAACGGCGGGTGCTGTCCGTAAGGGCGACACCCGCTTGTTGTTTGAATATAGCGCCGTTCGCTGTGGTGCAGGTGGAGGATAGAGGGGGGACGGCCGAGTCGTCGGTTCAGTGCGCTTCCGGTGGAACAGGCGGAGTATTCCTGCTAACCTGCAGGTTTTTTCTGATGAATTCATGTTGGAAGAAGTAAAGGCTGCTAATGTGCAGCCTTTAGATGCTTGCGCGCCGGAACGGGGAGATTAGAGGTGAAATGCCTGCGCTTTTGCAGGAAGCGGGTTTTTAGGGAGAGTTTCGGAGGAAAAACATGTATCCACGCAGGAATTCTCCGCAACCGCCCAACCACCCCGCCAGTCATCCACTCAACCCACTCCACCGTCTGACCAACTGTCTGACCAACCGTCTAACCAACCAACCTTCTAACTAACCAACCTTCTAACCACTTAACCAATCAATCAACCACCGAGCAACCCAACCTGCCCCGCTTCCTTGTGAGAGTCAACAGGTTTGCGGAAATTCTTATTAAAGCCGATGCGCTTGTACGTTAGCCGTCTCCCGCCAGCTTCGCCCGCCATACTATGCAGGTATAAGGGAGGAGTGATCTGATGGAGGCCTATTACAATTGTTTAAGATGCAAGGGAAGAAAAGTGCGCATTCTGACGAGAGACGGCAAGGAGTACAGAGGCATGATTAAAGACGTGGACAGAAACAATGTTTACCTGATGCCGGAGAGCGGCAGCGTGAGAACGTCTGCTTTCTATCCTTATGGACCTTATTATTACAACAATGCGATTATCACCCTCAGCCTGTTTACTCTGCTCGCGATTGCGCTGATTTAAGGGTCAGCGGCTCTCCTTGTACACCGTACAGAGGGCAAATGGATTTGGCATGTGAACCATGAAAAAACGGCCCGGCGTCTCTCGGTTGGAGAAACGCCGGGCTGTCTTATTTGTGGCGTGCGATTAATCCGGTAGGCAGCGGCCGCTTATCCTTTGGCTTTGCCGCTATATGCGAACACGCTCCCGAAGCGTCCTCTGTAGACCGGCTCGCCGAAAGCCTTTCTCCATCCCTCGAACAGCCGGGCGGAGGCGGTGCTGCGGACGACGATGTACTCAGGCTTGTCGTAATCCGCAATGTCCGGCAGCACATCGGAGAAGCCGTACATCGACCGCTCAAACGCGGTCCAGCCGTATGCGCCGAGCGATTCCTTGGTAATGAAAGGGTCCTGCCTGCCGTCGCACAGCACATCGCCGCCCCGGTACATGACGTACCCGGATGAGCCGTAGGGAGCCAGCACCTTCGGGCGGGCGGTTCCCGCATGATATTTTAAAATATAGGCCATCTCGTCCACGGGATAACTGCGGGCATTCACGGTCGGCGGAGCGGCAAAATTAATGATGCAGTTTATCAGCAGCCCCGCTGCCAGAGCGGCGCGGATTGTACGGCCCTTAAGCCGGATATCCGTCCTGCGCATCCAGGGAAAGGTTTCAAAGAACGCTCCGGCAAAATACGGAATGAACAGCCACATGAACAGGTTCTGCTTGAAATTGGACACGCCAAGGTACAGAATCCCCAGCATCAGGAAGAACCGGAACGGCTTCCGGTACAGCGAGAAGGGCAGGGTCAGGGCGAAAAACAGCAGCAGCAGCGTTATGGCCGAGGTCTCCCATTTGCCGAACGAAATCGGCTGCCACTCGTTAATCAGCATGTTGAAATTGTTCTTGCTGACCGTCAAGATGTACAGCAGGCTCTTGATGCCGCCCGGATTCGGAAGCCCGGCAAGCGCCACCCCGGCAAAGACGGCCATGCGGCGCTTGTCCAGCTTCCCGGCAATCCACGCTTCGAGAAAGGCCATGCCCGTGAACACGACGATGACGAGCCAGACGCCCGCATGGAAGTTGGCGATTCCGAAAGAAAGGGCGATCATGGCGGCGGCGGATTTTGGCAGAGGCTGCATCTGGAATCTCCGCAAATAGACAAAGAACCATACGATCATCCAGGCGGAAATCATCTGCGGCCGGCCCTTGAAATAGTTGTAGTAGATCCAGACGGAGATCAGCAGCACAAAAGGAAGAATCAGGGGATGGTCCTCCCTGAACCCCAGCTCCCTGCGCGATATTTTGGCCATTTGCAGCAGCCCGCAGATCAGAAGGAACAGACAGAGCGCCGTCAGCAGGTAAACGCCCGGCCAGCCGAGCGCTTCATACAATCCGGCCGCGACAATTTGAAAGCCGAATTCATGCGGGATATAAGGAAGCCTGTCTCCGTAGAAGGTATGTATCGCGTGATGCAGTACCGTATGGTGCTCAAGCATATACCGCCCAAGCTCGATATGCCAGAAGGTGTCCGGATCATTATAGGAATATTTCGGGAACAGACCCAGGATAACGGCCGCAATGAGCAGAACGTAGACGATTTTGAACCCCTTTATTTTTGCCGGCAAAAGAAATACCCCCAATTCTCTCTATGAACTTGCAGCTTTTCTTTTATAACTATAACTGATACAAGCTATAAAATGATAATAATTGACCTGTCTTCCCTACTATGATAGCTTCTAATGAGGGATACTTAACATTGTGATAAATGTACTTGATGTTAATGATGAAAAGATGAGGCGGGTGGATAGTGTTGGAACTTCTTGTAACGAATAGTCCGTTTAGTCAGGAGCAGTCGGAGCTGCTGAATCGCGTCCTGCCAACGCTTACGGAATCGCAGCGGGTATGGCTGAGCGGTTATCTGACGGCTCTCGGAGCGGCTGCCGTCGCGCCTTCCGCAGCGTCGGCTCCTGCGGCGGT
>NZ_ASSC01000306.1 GCF_000520735.1 Paenibacillus forsythiae T98
GTCGGGATGGCCTCCGGCCGCAGCTTATATCCTCCGGAGGCGATAAAGCGGGTGGCATACAGCGTTCTGACAAACCGGCCGCTGCCATCCTCCACCCATACAGCGAACTGATTGGTGGCGATTCCGTCCTGGCGGACAAATGGAAATGAAATTTCCAGCGTCCGGGACGCCTCTCCGGGCTGCGTCGGCCGGGCGGACGCTCCCTGCTCTCCGGCGGCGAATGATCCGCCCGGGGAAGCGGCCGGCGACGGGCCGGCGGCTCCGCCCGGAAGCGAGGCTGCCGCCTGGCTGCCCGGTGTCTGGCCGCCGCCGCCGCAGGCCGTCGCCAGCGGCACAAGAAGAAGCGCCGTCAGCAGCAGCCCGGCCCCCTTAATCATCTTCATGACAGAGTCACTCCTTTCCGCAAAATAGCCCCACAAAGTAAATCCTGCTCTTCGATGCTTATTCCAGGTACTTTGCAGGGACGCCGATAGGCTTATCAAAGCGCTATTCCCCTTTGCCGTCGAAATCCTCCTTCAGCTTGTCCACGTCCAGCGAAGCCCGGATGTGCAGAATATGCTCTCTCATCGCCGCATACGCAGCTTCGCTATCCCGCTGCTCGACGGCAAGAACAATGCTGCCGTGATAAGCGACCGATTCTTCAATGTGAAGCGGGTTCACGGTATATTTTCCATCAAAAATATGACGGCTCTGGCCTGCATGGCGGACGGTATCGATGATTTGCAGGAAGAAGTTGTTATGAGCGGCTGCGGCGATTCCCAGATGCACTTCATTGTCGCATGCCAGCACGGCCTGGATGTCCGCCTCCTTCTCCGCATAGCGGCGCACCGTTTCTTCGTGCCTGCGCATAGCCTCCCTGATCTTGTCCAGATCCTCGTCCGTACGGTTGATGGCAGCCAGCCTGGCCGCATCGGCCTCCAGCAGAACCCTCGCTTCAAAAATCTCCTCGATCAGCGAACGGTCAAACAAGCGGTACGTCCGGATGATCTTGCCGATCACGCCGGGATTATACTCGCTGACGAACGTGCCTCCTCCCTGGCGGGCCTCCAGAATGCCCAGCGTCGACAATGCGGAAATCGCTTCGCGCAGCGGAACCCGGCTGACGCCAAGCCTGCCTGATAATTCGCGTTCATTGGTCAGCTTATCGCCGGATTTCAGCTCGCCGTTCTCAATTTTGTCCAAAATATGCTGAATTACGTATTCTCTGATGTTCTGTTTCTCTCCCGGCGGCATAGGGCTTGCTCCTCTGCATAACAAAATGGTTATACCAATGCTGGCATAACCATTTTACCGCTGCTCTAATTGTCCGGTCAAGAAGAGCGGGAAGGCTCTTCCACATACATGAATAATCACCGAAAGTTTGTGTATATACCTTTAATTTCAATAATCATATATTAGTATATATACGATTAAATTAATATATTTTAGACATATTTAACTCATTGATTTATAGAAATTGCTCTTATATAATGATCACTAATATTAACTAAAACAAACCAAACAATGTTTCAAGCGCATTGGGAATCAGGGGGAAATGGAATGAAAAACAAGCGAGTCTTATTCACACTGCTGCTGTGTATGCTTCTGCTGGCGCTTCCGCTCTACGGCTGCGGGAAGGCAACGGACACGGCGGGGAGCAATACCCAGGCATCGGAGCAGCCGTCCGCTCCACCTGCCGAACCGGCAACGTATACCATTGTCGACCAATTGGGCCGCACGGTGGAAATACCCAAGAAGGTTGAACGGATCGTCGCCCTTCAGCATCACACGCTCGATATTATGCTTGAGCTTCATGCCCAGGACAAGCTGGTTGGCGTATTAAGCGATTGGGAGGGTCTGCTTGGAAGCTATGTAGCCGATGTGTATCCGGGAATCAAGGATTTGCCGAACCCGGGCAAGATCTCCGAATTGAACGTGGAAGCTGTCGCGAGCCTTAAGCCGGATGTCGTCTTCGTGTCCAACCAGGTTCCGAAGGAGACGCTTACGCAGCTTGAACAGTTGGGCATCCCTGCCGTGGGAATTACTTTGTATGTCGCGGATAAAGAGCAGGCATCGACCATTAACCCGAATCTTGTCAACCCGGACGAGGCTTATACCGAGGGGCTGAAGCAGGCGATCCAACTGATCGGCCAAGTTACGGGAACCGAAGATAAAGCCGCGGAATTATGGGATTATGTTGTCAGCAACCGGACCATCGTGTCCAAGCATCTGAGCGAGGTGCCGGAGCAGGACCGGATCAAGGTCTATATGGCCAACGAGAACATGTACACTTACGGCACAGGCAAATATGTCGGTGTAGCCATGGCCAAGGCGGGGGCCCGCAACGTCGCGGAGACGATTAAAGGGTACAAGCAGGTCAGCGTGGAGCAGGTGGCCAAGTGGAATCCTGAAGTCATCTTTGTGCAGAGCCGCTACGCCTCGGTGCTGGATGAAATACGCAGCGACAAAGCCTGGTCCGAAATCGATGCCGTCAAGAATAACAAGCTGATTATCGCGCCGGATTATACGAAGCCCTGGGGCAATCCTACTCCGGAATCCATGGCTCTGGGTGAAATTTGGCTGGCCAAAACCTTATACCCGGATGCGTTTAAAGATGTGGATCTGAATGCAATGGTTCAGCAGTTCTACCAAACCTTCTACGGCATTGATTATAAAGAATAGCTCATTACCGGTCACTGCTTCGAAATGTTAGCGCATCTCGCGGCAGTGATTTTATTTTTTTGCAAACGGGAGGAAAAGCTGCATAGCCGGGATTGAAGAAACGTTATTAATAAAAGGAGCTGAGTATATAATGCAGGAACGAATTAATAATTACTGGACAGATCGGGCCAATGATTTCAGCGAGCTGCGTCTGCATGACTTCAACAGCGGTCTGCGCGGGAAATACACCGAGGTCATCAAGGAGCATCTGCCGAAGCTGGATTCGCCGAGAGTATTGGATCTGGGTACGGGGGCCGGGTTCTTCTCCTTTATCATGAAGGATCTGGGCTGCATGGTGACCGGTATTGATTATTCGAGCGCCATGCTGGCCAAGGCCGAAGTCAACGCCGCCAAGCTGGGGTATAGCGGGATCGTCTACCGGCAAATGGACGCCCAGGATCTGAGCTTCCCTGACGAAAGCTTCGATTTCATCATCACCCGCAATGTCACCTGGACGCTGCCCGATCCCTACAAGGCGTACAGCGAAATGTGCCGCGTGCTTGCTCCCGGAGGCGGGATATTAAATTTTGACGCCAACTATGGCCAAGCCTTCAATGAAGCCGATGAAAAGGGAGAGCAGCTGTGCCATCCGACACAAACGGCCGAACAGCTCCGGGAACGCAACGACATTGCCAAATCCCTGTATATTTGCGAGAAGACGCGCCCGCAGTGGGATGCGGAGGTGCTGATCTCGCTCGGCATGAACTATATCGAGATGGATCTGGATATCATCCGGCGGATCAGCGACGAGGCCAACACCGACGCTAGATACTCCACCATTTCCCGGAGCGTGACCTCCTCGCTGTTCATGGTCTATGCGCGAAAATAGTGTGGAACAGCGCGAGGCGCCATCAGTCCACCAGCAAGCTGCGCAGCTTCTCCAGCGTTTCTTCCGTCTCGGGCATATGCACCGTCACCAACAAATCCGGCGCGTCGCTAACCTGAAATGAAAGGTGCCCGAGAATAAGCTCTCCCGCGACAGGGTGGTGAAGAACCTTTCTTCCCTCTGGCGTATCCAGAACGTCATGGCGCGGCCACCATTCCCTGAATTCCCCGCTCTCCCTGGACAGTTTATCGATCATTTGGGACCACCACGGGTCATCGATAAACCTTCCATAGGAGGCGCGGAATTGGGCCAGCCGCCTCTGCCCATGCTCCTCCCAACAATCCAGCAGCTCCCTCATATACGATGATGTGAATATACGCCAAACCGAATTGCGCTCAAGCACCGACATCTTGTTATAATCTCCAAACACCGCGCATGCCGCCCGGTTCCAGGCAATAAAATCCCATCTGAGATTCGTCACATACGCCGGACTCGGATTCTGATAGTCAAGAAATTGCTGAACCGACGGACTTACATAGTAAAGGTCATGCTTGTTGTCTAACGGAAGGGTCTGCTCGGCCAGCAGAAACAGGTGCCTTCTCTCGCTGAAGCTCAGTTGCAGCACCCTTGCCAACTCCTCCAGAACCCGTGATGATACACGTATATCCCTGCCTTGCTCCAACCAGGTATACCAATCCACGCTCACTCCCGCTAATTGAGCCACTTCTTCACGCCTCAGACCCGCCGTTCGCCTTCTTCTTCCCAGTGGCAACCCAAGCTGTTCAGGACGCAGCCGGGCTCGTCTTATCTTTAGAAAATTCCCGAGCTGCTTATTGCGTGCCAATTCCGTATCCATCATACGATCCTCCAGGTTAAATAAGGTAGGAGCGCCAATCCCCTGATCCGGCCTTCTCTGGCTGCTCTTCTGTTCCTATTATACTATGTTAGAAGTTTTACGTTTTAATCCAATCTTGATCTTGGGGGGATCGTAATGAAAAGAATGCTGTGGACTATTTTGATAATGGCTACTGGAGCTACACTCTCTTCGCCGCTGTATCCTTTATATCAGGAACAGTTTCACTTGAGCAGCCTCGAAATCACCTTGTTATTTGCTGTTTATGCCGTGTTTCTTCTGCCTACGCTATTAATAGCGGGACCAGTAGCCAACGTCCGGGGATTAAAAAAAGTAACCTTAAGCGGCGTTGCTGCTTCGATTGTATCAGCTATCCTGTTCATGGCAGGCAATCAGGCCTGGACACTTTATTTGGCCCGGATTTTTGAAGGTATCGGGTTTGGCACATTCATGGGAACCGCTACAACCTTTTTGTTACAGCAGACTCCAAAGGCCAGAGCGGTCAAGGCATTGCCTTTATCCAGCATGGCCGTCATGCTCGGATTTGGACTGGGACCGGCGATTAGCGGCTTTTTTCTT
>NZ_ASSC01000307.1 GCF_000520735.1 Paenibacillus forsythiae T98
ATTGGAACGAGATCGTGACCGTACCCGATCTCGCGGGCATTCCGCGCCATGTGATCGGCATTGCCCGTCAGGCGTAGGCGGGGCGGTGAAAGTGGTATTTTTCACCCCGTTGCCTTACAATAAAGCCAGCGGCCCGTTAGCTGAGCCAAGCGCGGACCAAGCCAGTAAAACCACGGGGAGGCAGAGCCTTGCTTCAGAAGTTTAAAAAAATCGACGGTTCCATCGTCGTTGTTCTTGTGCTGTTGATGGTGATCAGTCTGTTCTCGATTTACAGCGTTACGCATGGTCGGGCGGGTTGGGATGGTTCCCATCTCCAGATGCTCAAATACTACATCCTTGGATTCATCGCTTTCTTCGGTCTTGCGTTGCTTGATTATCGGTTGCTTGTCAAATACGCGCTTTATATATACCTTTTCGGAATCGGTCTGCTGGCGCTGGTATTTTTAATCGGCAAGGTTCGTAATGGTGCGCAAGGTTGGCTTGAAATTAGCGGTCTGAGTCTTCAGCCGGCTGAATTGTTCAAACTAATCCTAATCCTGTTTTTGGCGTCCGTATTAGTGTTCAAGAACAAGCAGAAACTTGGGTTTCGGCGTGATGTAGTGCCGCTGGGGCTGCTGACACTGCTTCCGTTCGGTATTGTTATTTCCCAGAACGACCTGGGTAACGCATTGAGCTACATTATCATTTTGTTCGGTTTATTATGGATAGGCAACATTAAATTTACCCATGCTCTTATCGGCATACTGTTAATTGGCGGTACGATGGGCGCCGGAATTTGGAGTTATATTAACTATCACGAACAGTCTTTGGCTTTTATTGAGAAAGTGGTCGGCAGGGATCATCTGGTCAGCCGGTTTGATCCTTGGCTTATGCCCCAGTTGGCTTCATCTGATGATAGTTATCAAACGAGAAATGCCAAGCTGGCGATTGCCTCTGGCGGGATGAGCGGCGAAGGATATTTGCAGGGAAGCTCTGTGCAGAAAAACCTTGTTCCGTATGCCTATGCGGACTCGATCTTTGTCCAGATTGCCGAGGAGTTCGGCTTCGTCGGCTCCGCCGTCCTGCTGCTCCTGTACTTTATTCTGATCCACCGGATGATTCTGATTGCACTCGAATGCCGGGACAGAGGCGGGCCGTTCATTATTGTCGGCATTGTGGCTATGATGCTGTATCAGATTTTCGAGAATATCGGGGCTTTTATAGGGCTTATGCCGTTAACCGGCATTACCTTGCCTTTTATCAGCTACGGCGGCACTTCGCTGTTGATCAACATGGCGAGCATCGGGCTTGTAATGAGCGTGAAGCTGCATGGGCAGCAGCAAGAGGAAGATTTGCCAAAGGCGTCGTATACGGCTCCGGCCAGACAGGGATGACATCACTCAGCAAATTGTTGAAGTCTTTCAAAAAATAACCGCCAGGCTTCTTCTTTACGAAGGAGTACTGACGGTTATCTCTTCTTTGGGGGACTTTTTTGAAATTCATATGCACTAAAAATTTTCTAGAAACTTAAGTAATAATAAATCAGAAATTAATACGTCACATTACCAGCACCATTAATTATCGAACTATTTCCGACGAAAATTCTTATACAAAAATCACTACCCTCGAATGCGCCTGTGAGAGTAATGGTGTATTCTCCATTACTATCAACATCAACAGCGGACCCATAAATGGCTTGACCTAGCCATGTAGATCTTGCGAGTTGATAGGATGCACTGGCAGGATACTCATTACTAGAGTATTGCCAACCTTGTACAACCACATTACTAACACCACTAGGGATTGAAAATTTATCAATAGTATAATGTGGCCCATATTGAAAATTAGTAAATGAAAAGTGGTCAGCTAATGTATTAATTGAAACGTCGGATGATTTTCCAGACTTTTCTTCACTATTTCCTAATGAAATTTTCCACTGGCCATTATAATTTTTAACGTGTATGACCTCCTGTGTATCGGATGATGTTGAGATATCCTTAATTTTAACAAAGATCGAACTTTCATTTTCAATATCCACAGAAACGATTTCAAGTGAGCGGAAGTTTCTGGTATCTCTATATTCTTTATATGCTTTAATCTGTTCTTTCACGTTTGAAAAACGTGTATCCACAACTAACTCTAAAGCCTTATTAATATCTCCATTATCCATCGCGACAAGAAATTCTTTAACGACTTCCTTGGCTTTAGATTCAGGTGACTCTGCAGCAAAGCTTGAACTTCCAAAAGAAAAGGTTGTTAATAGTAACATTAAAAGTAAAACGACATTGAATTTTTTTGTGAACATACTAATCCTCCATTTTTTAAAATATTCCTTTCGTATATCTCTTTTCATAATTTTTGGAAACAAATAAACTGTAACACACCTTCCAAAGAGGTTCTATGATACATAAAAACCAATTTTTTTCATTAAAATGAAATATTTTTAGAAATATAATTATTTGTTATTTCGTTTTTGTGATGAATTTTTGACCGTGGACACTGCTTGAAATGATCTATAGAAATGAATAATCTGCGTGCTGCAAAAACAAATAGATTCATAGGTTTGGGGACTCCGCTTTCCGGGGATACTGACTGACATGAAGCCAGTGGAGAGGGGTATCCCGAATGGACGCTAAAAGCGGAATCGCCAAGGACTCGCTGCGCAAGACCTTTATGTATACTGCCATTTTAATTTGTATTCTGATGTTTGTCATGATGGCCTGGGAGGGGCAAAAGACCGATGCCGCCGTCAGCGGCGGCCCTATTCCGAAGGAGTCGATCCGCTTGCGGATTCTTGCCAATTCGGACGGGCCGCAGGATCAGCTCGTAAAGCGGCAGCTCCGTGATAAAATTGTGGAGCAGATGAACGGGTGGGTCAACAAGCTGGAGGACCCGCAAAGCCTCGAACAGGCCCGTGCGGTTATACGCGACCATTTGCCGGAGCTGAACAAGCTGGTGGGCGATGAGCTGGGCAAGCGCGGCATTGATTATGGTTATAAAGTCGAGCTGGGAGTTGTCCCCTTTCCTACCAAGCTGTACGGGGGAACGGTTTATCCCGCCGGAGAATATGAGTCTCTTCGCGTAACACTTGGAAAAGGAGAGGGTCAGAATTGGTGGTGCGTGCTGTTTCCGCCGCTTTGCTTCATCGATGCGGGTTCGGGGGATGCGGCGGCGAAGCCGGCCGGCGATGCCAAGGCCAAGCCCGCCAAGGCTTCCGCACAAGAAAAAGGCAAAGCTGTAAAGGCGGAACAAGCGGCGCTGGCGGTGGATCGGCAGCCGGATGAAGCGGCCCAAGCGGATACTCCCGCAGAGCAGCCGAAGGTACGGTTCTTCCTCTGGGACCTGCTGCTGAAGATCGGGAACTGGATTAGAGGGCTGTGGGCATAGGTTCTATTGTTTTGCTGACGGATATGTTACTATTTTCATATAGGATAAGCGGCCCCACGCGGTGGGGCCGTTATTTTTGAAATACCGGGGGCTTGTGGAACATGGAAACGAAATATTGGAAGCTGAGCGGCGCGGAGGGGGAGGCTGTACGCGAACAGAGCGACAGCCCGGCGGATCT
>NZ_ASSC01000308.1 GCF_000520735.1 Paenibacillus forsythiae T98
TTTTCTGAGGATCAAATTCTTGAAGTAAATATTTCAATCCACGCACCCGCACGGGGTGCGACAGCCATCACATTCTCAATCGACAAATCCTCCAAAGATTTCAATCCACGCACCCGCACGGGGTGCGACGCTGTATCTCCTTGATGGTATTGACGCAATCGGGATATTTCAATCCACGCACCCGCACGGGGTGCGACGTCCGCCAGGTCGAACGGAGCGGCGCCTAGTTTGGCATTTCAATCCACGCACCCGCACGGGGTGCGACGAGAACATGGACAACAACCAAGTGACTGAGCTGCTATTTCAATCCACGCACCCGCACGGGGTGCGACTCACTACGGATGCAACAGGCTTTACCTTCACTTTATTTCAATCCACGCACCCGCACGGGGTGCGACTTATACAAAGCACTCAAGGAGGATGACGAAATGAAATTTCAATCCACGCACCCGCACGGGGTGCGACCTGGACCAACACGTCAGCAACGCAATTTAAGTACAAATTTCAATCCACGCACCCGCACGGGGTGCGACCGAAATACCTTGACATATTGTGTGTGTTATGTATAATTTCAATCCACGCACCCGCACGGGGTGCGACAATGTACCTTGATGTTACGGCGGCGCTGCTAGAACATTTCAATCCACGCACCCGCACGGGGTGCGACATTATACGGCCTTTAGGAGCCGCAGAGAGGTCTTATTTCAATCCACGCACCCGCACGGGGTGCGACTTAAATTGGTTGGGGAAGCTGCTCGGGCCGATATATTTCAATCCACGCACCCGCACGGGGTGCGACTCCATCCCGGATCATCCCATCCCGGAGGAGCAGCCGATTTCAATCCACGCACCCGCACGGGGTGCGACCCGCCTCCAGAAGCAGACCCCGTCGACACTCCAATTTCAATCCACGCACCCGCACGGGGTGCGACAATAGTTCGTATTCATCATGAAACGGGATAATTATTTCAATCCACGCACCCGCACGGGGTGCGACATTGAATTCTTCGCTGATGGCGACAAAGTAATTCTGATTTCAATCCACGCACCCGCACGGGGTGCGACACCTGCTTCAGCAGATCACAAAGGGGCAAAGCCAGATTTCAATCCACGCACCCGCACGGGGTGCGACTCTAAGTTCGCCAGGACGCCTCGATCTAATCGCATTTCAATCCACGCACCCGCACGGGGTGCGACAGCGCCTGCTGTAACCCCTTGCCACGCAAGGAATTGCAAACGCTTTAGTGCGAACCCCTTGAAAACGGCTGTTTAAAAGGGGCTTCCTACTATAAAATATCGCGAAAACCCTTGCCCCGTAAGGAGTGCGAATCTCCCGGGGATTTCATGTGAGCTTGGGGTTCGCACTTTTACAGACGATCAGCCTTCCATTTACTGAACCTTTGAACCTTTGCGGCGGAAGGATCTTGGAGCCTTTGGAGTTTGCACATGTGTCTGGGATTCCCCATTTCGTATCTTCCTTGCTTCTTCCTTGTACAATCTGCTTTGATCCGGAATTGGAACTCTATTGAACATATTCGCATACGCCTGATGCGGGAATAGGATCGGATTGTTGATGAGCATCAGCAGTTGGTTCAACTGAAAAGTTAACGCAAGCAGGGAAATTTCTTGGCTGTTGCCTTCTTTTTCCTGGACTTTCAATTGACTTAGGGTCATCTTCTCAAGTTTGGTATGAATCTCCGCATGGTCGATTTTGATGGACTCATCCTGATGATTTAATTCCTTGATCCAGTACGCAATAGTATCGGAATCGCAGTTATTCTTGCCGCTCTTTGATGGCATCACCACCGACAATCGGCCATTTGCGGGAGAAATGATGAGATCAAATGCATCCTTGGAATCATCTTGAAGATTATAGTTAGCCATATGGCATAAAATACGAACCGGGCGAGTAGAGGTTTGCGTTAAGGGACTCTTTTTGCATATATCCGGTATCCAATTTCCATCTTCATCTTTATACTTCAAATCCCCGTACACTATGCTTGCAGCCATCCGGCTAATACCGGTTAGCGATGTCCGCAGCTTGGCAACACTTCTGGCCCAATCCTGTACCCCATTCAGACTCGTACTCTTGCACTGCACTACTACCGACACGGCTTCAATCGGAATATACTTCATCACCCCATTCTGAAAAATATAAGGCGTATACTGCTCATCAAATATCGCGAGATCGACTTCATTGGATATGTTGCCGTACGAGTCAATGATGAACACTGAACGAGCGATGGAGAATTTATGCGGAACCATCCGGTCAAACATGGATTTCCACACTTCTTCCCGGAAGCCGCCGGTAGTAAGATGATGCTGCGAACTCATATTCAATTGATCCACAATCGACTTTTCCCAGAGAATGTAATTCTCCTTAATCTTGACAATAGCCCGTTCAGCTTGCTTCTTCGTCATCTGGTCTTTAGCGTCCATGCTTATCCTCCTTAAACCACCCGTATCCGCTATTCGTCTTGCCGCCTAATCCTTCCGACTGGAGCATGGCCCGGACGATTCGTTCAGCGACCCCCAGCCAGTCTCCGGCGTCTTGCACATCCGGGTCGCCAACGAGCTTGAATGTATAGGCGCCGCTGGCGGTCAAATAATGAACCGGTATCGGCGAATCGTCGTCACGCGGCGCCAGGCTCTCGGCGGCCTGAATATCTCCTGCTCCTTCCTTGGAAGCTTGAAGCCCCTGATAGCTCCGATGATGCGGCGTCAGGACGTCCAGGCACAGCGCATTCGCAATGCTGCCAGGCTCCGGCCAGGCATCCTCATACTGAATGATCGCTGCCTGCTCTGCCGAACCGAACAGCATGGTATAGTAAGCGCCATTCTCCAGAAAATCCTTATGCTGTGCGCCAAGCACCCGGTGGCAGTAATGCGCGGCGGCGCCTTTAATCATCGTCCCGGGAAAGTAAGGGAAGCCATAAATCGGATGCAGCGTCAGATGGGTCTCCAGTACGGATGGCTGCCCTTGTCCCGTAACGACAGACGATGCACATTCCAGAGTAAAGACACCCGGTTGTTCCCCGTTGTCCCGCACTGACTGACCCGCACAGCCGGACAGGGGGGGCGGCTGGATGCGAAAACGTTGTTCATACCGATGCCAATACCATATCACCCATTCCTTGTCTTTCCAGCAGTTCTCATAGAACTTGATAACTTTCTCATAGAATGCTTGGCGCGCTCCCTCGCCTGATTGGAAGACGGCTTCCAGTTCCCTCCGTCGTCTATTATCAGCCGCCTTTGTCATATAGAGATATGCACTCATAAGCTCTCTCCGCCTGCTTCTGCGGTCGGTTCCGCCTTCAGAATGGCCTCTGCATAACGCTTGAACCACACGGAGGCCGCAAGCGCTTGCCGGGATAATAGCCGATATTGATCTTCTGTGCATGCAGATGAAGAGATAGCCTTGCCCAGTTCCGCTTCTTCCGGAACCAGCGCCTGCCTCATATATCGCAGATAGCGCTGATATGCCCTAGCTCTTGCCGATGCATTCACTTCGCCCGCTTTTTCAATTGCGTTATTTCCGCTTCGTCCCGTCAGTGCTCCAGCCCCGGCTTGTGCTTTTGCTTCGTAAAATGCAACCGTCAGCCTCAATCCGTTCAGCCGTACCATAGCCGGAAAATGATGACATGCGGTCCCGAAGACGTTGGCCTCCGCCGATTGCGGATCAAGTCCATCGGTCATACTGGCATAGGCGGCCTGAGCGTAACGTTGTTCTCTCGAAATCACGAAGTTCCCTCCTCTGTGGACAAGAGATAGCGGATACGCCCTTTCCCCACACTGACATTGGCGCCGAGTTGCAGAGATACATTTTTCCGCAGCTTCCCAAGAGCGTTCCGATTGCCAGGTTCCAGATTCGGATGATGGATGCTATCACACCAGACCAGACCGTAAAGCACAGTTTCCGAAGGGAGATACTCCTCGTACCACAACGCGCCTTGATCCACTACTTTAGTCTCCTGACGTATTCGTATACGGGGTGTTACTTCACAGCATAAGGTGACAAAGTATTGAAATGCCTCATCTGCAACGACAATCAGGCGTTTGCGCCAGATTGAACGTTCCGAATTCATCTCTTGACCCGGAAACAACTGATCCGCGCACCAATCCACCCATTTCCGCTGCTCATCGGAGAACCTACTTGCGATAAAAGAAAACTCATCGAGTATCACCTCCGATTCCTCCGTCCCGTCGCTCTCCTGCTCGTTGCTCTCCTTAAGCAGCTTGCTGAAGGGATAGACAAAAGCGGCATGAGGATCGGCATCCAGTCTGGCATCAAGCGCATCCATATCGAGAGGGGGAAAGTCAGCGCCAACCGCTTCGCTGTCCCGGATCACTCGCCGCAATACACTGGGGCAGGTAACATAGGCAAAGACGCCATAATGACTGGCTACGGGGAAGGCAAGCAGCCTGCTGTCTGTGAGCACCAGCGCCCCTGCAATACCTTCGTCGGGCCCTGCATCGTCATGCCGCTCTCCTTCAGCTCGCCCGAACAGGGCCTCCACCCACTCCGGAGTAATTTCAGGGTCTTCTCCGTTGGCTGCAAGCCGACTATAGTACCTGCGCTGTACACCTTTAACGCTGCTTCCAGGCACATACGGCCATTCGGTCGTGCGTTCACGTACAATCGGCAGATCAATATCTCCAACGCCCTGACCCGCTCCGACATGAACAGGCGACAGGCAATGGATAAAGTACATTTTACTGTTGGCACTCATTTGACATCCTCCCTCTTTGATTCGACTCCCCACATAGCCATTCCAAATCCGTCCTCCTTGTCCAGCGGCCCCTCGCGCCGTGTTGTATCCGAAACCGAATCCAGCCAGTGTTCGGCCAGTATCCCGGCATCTCCTGCAATGATCTTGAAGAAGTAGACGCTTCCCGCAGGAACCATTCTTCGTACAGGCTTCTCCCTTCCCTCTTGCTGAGTGCGGCTATAGTTCCAGCCGGATATCGGCTGCCAGCGGTCCGTACAAGCCCATACAAGCTCAAGCTTCAACTCCTCAACAGAATCCGGCAAGTTCCACAGTTCATGGAACTCCTTCGTAGTTCTAAACTGTGCGTCAACCCAGCGCGGCCGCCATCCCTTGTCGAAATAAGCGGGCGTTGCCAGCGTCATACGCAGCATATCACCGGGCCGAGCCTCCCGCAGTGAATGGGCAACATCTTCCGGGCAAGTCCAGGGAAACGGGCGCTCGCCCGGCCAGTCCATCTCTTGAAAATAAGACAACCTGCGTTTGCCCCCCATACTATGTACGGCAGCAAGCCTGCCAGACCCCTCGGACTCATTCTCCATCATTACGCCCGCAAGCAAGGCAACACCCGGATAAAATCGCAGGGCAGCGGTTGAGAACAGCTTCCCCTCTTCAACTCTTCCGGTTGTTGCATCAATCGCATTATGTACCCGTGCTTCCTGTTCATACGGACGAAGAAAGGGCGAATCGGGGGGCGCAGCCTCTTTGCCGGAATATGTAAGCCACTCATCCCATGTGTTCAGCACGCTGACCCACTCATCAGCGGATATGGTTCCCTTTAACCAGCGATGAAGCCAATCTTCACGCAGAAAGGCGGGACTGTTCGCATAAGGTTTGCCGGAATGGGGCACGTCTACAGGATGAAGCGAATCGGACAGCCTTCCCTCTACGGAAACACCAAAATATCCTTCACCGGGATTCAGCTTCTGCGGACGAAGCGCCTCCGCCTTCAACTTGCCTTGTTCCTCATAGAACAACAGGTCTTTAGGCATTGGATAGTATATATGATCTTTCCATTCCAGCAGTGGACCCGCGATTCTCGTTTGTTTCAGAAAATGCTTCGCCGCCTCGGACAAGGGCCGTGTCCTCCCCTCCCCTAACCATTCCTTGACAAGCAGCATACGGATCGTTCCCGCTACAACGCCGGGCGTTATGCTATCCATAATATAAGCCGTTGCGCCCGGCGTATCGCCAAAAGGCCGGCCATCCCGGGTCATCACCGGATCTACAGGTTCGACTCGCAGCAGCTTCATGGTCCAACCTCCGTTTTTTTCAATGTAATTGCCAGCATGACCTGCTCGGCCAGTGTGTGCAGACGTTCCAGCGCCGAACCGGTCCCCTTCCTAATGAGCGAGGCCATTCGTTGACTCAGCGTTTCCGGGTTCTCGTCCTCTATGAGAAATTGATCCAGCTTCTTCTTTCTCAGCAACCGCTCGATCTCCTTGACGATAAGCTCCCTCTTCTCTGCTTCTATAAACGCTAACGGGAACTTGACGCTCTCGTACCGGCGATGTAATTGCCGTAAATCATGGGCAAGCTGCACCGAAATTACATTCTTCTCATATAAACGTCTCAGTTCGTCCAGCCATTTCACCGGATTTTCCGCCCAGGACATGCTAACCTGCAACTGATCGCCTCCGCTGCGCTTCTGCACATGAACAACAAGCCGATTCCGGTAAACTTTGGCTCTACGTTCCGCCCTTTCGGCCATTCGGCGTACTTCTCCCAGCGGCTCCAGCATGTGGGCAACCACCAATCCGGCCGACAAAGTGGGGGAGTCTTCCGGTTGCGCTATATCATTGTCTGGATTGTCCTGAACAATAGCGCTGAAGTGACAACGCAGGTCATTGACCGCTTGTAGACAGTTGTCTAGCGGAAGCAGCGCCATGCAATCATCGCCGCCCCCGTAGATGAACTCTCCGCCATGACTTTGGATAATCTTCCGGGAATTCGCAGCGAACTGCGATAACCGCTTGCTCCACTGCTGGTGCAGCTTCAGATCGCCGAGTCTTTTCAGCCTGTCTCCGACACGATCACCGTCACATAACAGAAAGGCATAATAGGGCGAAGGACGAACAGCAAGTTCAGCGTGAAATTGACGAATGGAGGCACACAGCCGCTTGACCAAATCTTTCTTCCCGTCCTCTTCCGACTGGCTCATCTTTCTCCTCTGATCCCAATACTCTTCTACCAAATCCTCCATCTGCTGCTCATAGAACAGCCGGGAGTCGAATGTGTCTATGTCTCTAGCCGCTTTAATCTCTCGCGGAAGCTTTAAGTCGAAGCTGCACAATTCAATCATGTGCTGATAGAAGAGCGCAGCCCTTCTGTTCATTTCCTCATCGCCTTTGATTCGTATGCGGTAAGGTCTAAACGCCAGATCACAGACGGATTTGAAATGATATGGCTGATCGGCGGGATTCACCTCCTGCTCAATCCATGTCCCTAAGCGCTTGACCAGAGAAATGGCATCCAGTGTTTCCTTCCTCTTAATTCCAAAACAGGAATAGTCTGTATAGTGCCGTTCAAGGAGAACCGATTCTCTTCCCGGATTTAGCGAGGATTTCAGTTCACCGTAAATACGGGAAGGATCATTTGGCCGAAAATCACGCAATGTCTTCCGCCCAGCCAGCAGTTGATTGACACGTTCCAATGCCTCTTTGTAGCCTCTGCGATTGGGCAGCTCGGACCAGGCGGCATGAAATTCAATAAAGTCCTTGACCTGCCGCTTCCACATCGCCGGATTAATCACATTCGCTTGCTCTAACAAGCGCTGCGCGCTCTGCGTATACCTTTTCCAATGCTCTTGCACCGCTTCCCATACTCTCTTTACCAGAGAACCGGGATCGGAGCTGCGGGTCAGACCGATGATTTTGTTGGCGACAGGCAGCTTATTCTCCTTATTCGCATCAAGCTCAGATTCCGCATGGGCAGGAAGAGCAGGGAAGACAAGCTCCCCCTCTTTCTGAAAATGTTCCGCCGCCACCCGGCTAAGCTCCGACAGCAGATGTGAGCCAAACCATAAATCCCGGGTTTTGCGCGCCTGTGCAATAAAGTCTTGTACAGGCCCGAGCGAGATCACAATCAGATGTTCTTGGAATTCCATACCTTTGATATTTTCTCTGCCGGTTTCAGTTGCTCCTGGTGTCTTGTCCATCTCTCCACCTCCTCACTTTGCAGCAATCCCGTTATGGCATCCTGACCGGAGTTTTTGAGCGGATAATGGGAATTGCTGATATTTCGGGGATATAAATGTGTATGCCTAAGAGATTGCCGCTTAATTTTCTCCTTAAAATCATGGATTCTTTTAGGGGAAATGCCTTTATCGCGCTCCTCCCCAGGCACATACCGCAATCTCAGATGAGTTAGCGGCGGCTGAATCAACCGAATGATGGCTCCGAACGCTTGACTCTCACTTACAGCCAGGGGCTTCAGAATTAACGGTGAGGCAAGGCGTTCCTTCCCTGCGGGAGTAAGCTCCGTCTTGAGCGGGTCTTTGTGATCCTTGAACCAGAACGTAATTGGCATACCGAACTGAGCGCGCGGGAAGGCCATCGGGTCCTCTATATTAAGCGAATACGGATCACGATGACGGAGGTCAGACCATCCAGTGATTCTCCGCAGAGCATCCGGCTCGGGCCAATGGCTTCGGCGTGGCTTGATTTTCGGCTTGCCGTCATCTCCTACGATCTTTCGGGTGTTTCTACGCTGTCGAAACTCGGAATAAGCACTGATCGTTTCATCCCACACTTTAATCACGGAGTCTGCTGTGTTCTGAACCACAATGCTGTCTTCACATCCCGTCAACGCCGCCAGAATCGGCCACTCTCTATACTCCATGGTGGAAAGCGAGGGTAGCTTGTATTGTGCCATCATCTCGATGAGCCACTCACGAGCCGTATTATTCTCTTTGAATTCAGGTGAAAAATCCTTGCTGTACAGACTGCCGCATCCCCGCCGTGTCCGCGCCCCGATTCCACCAAAGTTAATCCAGGCCCACAGAGCTGCTTCCACTTCAAATTTGACATCCTCCGCTGGCAGCCGGACATACACCTTCTTGTCCTCCGGAACGTATTCTCTGGCATCCGAATACCGGATACTCAGCACAAAGGATAATCCGCGCCGAGCCTTGGCGTCTCTCTTTAATTCTTCCAGCTCCTGTGATCGGGACTTGTCCTTGTCCCTGTAAGGAAATAGAACATAGGAAGGAGCGGATTTCGGTTCGACCTTCTGCTTATCAGTGCTTCGAGCATCGCAAGCCACCGTCAGTCTCAATGGACTTGGTAATGAAGTATCGCCAAAGATCAGACGCTCTCTGGCTTTCAAGTCATACGGATGGGTATACTCTGCCCCTCGGGTCGCCCGCCACCAGAAACGCAAATGACCCTGAATAGACGGGACACGGATGGTATTCACCCGGTATTTGGAATGCAATCCGCCACTAATAAAGGCATCTGTCACAACTGTAATTGGATAAGGAACAATAAAATTGCCAGATTCCTGAATCCACTGCTCCACCCGGCTTAATTCGGGAGCTTTAATCCTCACAATGCCGTCCTCCTTGTTTCAACAAAATATCCAATAAATCCCGAATACTCATGTATATAATTCTTTTGAACCAGGTCAAATTCCTCTTTTCATGTAAAAAAACACAAAAAAATACTCCAGTAGGCACTAGAGTAAACAATTTATATTGGAAAATCTTATTTACTGACAGTAGGATTCGCACTGAATGCATTACCTTCTGCCCTCTTCCGGCATTTATCTCGCTTCCCGCAAAGGGAGCAGCATGACAACACCAATATTTCCGGTAGCCAAGTCCTATTTCTATTACGCTCCGGCAAGGAGAGCAGCAGAGCTTTCCGCAGCAAAATGAAGGGCTTATATAATTGTAATCCACACTCTCCCATGATGAGCGACGCCCCTTATCAGGATTTCGGCCTCCGAGCAGATAAGATTTCAATCCACGCTCTCGCATGGAGAGCGACCGGCTTTTTATGTATCTAGTTCAGGTGCTGGTGAAATTTCAATCCACGCTCGCATGGAGAGCGACCCCCGTCTTTAATGCGGATGCCGAACTCTTTGACGATTTCAATCCACGCTCTCGCATGGAGAGCGACGACGATACACCTTCAGGTATTGCATTTATGTGACTATTTCAATCCACGCTCTCGCATGGAGAGCGACGAAAAGATGCAGGACAAGCTGACGGAGCTGACGGTATTTCAATCCACGCTCTCGCATGGAGAGCGACCAGAATGGGCCGATCAGCACCGCGTTCTCTCGCCGATTTCAATCCACGCTCTCGCATGGAGAGCGACGATTATACATATGAGCATGAACATCTTTTTAGCCAAATTTCAATCCACGCTCTCGCATGGAGAGCGACCACGAAAATAAGCAGGTGCAATCTCATTAGATGTTATTTCAATCCACGCTCTCGCATGGAGAGCGACTTGTTATAATGGTCCTGCATTTTGGATGCTTGCTGATTTCAATCCACGCTCTCGCATGGAGAGCGACCAGCACATAGGTTTCAATTTGCCGTCCCAAAAAGCCATT
Source organism: Paenibacillus forsythiae T98 (assembly GCF_000520735.1). Lineage (GTDB taxonomy): Bacteria > Bacillota > Bacilli > Paenibacillales > Paenibacillaceae > Paenibacillus_AQ > Paenibacillus_AQ forsythiae. The sequence goes on from NZ_ASSC01000308.1 coordinate 10,329, forward strand.
TCAATCCACGCTCTCGCATGGAGAGCGACGGCAAATCATCTGGAGTATTCCGAACGGTATCCAGATTTCAATCCACGCTCTCGCATGGAGAGCGACCTATATACCCCGGCATGTACAACAACCCGACGCAAACGATTTCAATCCACGCTCTCGCATGGAGAGCGACGTGAACTGCTTACCGTTGGCTCCCTTGTCCACCAGGATTTCAATCCACGCTCTCGCATGGAGAGCGACCTGTGATTCCGGTCGCTGCGCCGGAATTCATCCAGGTTATTTCAATCCACGCTCTCGCATGGAGAGCGACCGTAGGTTCAATCGCTAGATCGCTCGGATTGCAACATTTCAATCCACGCTCTCGCATGGAGAGCGACAACCAGGTTGTTCGTGCGCTTCGTGACTACAGCGATATTTCAATCCACGCTCTCGCATGGAGAGCGACCGAATGACCGCGCCCAGGTTGCCGCCCCTTCTGCCGCCATTTCAATCCACGCTCTCGCATGGAGAGCGACCGATGCGGATACCATATGGAGTGGACATGCAGGGATTTCAATCCACGCTCTCGCATGGAGAGCGACTATCATAACCACGCTAGCACTAGCTCTGGACGTAATTTCAATCCACGCTCTCGCATGGAGAGCGACGGCCGGATTAGGAAGCTCCGCTGCCACCCGAATGATTTCAATCCACGCTCTCGCATGGAGAGCGACACCGTTTAACCTAAAACTTTCACATAACAGAACGATTTCAATCCACGCTCTCGCATGGAGAGCGACGTCAACTTGGGAAAAACTTCAAACTATGCGTAATAAATTTCAATCCACGCTCTCGCATGGAGAGCGACCGGATTTTTTGGCAGATAGCGCGGGTGGCTCCGGATTTCAATCCACGCTCTCGCATGGAGAGCGACGCATCTTGGGGTCATGGAATCCCAGGAAGGGAGGTATTTCAATCCACGCTCTCGCATGGAGAGCGACTCTAAGTTATCTTCAGCAGTTAGAAGCAAGACGGCATTTCAATCCACGCTCTCGCATGGAGAGCGACGCAGTTATCAATGGCATCACACGGACTCCGACCTATTTCAATCCACGCTCTCGCATGGAGAGCGACCGTACGTAAAGAGTCATCTTCCTTTCTTTGTACCAATTTCAATCCACGCTCTCGCATGGAGAGCGACCCCCGATAGCGATAAATACATACCAAGCGTTTTGATTTCAATCCACGCTCTCGCATGGAGAGCGACCGGCGCCGCAGGCATTGATACCATGGCAGCGTCCATATTTCAATCCACGCTCTCGCATGGAGAGCGACCTACCAGTCGGTTGCTTACCAGCTTCTGTACCATTCAATTTCAATCCACGCTCTCGCACGGGGAGCGACTTGAAGATAAATCACGAGAGATAGGCGAAATTTGTATTTCAATCCACGCTCCCGCACGGGGAGCGACGACACCGAATATATCGGCTGTTGATTCTCGCGTGAATTTCAATCCACGCTCCCGCACGGGGAGCGACTGATAATCAGTATGAGGCTACGGACGGTGATAATGATTTCAATCCACGCTCCCGCACGGGGAGCGACCAGCCGCGAAGGTATCGAACATTTGATTGGCGGTATTTCAATCCACGCTCCCGCACGGGGAGCGACGTCAAGAAGTTCTCCATATCCAAATATTTCGGGGAATTTCAATCCACGCTCCCGCACGGGGAGCGACGAACGGCTTCGACTTACACCTGAAGAGATTGCTATTTCAATCCACGCTCCCGCACGGGGAGCGACTGTGATCCTGTTTGGGGTCATGTGACTGATGAGATTTCAATCCACGCTCCCGCACGGGGAGCGACTGTAGGCCAAATTATACTCACGCTGAGCATCCAGTATTTCAATCCACGCTCCCGCACGGGGAGCGACTTTATGTTTTTGGCATCAAATGCCATAAGATCGCATTTCAATCCACGCTCCCGCACGGGGAGCGACTGATAGCGCAGAGCAGCCGGATACCGATATGAGACGATTTCAATCCACGCTCCCGCACGGGGAGCGACGCAAATGGCGGGTCCGTTGCTGTTTTAGTAGAATGCATTTCAATCCACGCTCCCGCACGGGGAGCGACCAGCGGCCCCCGGGCCTGCGTGGTCTTCGATACAGATTTCAATCCACGCTCCCGCACGGGGAGCGACCTAATAGCTTCATCCTGCGAGATGGTCTGTAAACTATTTCAATCCACGCTCCCGCACGGGGAGCGACATATATTTGGTGTTTTTCTTTCCACTTCATATAATATTTCAATCCACGCTCCCGCACGGGGAGCGACTGAAAGGCTATATCTCCTGGCGTAAGTGGTACAAATTTCAATCCACGCTCCCGCACGGGGAGCGACTCTTGGCTTGCTAGTATAGAGCAGAGCCAAAAGAAATTTCAATCCACGCTCCCGCACGGGGAGCGACAAGACGCCGACATGTCCGGTCCCCATCCGGGCCAGATTTCAATCCACGCTCCCGCACGGGGAGCGACAGTAATCCTGGCGGCGGGCGTAGCCCCAATGCCGGATTTCAATCCACGCTCCCGCACGGGGAGCGACAGCACCCGCTGCAATCCCTTACTCCGCAAGGAATTGCAAGCGCTTTAGTGCGAACCCCCTGAAAGTAGTCGTAAAAAAGGGGGATTTTACTATAAAATAACGCAAAAACCCTTGTCCCGCAAGGGGTGCGAATCTCCCGGGGTTTTTATGGGAGCTTGGGGTTCGCACTTTTTTCCAGACAATCTTGCATCCCCCTGCAACCTTTCCGCTTCACAGGGCATCTAAGAAGGTAAGAGGTGAATAAAGATGAACAGACAGACTTTCAGGCATAATGCCAAAAAAATGACTATAGCATGCGGGATATTGGCTGCGTCGGTGTGGTTTGGAGCGTCGGCTTTCGCTTTTACCGACCTGAAGGGGGACCCGGCCGAGGCCAAGATCAACGCACTGCGTGAAGCCGGGGTGATTAACGGGGTGTCCAGTCAGCTCTTTGCTCCCAAGTCCAAAATGTCATATAGCCAAGCCGTCCAGCTTATCGTCAGCGGACTTGCGCTTGAACCGCATCCGTCAGCGGGCGGACCGGCCAAGGCCAGCGATTATTTCGCCAAGGTGGAGGATAAGTCCTGGTACGCTTCGTCCTTCCTGATCGCCGCCCAGAATGGCCTGCCGCTGGATCAGTCGGTCAATCCGAATGCGGCGGTTTCCCGCGCCAGCTTCGTACAATTACTGGACGGGGCCTTGAAGGCAAAGGGTGATTTTCCGGTGACCAAGATGTATTTCAACATCACCGATGGCGGCAAACTGAGCGCAGAGGCCAACAACAGTCTCCAAACGCTCCTCAATATGCGGATTATTTCACTGGAAAATGAGGGAAAATTCCGGCCGAATGAAGCCGTGACCCGTTCAGAGGCAGCCGCCTGGGTGCATGATGCGAGAGCCTTCGTCCAGCGCATGCTGGGAACGATTGATGGTGGAGACGATTCCGCAAGTGCGGGCCAGCCCGCAGAGGTCAAAGTGGAAAAAGCGGCGGACGGCGTGAACAAAGTGGCGGTTACGGTCGGCAATCTGCCCAATCCGGGCTATGGCCTGAGGATTGCGAGAATCGACTTTGCGGCGGACCGGAAGGCCGTGATTTATTATGAAATCACCAAGCCAGGACCCGGAATGTATGCGCAGGTGATCTCCAAAGCGACCGCCATTGCCTATCTGCCGGAAGGCTATACGGCAAGCGCGCAGCCTCTGCCCGGTTCATATACACCGCCGAAGCCGGACCTGACCGCAACGCAGTTCTAAGAGCCTGAACCCATTCCGCGAAAAAAATGGCGGCACCGCCCTTCAAGGTCCGGGACTTCTTCCGCCGGAATGCCAAAAAACCTCCAGAACGCTTCTTCGGTTCAACCTTCTTTCAGGTTGGACCGGAGCGTCCCGGAGGTTTTGTTATTCGCTGCGCGGCGGGCGCATGGTCAGGCCGACCCGGCCTTTCTTCAAATCGACGCTGAGCACCCAGACGGTCACATTGTCGCCGACGGAGACAACGTCCATCGGGTGCTTGACGAAGCTTGAGCTGAGCTGGGAAATATGCACCAGCCCGTCATTCTTGATGCCGATATCGACGAAGGCGCCGAAATCGATGACGTTGCGCACCGTGCCCTGAAGCTCCATGCCCGGCGTCAAATCCTCGATCTTCAGCACATCGGTGCGGAAGATCGGCGGCGGCAGCTCCTCGCGGGGGTCGCGTCCGGGACGCTGGAGGCTCTCCAGAATGTCCCGCAGCGTCGGCACGCCGACGTCCAGCTGTGCCGCCAGCTCCTCGGGATGCTGCGCAGCGAGCACAGGCGCCAGTTCCTTGCTGCCAATCTGCGACAAATCAAGTCCAAGCTCCTTGAAGAGCCGGCCGACCACATCATACGACTCCGGGTGAATCGGCGTCCGGTCAAGCGTATTCTCGCCTTCCGGAATACGCAGGAAGCCGATGCACTGCTCGTACGATTTTGCGCCGAGACGCGGCACCTTCTGGAGCTGCTTGCGGTTCTTGAAGCTGCCGTTCTCTTCGCGGTATTTGACGATATTCTTGGCAATGGTCGAGTTGATGCCGGCCACGTAAGAGAGCAGCGACGGAGAGGCGGGGGT
>NZ_ASSC01000309.1 GCF_000520735.1 Paenibacillus forsythiae T98
CGCGTTACGCTGCCCTCCGGCCTAAAGCTCTTATCGTCCACACCATCCGCAATTTGTCTCGCCGCCATAATTTCAATGGTGTGCTTGGCCCAGTGACCCGCTATATCGGCAAAGGTTCGCGTCGATTCCATGACCGTATAAATGCCGAACCGGCCGCTCGTTGCCGTCAGCTTGCCGCCTGCCGCCCGGCCGCCAATGTACTCCCAGCCGGTTCCCGCATCGTTCAGGCGATAAACGCCCAGCAAATCGGCGTCTTCCGTTCCCGTCGGAACCGGCAGCGCCAGCGTTATCAGGCCGCCAGGGCCGCCTGCCAAGGAGTCTCCCGCTTTGGCCGACAGTGAATATGCATATACGGCATCGGATACGGTATGCTCCGGCGCTGCGGGGAGACTGGTTGAAGCAGGATGCTCAAGCAGCAGACTTAACTGCGGATACCCTCCCAGCGCAGCCGAAGGCAGGCTCCAGGTTGCGCCTTTCTCGCGAAGCGCCAGATTTTTGCCGTAATCCACGAACAATTTCGCAATGTCATTGGACAGCCGAAGCTCTTTGGCGGACTTTTCGTCTATGCCGTTCATCGCGTCCATATCCAGCAGAAGAGTCTTCTGCCCGGAATTTTTCAGCAGCTTTCCGACCTTCTCCCCGTCCAGCTTAAGGACGCTCCGGCCCGTCTCCTGCACAATTTCTCCCACCTCGGTAAGAGAGGACGCCTTGAGAGCCTCTTCTCCGGAAGCCGCGCCTCCTCCCGGCCCTGCGCCGCCCAGAAGAGCGCCTCCGCCAGGGGCAGGGGCAGGTGTGCCGATCGCAAAATCCCAGGAATAGTCATGCCCAAGCGTATTCCCGTTGTTGGCCGCCACGCTTCCGTCCATCTTGACCACATAAGCCGTATCTTTCTTCAATCCGTTGTATGTCAGAATGAGACGCCGCAGCTTGGCTACGCCGGGCTCCCAATCCGTCCCTTGCTTGATGTACTCCTGACTGGAGTAGCCGATTCGGGCGGAGGAATTCTTCTCGGTCAAGCTGATCTTCTGCAGAACCGAGTCAAGCGTCGCATCAATCCCGTTGGTAAAATCGAATTGCAGCACCGTATTGGAAGGCTCCTTGGACACCACCGTCATGCCGACGCTGAATGGAGCCGGGTTAGCTCCTCCCAGCTCTCCGCTCGGCCCGTTGCTGCTTATATTCCCCGCCGCGTCAACAGCCTGCACCCGCACCGTATGCGGGCCTGTCGGCAGCCCCCTGGC
>NZ_ASSC01000310.1 GCF_000520735.1 Paenibacillus forsythiae T98
ATCAACTCGTACAATTCACGAAATACAAGGCTGAGAGTGCTGGTAGAATCGTGAAACAAGTTGACCCACGCAATACATCGCAACTTTGCTCTCATTGCGGTGAAATCGTCAAAAAAGAACTGAAGGAACGTATTCACAACTGCCAGCATTGCGGTTACGTCGCGGATCGAGATGTGAACGCTGCGATCAACATTTTGCAAAGAGCAACGGCCTGAACACTGAAAGCTTAGGCTCGGATGGAGCCTTCAGCGAGGAAATGGGTTGCCGTTTCCGTTGACCTGAGAAGCCCCTCCCTTTAGGGATGGGAGTCATCAC
>NZ_ASSC01000311.1 GCF_000520735.1 Paenibacillus forsythiae T98
CCAAGCTGCAGTCCTGCCTGCGCGGCAACGCCTTCGTTGAATATATCGCGGAGGAGCAGCTGGCGCAGGTATGCCAGGCCGCTTCTCAGCGTCTGCGCTTTCTGAGCAGACAGCGCTATGCGCTTGAGGTCGACTCCGCCGGGGGCTTTGTCATCCGCGACGACGGAAACGGAGGGGTCAAGCGGCCGGTATCCACTTTGTCGGGCGGAGAGACGTTCCTGACCTCGCTGTCGCTGGCGCTGGCGCTGTCCGCGCAGATTCAGCTTCGCGGACAGTATCCGCTGCAATTTTTCTTCCTCGACGAAGGATTCGGCACCCTGGACCCCGAACTGCTGGATACCGTGATCACGTCGCTCGAACGGCTGCATAACGATCAGCTGTCGGTCGGCATTATCAGCCACGTCCCGGAGCTGCGGGCAAGGCTGGCTCGGAAGCTGGTTGTGGTTCCTGCTTCACCGGGCGGAGCCGGCTCCAGCGTCATCGTGGAAAAAAATTAAAATGGATAGGGGGTTGTGATAACTGTCACAGAGACAGTATGACCCCCCTGTTATAATACAGCTAAGCCGACATCATTTGAAACACCTCGGCGGACGTATGACCGGGAAATTATTCCTTTTCATACGTCCGCCGCCGAATCAGCTTTATCAGCTGTGAAGGGTGTTTCTTTTTTTTGCCCATTTTTAGGCTTAAATGAAAATATTGTTTCTCTGTATCTGATACAGCTCCGCATCCAAGCATGAATAGGGCTGGCCTCCCGTCTATGACCGGCGCTTTACTTTCGAAAAAGGGCAAATTCCTGTATGATGAATGAATAGCGACGACGGACCTGGCTGCCGTATTTTGCAATGTGCCGGGAATCCGATTTCGTCAGGGACGGCCCGGACCGCCTGCGGGAAAGGGTGCTTCAAATATTCTTTAGGAGGAAGCTGCTGTATGGAAACTATTTTTAGCAAGATTATCGAGGGGAGCATCCCTTGCAACAAGGTGTTTGAGAATGAGCGGATTTTGGCATTTTACGATATCGAGCCAGCCGCTCCGGTTCACGTTCTGATTATTCCGAAGAAGCCGATTCCGTCGATGAACGAGGTGGCTCCCGGGGACTTGCCGCTGATCGGGGAAATTCACAGCGTGGCGCAGCAAATCGCCAAGGAGCTGGGCATCGCGGAAACCGGCTATCGTCTGATCAATAACTGCGGGCCGGACAGCGGGCAAGCTGTGCAGCATCTGCATTATCATCTTATCGGGGGATCAAAGCTGGGCGCGCTGATCGGCAATTCTACGTCCCACGCCTAAAGAGAGCGACCGGAAATAAAGGCTCTTCCAAAAAAAGAATAGGCTTTTGGTTGACACTCTGTTTCGTTTTAGCCTATAATGAAATTTGATGAACCGTGTTATGCTCTTGGACGGTCTGGTCGGAGGGAGGGAAAACTGGTGTCTGAAACGAAAGTTCGCAAAAACGAGACAATTGATGCTGCACTTCGTCGCTTTAAACGTTCCATCGCTAAAGATGGCGTCTTGGCTGAGGTGAAGAAACGCAAGCATTATGAAAAGCCAAGCGTTAAGCGCAAGAAAAAGTCCGAGGCTGCTCGTAAGAGAAAGTTTTAGGAGGATTACCCAAGCATGAATCTTAGCGAACGATTGAACGAAGATATGAAGCAGGCGATGAAGAGTAAGGACAAGTTCAAGCTCTCCACGATTCGAATGGTTCGTTCGACGATAAAGAATCTTGAAATAGATTTGAAGAGAACATTAGACGACAACGAAGTGCTTGATATCCTTAGTCGTGAGATCAAACAGCGCAAAGATGCCCTCCAAGAATTTGAAAAAGCGGGTCGTGACGAGCTTGCTGCAAGCAATAAAGCAGAAATCGAGATTATAGCACAATATCTTCCCGAACAGCTTTCCGAAGAAGAAATTAAGGTTATTGTACAGCAGACCATCCAGGAAACCGGTGCTTCTTCGAAAAATGATATGGGCAAGGTGATGAGCGCGCTGATGCCGAAAGTCAAAGGCCGCGCTGACGGTAAACTCGTGAACCAGGCGGTTCTGCAATTTCTGCAATAACATAAGTTGAACATCCCTCGTTGCAGGGGTGTTTTTCTTTTTTACATAAGTTCAGGCTTGACGGCAGGGCTGGTGCAAAGTCCTTGAAACGCGTAACCTCTTATCCCGTAATAATTATATTATCAGGAAAAATGATCGAAACTGGCTAAAGTAGATGGGAGGGATATGTTGTGACGGTTTTGCGGAAGACCGTGCTGGCCGCCTTCGCTCTGTTCCTGCTGCTGTTCGTTCCGCTTGGCTCTATACCGGCCCAGGCATCGTCAGCCGCCACCAGTGAGCCTAACAGGGGTCCGGTATTTATACTGCCTGTGGATCAGGAAATTGAGCGGGGGCTGGAAAGCTTCCTGAGTCGGGGATTCCAGGAGGCGGATAAATACGGCGCTTCGCTGATCGTGCTGGAAATCGACACGCCGGGCGGGCTGGTGGACAGCGCGGAGCAGATTGGCGCCATGGTCCGGGAGAGCGGCATTCCGACACTTGCCTTTATCAAAGGGAATGCCGCTTCTGCTGGCAGCTATATCGCGCTGAATGCGAAGAGAATTGTGATGAAGCCCGGCAGTATGATCGGGTCGGCCTCGCTTGTCGATGGAAGGGGCAGAAGCGTGGATAATGCCAAGCTGGTCTCATTCTGGAAGTCAAAAATGGCGGGCGCGGCGGCGCTGAATGGACGCGACCCGGATATTGCGGCCGGAATGACGGATATCAACATGGTCGTTGATAAGCCTGAGCTGGGGGTCCGCAAGAGCAAGGGCGAGATTATCGCTCTGACCAGCAATCAGGCGCTGAAGGCGGGCTACGCCGATGCCATCCGGGCTACGCCGGAGGACGCGGCGGCATGGATGGGATATTCAACCGATGACACGTTCCGGGTACAGCATACCGCTGCGGAAAAGCTGTCGCAATTTCTGACTCATCCCGTTGTCATGATCGTCCTGCTGTTTATCGGTATCGCCGGAGTGGTTGTTGAACTGCTTGTACCCGGCTTCGGCATTCCGGGCATCGTTGGAACGCTGGCCTTTGTCCTGTATTTCTTCGGCAATTATGTAGCGGGATTTGCCGGCGCGGAGACGTGGCTGCTGTTCATCATTGGCCTCATTCTGATGGTGCTGGAGCTGTTCGTGCCAAGCTTCGGCATTCTGGGAGTGCTGGGCTCCATCAGTCTGATTGCCGGCGTCGTCAGGGCCGCCTACAGCTTTACTCACGCGCTGTTCAGTCTGGGCATTGCTTTTGCGGCCGCCCTGGTGGTTATTATCCTTGTCGCGATAGCTTTCAAGGACCGGGGCATATGGAATCGGTTTATCCTCAGCGACAGCCTGAGCAAGGAGCAGGGCTTCATTCCTGTCCTCGAAAGGCTGGATCTCACAGGTCAGAGAGGGATAAGCGTTACGCCGCTTCGTCCGGCCGGTACGGCACTGATTGGAGACGAACGTCTTGATGTCGTCACGGAAGGCGGGTTCATTGGCGTAAATACTCCCATTTCCGTTGTCAAGGTAGAGGGCGGCAGAATTGTAGTGAAGGAAGTCCGGGAGTAAGGTAAACTATGAAAGTATTTTTGTAAATTCAATATTCATAGAGAGAAAGGGTAGATGTAACAATGGAAGCATCCTTAATCACCATCCTGCTGATCGCGGTCGTCGTGATCATTGCACTGAGCGTCTTTCTCAGCTTCTTTCCGCTCATGCTGTGGATTTCGGCTCTGGCCTCCGGGGTCAGACTCAGCATTATTACACTGGTCGCCATGCGGCTGCGCCGTGTAACGCCAAGCCGGATCGTGAATCCGCTGATTAAAGCGACCAAGGCGGGCCTTGGGCTTAACATCAACCAGTTGGAGAGCCACTATCTGGCGGGGGGTAATGTCGATCGCGTCGTCAATGCTTTGATTGCCGCGCAGCGGGCCGATATTCCGCTGGAATTCACCCGGGCGGCCGCCATTGACCTGGCCGGGCGCGATGTGCTCCAGGCGGTGCAGATGAGCGTTAACCCGCGCGTGATCGAGACGCCGACCGTGGCGGCGGTTGCCCGAGACGGGATTGAAGTGAAGGTCAAGGCTCGCGTTACCGTTCGCGCCAATATCGACCGGCTCGTCGGCGGCGCCGGGGAGGAGACGATCATCGCCCGCGTAGGCGAAGGTATCGTAACAACGGTCGGCTCAAGCAATTCGCATAAAGATGTTCTGGAGAATCCGGACTCGATCTCCCGCACCGTCCTTCAGAAAGGGCTGGACGCCGGAACGGCGTTCGAAATTCTGTCCATCGACATCGCGGACGTGGATGTGGGCAAGAACATCGGCGCTTACCTGCAGACGGAACAGGCCGAAGCCGACAAGCGGATCGCCCAGGCGAAGGCGGAGGAGCGCAGAGCGATGGCTGTCGCCCAGGAGCAGGAGATGAAGGCCCGCGTCGTCGAGATGAAGGCGCTGGTCGTCGAATCCGAATCCCAGGTGCCTCTGGCTATGGCGGAAGCGCTGCGCGGCGGCCAAATCGGCGTAATGGACTATATGAATCTGAAAAATATCGAAGCCGACACCCAAATGCGCGGTTCGCTCGGCAAGATGGGCGATCAGGACAATGACGGTCCCAAGAGCAATAAATAATGAACACCACGAGCAGGGGAGATGAGACCCCATGAGCTGGATTTATGTGATTGCGGTCATTATTTTCGCAATTGTGTCTCAAGCCAACAAGGCGAACAAAAATAAAAACAAGAACGGAGGACGTCCGGGAGGAATGCCGCCCTTTGGCAGCGGTCCGGGCGAGGGGCCCCTGCGCCGCCAAAGATCCGGCCAGCCTCGGCCGGAAAGAGCGGGGGAATCGCGAAGCAGCGGCTTCCCGTTCCCCGCTCCGGCCTCCCGGCCGCCGGAACCGCAAATGGCTGAAGGCCAAGAGCGGGACACGGCCCCCGCTTTTCCCGAGCCTGCTCTGCTTCCGTCTCCCGATTACATGACAGGAGAAGGGATGTCCATGGAGCAGCCCGAAGAAGAGGACGGGGTCGAGGCTCGGCAGGAGCGCATGCGGCAAGAGCTGGAGCGCGTCCACCGCGCTCTGGACCGGATCTCGGATGATATGGGAGGAGACGGCGGAACCGGGCCGAAATCCGCCTCGGCGCCATCGTCTTCGCAGAGCCCTGTGTCTCTTGGGGCAGGCGGCGATTTGCGCAGCGGACTCATCTGGGCAGAAATACTCGGCCCTCCGCGTTCCCGCAAGCCCTTAAGCTCCCGCCGTCAAGGCCATTTGTAAGCGGCCTGTCTGATTGTATTGAAGGTTCAACCAAATGAACGAGGATGTATCTGGAACGGGTGTATCGTCCGCAAATCAAAAGCTCACTGGTCTGACCAGGACGGGGAGCTTTGGTTGCGGCGGTCTCCCGTTTGTCTTTGTTGGCAGACTGCTTTCATAAATAAGCCTCTTCCCGCATAAGGTGTACAGTACAGGAAGGGGGAGCGTCTACTTATGACCCGGATTGGCCGCAGTCTGCGGGGATGGACAAACGGGATGCTGGATTTGCCGCAGGATCTGCTGAGCGACATGCCCCGGATCACCCTCATCGGGAACAAGGAAATGGTCATCGAGAATCATAGAGGCGTGCTGAATTTTTCCCCCGGGCAACTGACGCTTGCGCTTTCGAAAGGATCGCTGGAAATTGCCGGAGAAGGCCTTGTCATCACATCCATTCTGGGAAGGGAACTGGCGGTGGAGGGCGTGATCCGGGAAATCAGATACAAGGAAAGCGGGGAGAGCCGATGAAGGAACCGCCACTGTCATGGCTTCGGGGGACTGTTGCGCTGCATATTACCGGGGAACGGGTGGAAGGGCTGATTAATGCTCTCACCGAAGCCGGAATTGTCATATGGAATGTAAAAGCGACCGGAACCGGCGCCAGTCTGCGGCTGCTGCTGAACGATTTCTACGCTCTCCGGCCGCTGCTGAAGCAGACAGGCTGCAGGATGCATATTACGGGACGGATCGGACTGCCGTTCGTGGCGGCCAGGCTGTGGAAGCGGAAGTTTTTTGCCGCGGGTCCGGTGCTGTTCGGCATTATTCTGGTGCTGCTGTGCTCTCTCGTCTGGAGCGTTCGGGTGGAAGGGAATAACCGGCTGGCTTCGGAGGATGTGCTGGATGCCGCCCGGCTGGAGGGGCTCCATCCTTTCCAGTGGATATGGCGCATGGATTCTCCGGACAAGCTCTCCAAGCAGCTGGCGGCGCGGCTTCCGGGCGTCTCCTGGGTTGGCATTGAGCGGAGAGGAACGGCGGTGAAAATTCAAATCGTCGAAGCCGCGCTGCCGGAGGCCAAGCCGCTTAACAGTCCCCGTCATCTCATCAGCCGCACCGATGCGGTCATCACCGACATTTATGCCGAGCAGGGCAGGCCCGTGGTCCAGCGCAACGCGAGAGTGAAGAAGGGGGATGTCCTGATTTCCGGAATTCTGGGCGATGAGGCCAATAAGCAGGGGGTTGTGGCCAAGGGGGAAGTCAAGGGACTCGTATGGCATGAATATAACATCGAGGTTCCGCTGCAAAAAAAGAACACCGCTTATACCGGAGAACGGAAGGATCGAAGCTATTTTGTGCTCGGCAAATGGGCGGTTCAGCTGTGGGGGTACGGCAAATCGTCTTTTGAAGCGTCGCGTACGTTGACCGAGCTTGATCCGCTGACCTGGCGGGGAATCCGGCTGCCGGTCGGCTGGATGACGGAGAAAGAAATGGAAGTCAGGGAGACCCGGGAGACATTGACTCCGCAGGCGGCGAAGCAGGCGGGACTGGCTCTGGCGGAGGCCGATATTGCGGCCCGTTATGGCAGCGACAGCGTCATCAAAAGCCAAAAAATTTTGCATGAGAAGAAAGACAATGGTAAAGTTTATATGAAAGTGCTTTTTGAAGTGGAAGAGAGAATTGCGGAGGAACTTCCGATAGTATACAACCAAGGAGAATGAGGCTATTTGTCAGATAAGACTGCAAGCATACAAATATCTTTGCAAAATGCGGGTGAGGCGCTGGCGCTGTTCGGCCCGCAGGACAGCTTCCTGAAGCTGATCGAGAGAGAAATTCCCGCCCGTATCGACTCGCGTGAGGCTGAGCTGACGGTGCATGGCGGTGAACGGGAAGTGGACATGCTGGCACAGTTGTTCGAGTCGCTCCTCTCCCTTGTTCGAAGCGGTTATATTCTGAGCGAGCGGGACGTGCAGTATGCGGTGGAGCTGGCGAAGGATTTCCGCGCCGATCAGCTGCTGGATTTGTTCAAAGGCGAAATCACCACGACCTTCCGCGGCAAGCCGATCCGGGTCAAGACGATCGGACAGAAGCATTATGTAACGACAATCAAGAAGCGGGACATCGTATTCGGTATCGGCCCGGCGGGAACGGGGAAGACGTATCTTGCCGTCGTGCTGGCCGTCGCCGCTCTGAAGGAAGGATCGGTCAAACGGATTATCCTGACCCGTCCGGCGGTGGAGGCCGGCGAGAGCCTGGGCTTCCTGCCGGGAGATTTGCAGGAGAAGGTAGACCCGTATCTCCGGCCGCTGTATGACGCCTTGTACGATGTGATGGGACCCGACCAGGTGGCCAAGGCTCTGGAGCGCGGGCTGATCGAGATTGCGCCTCTGGCTTATATGCGCGGCCGTACGCTTGACGATTCATTTATTATTCTCGACGAGGCGCAGAATACGACGCCGGAACAGATGAAGATGTTCCTGACCCGGCTCGGCTTTGGCTCGAAAATGGTTATCACCGGCGACGTAACCCAGATCGACCTGCCCCGGGGAAAGAAATCGGGTCTGATCGAGGCCAATACGATCTTGTCCTCCATTGAGGATATCGGGTTCGTGTATTTTGCGGAGCAGGATGTAGTACGGCATTCCCTGGTGCAGAAAATCATCGTTGCCTATGAACATTCAGCCGAAAACCTTGAATAAAGGGGACTGTCATCATGGCTTCAAAGCAACCGTCCAAATTCAGCGGATTCACATACAATGTGAGCGGATGGAAGTATAGCGCGGCGACCCGCTATGCTCTTTTTCTGCTGCTCGGTATTCTGGTCTACTTCAGCCTGGCGCCGGACCTGCTGCCCAAACGTTACGATATCAGGGCGAACACGCTCAGCGCCAAGGAAATAACGGCTCCCCACCAGATCAAAGACAACAAGGCGACGCTGAAGGCGCAGGAGCAGGCCGCCGAGGACGTCCCGCCCAAATATCAGATTATACCGATCCGGGCGGAGAATCTTGTAACCTCTTTGTTGGACCGTATCGACCGTCTCAATCAGGACGACACCATCTCCCAGAGCGACAAGACCTCCATTTACCGGGAGGAGATCCCGCAGCGGGCCAATGATTTCATCTTGAGCTTCGTGGCGTCCAGCCGCACCAGCGGAACCTATTCGGACAACCTGCTGAATGAAATGCAGTCGAAGATCAAGGAGCAGGCCTATTCCATACCGGAAGAGACGTATATCAAAATACCGCGGCTGACCTCGCAGGACATCATCGAGATGAAGCCCGTGGCCCGGGATATCGTCAGCAGGCTGATGAATGACCAGATTACCGACGCCGACGCCGCGCGCGCCAAGGTGGCGGAGCAGGTCAGCATCAGTGCGCTCTCCCAGCGAACGGCGCGCGAGGTGGTGCAGGAGCTGGCCCGTCTGGCGATCACGGCCAACAAATTCTATGATGCGGATGCGACCAAGGAAGCGGAAGTGCAGGCCCGGGAGAACACGCCGCCCGTCTATATCGAGCAGGGCGAGGTGCTTGTCAAAAAAGGCGAGCCCATTACGCCCGAGCTGTACCAACTGCTCGACGAGAACGGCCTGCTGCGGAACAATGTCGATTACTGGCCTCAGCTTGGTCTGCTTATTCTTTCGGCGCTCTTCTCCATCGGGCTGCTGATGTTCATCCGGCAGTCCGGCACATCCGGCTCTTCCGGATTCAAGTATAATAATTCCCAGCTTCTGATGCTGGTGATCGTCTTCCTCATCACCATTATAACTTTGCGGCTTGCAGCGTTTCTGCAAAATGACGCGCGTCCGTTCATGGGCTTTCTGGCGCCGGTCGCCATCGGGGCGATGCTGGTCGCGCTGCTGCTGGATATCACGCTTGCGTATTTCTGCGCTATATTGTTTGCCGTACTGGCCAGCGTCATCCTGAATGTGCAGCAGAATACGATTTTTGATTTCAACTATGGTTTCTTTGCGCTCGTCGTATCGTATGTGGCCGTATTTGCCACCCACCGCGCGGGGCAGCGGACGACGCTGCTGAAAGGCGGCATCATGGTATGCCTGTTCGGCTCGCTGGCCGTGTTTATGCTGAACCTGCTGGGAAACGGCGCATGGCAGCAGATTCATACGCTGTACGCGATCGGCTTCGCTTTTGCCGGGGGACTGCTGACCGTCGTGCTGGTCATCGGCCTTATGCCTTTTTTTGAGTCGACATTCGGCATTCTGTCCGCGCTCAAGCTGGTAGAGCTGTCCAATCCGAACCATCCGCTGCTGCGCAAGCTGCTCACGGAAACGCCGGGCACGTATCATCACAGCGTAATGGTCGGCAATTTGTCGGAGGCGGCCGCCGAGGCGATTGGAGCAGACGGACTGCTCTGCCGGGTCGGCTCGTACTACCACGATATCGGCAAGACGAAGCGGCCGTTCTATTTTATCGAGAATCAGAACAATATGGAGAATCCGCATGATTCCATCGAACCCAAGCTGAGCAAGTCGATCATTATCGCGCATGCAAGGGACGGAGTGGAAATGCTGAAGGAGTACAAGCTACCGAAGCCGATCCGGGATATCGCGGAGCAGCATCACGGGACGACATTTTTGCATTATTTTTATCATAAAGCGCTGCGGCTGGCAGAGGAAAAAGGGAAAGAGCCCGACTTCACCGAGGATGATTTCCGTTATCCCGGTCCGAAGGCCCAGTCCAAGGAGTCCGCTGTCATCGGCATTGCCGACAGTGTGGAGGCGGCCGTCCGTTCCCTTCGCAGCCCCACGGTAAACCAGGTGGAGACGATGATCGAGAAGATTATCAAGAGCCGGCTGGACGATCATCAATTCGACGAATGCGATCTGACGCTGAAAGAGCTGGACATTATCGCCCGGACGCTCAAAGAGACGGTAATGGGCATTTTCCACTCGCGCATCGAGTATCCGCCGGAAGCGAAAAAGCCGAAAAAAGAGGAAGGGGCCGTGGAATAGCATGAGCTTGCAGCTGGTTTGGAGCAACGAGCAGGATGAAATGGATATCGACGATCGGCTGATCTCGCTGCTGGAGAGCATTCTGGAAAAAGCGGGCAAGCTGGAAGGCATCGACGCCGGAGAGGTGGATCTGACCTTTGTCGACAATGCGCGGATTCATGAGCTGAACAAAGAGTATCGCGGCATTGACCGCCCCACCGATGTGCTGTCCTTCGCGCTGAATGAATCCGGAGAGGACGAGCCTGAGATTGTTTATGAACTGAGCGCCGAGGAAGCGGAGGAGCTTCCCGATATGCTTGGCGATATTATTATTTCCGTTACCCGGGCGAAGGAGCAGGCGGAGGATTACGGCCATTCGCTGGAGCGGGAGCTGGGCTTTTTATTCGTACACGGGTTTCTGCACCTGCTGGGCTACGATCATCAGGATGAGGCGTCCGAGGCGGAAATGATGGGCAAGCAGGAGCAGGTGCTGTCGCAGGTAGGGTTGACCCGCTAATGCCGAAAAATACGGCGGTAGGCCCCAAACGTTTCTGGAAGTCGTTCTGGTATGCGGCCCAGGGGATCAGACAGGCCTTCCGGACGGAACAGAATATGAGAGTGCATTCCGGCTTTGCCGTCTTCGTTCTGCTGCTTGCCGCGCTCTTTCGCGTACCGCCGGGCGATTGGCTGCTGCTGCTCCTGGCGATTACGCTTGTGCTCGCGGCGGAATTGATTAATACGGCGATCGAGTCGGTGGTCGACCTCGTGTCGCCGGAAGTCCACCCCTTGGCCAAAGCGGCTAAGGACACCGCTGCGGGAGCCGTCTTCCTGACGGCGTTGTTTGCCGTCATCGCGGGCATTTATGTTTTTTATCATCCGGTGATGGACTGGATTACCGCATTTATGTCATAATCGGAATACAACTTTATAGACGGAAAAGGCGGATAAGCCGTTGGGCGGTTCCGCCGTCTTTGTCTTTGCTCCGCTTTTTTAACTGGATTAGCGGTCACATTCCCGGATAACATACCAAAGATGAACATACAGGAGGACCCATCATGGATTCCAATACGCTGCTGCAAGAGGCGATCAAAGCCCGTTCCAAAGCTTATATCCCCTACTCCCGTTTCGGCGTCGGGGCCGCTCTGCTGGACAGTAACGGACAGGTTCATCACGGCTGCAATATCGAGAACGCCGCCTACAGCGTCACCAATTGCGCCGAGCGCACCGCTCTCTTCAGCGCCATGGCCCAGGGACATGGGCGCGGCAGCTTTAAAGCGCTTGCCGTTGTGGGCGACACCGATCTGCCGATTACACCCTGCGGCGCATGCCGGCAGGTCATTGTCGAGCTGTGCGATCCCGACATGAAGATTATCCTGGGGAATATGAAAGGGGATATCCGCGAGACCACCGTCCGCGAGCTGCTGCCCGGAGCCTTCGGCCCCGATGAGCTGAAGCAGGGACAGGCTCCAGAGTAGAGTAAGCGATGCGGCGAAGCCGCCAGCGATTGGCTTGCAAAGAGTTGAAGGAAATGCGCCGTAGAAGCGCGCACATGTTCGCGCAAACGTAAGCGAAGCGGCGAAGCCGCCAGCGTTGGCTTGCACG
>NZ_ASSC01000312.1 GCF_000520735.1 Paenibacillus forsythiae T98
CACCGGCCGGTCAGGATGCGCTCGTCCGTTCAGCGTACGGGAGATGGCCCAATCGGGCGATGCGCTATTCCTGCCTTCGGCAGCTCCGCCGCTGCCTGGGGCATGAAGCATCCCAGGGGATTTCCGGGAAGGGACACTCCCTGCTTCACGGTAAATCAGGGCGGCCAAAAGGACCGCGGCGGCAAGCCCAAGCCGGACAGCCGTACGGCGGCTGATTCCGCGCTTTTTCCGAATCATATTCTCTACCTCCAGCATTCGATTGGCTGCTACAGCCTTCAGCTTCGATTATATGAGGACAGGCTGCGGATTAGACATGCCCTCCCGCTATGAACAGCCGGTATGGAAGCAGGAACAAGCAAACTTAGAGCGGCGTATGCCCATCTTTTTGGAGAGTGACATCCATTATGGAAATGCTGAACTGGATACAGGAATTATTCGCGCAGTATGGATACAGCGTGCTGTTCTTCGGGCTGCTGCTGGAATTTATCGCGCTGCCCTTTCCCGGGGAGACGACGATGGCTTTTGCCGGATACCTGTCCTATGCGGGACGGCTCGACTTTCTGGTATTGATTGTTATCGCCTTCTTCGGAACAACAATCGGGATGACCATCACGTATTTCATCGGCCTCAAAGCCGGAATGCCGTTTATTCAGCGGTACGGCCGATGGTTCTTGTTCTCTCCCGCCAAGCTTGAAAAGACGCAGCGCTGGTTCGAGCGGTATGGCAGCGGTCTGATCACGATCGGTTATTTCATCCCCGGCGTGCGCCATTTTACCGGATATTTCTCCGGCATCATCGCCTTGCCTTTCCGCAAGTTCGCCCTCTGCGCCTATGGCGGCGCCCTGTTCTGGGTCATTCTGTTTCTGGGGATCGGCCGGTTGTTCGGCCCTCAGTGGACGGCTGTATTCCATCTGTTCGAGGCTTACGCCCCATGGATCGCCCTGGCCGCTGTCCTCTTGGCCGCGATGATTGTCGTCTACCGCTTCCGTGTCAGTCGCAGACCCAAAGCTCTCGGCGTGGCAGTCAGAGTCAAGGAGTCCTCGAAGGAACGCTGACCTCACTGCCGTGTCTGTCCTTCATCCATGCGTACGCCCCGAGCAGCACAGCAATTGCGGCAGAGCAGAGCCCTCCCGCCAGCCCCAGCGAACGGGGCTCCACACTGGTTAGCAGATAGCCTGCGAGCAGCATGGACGAGCCGAGCAGCGAGCTGCCCGCCGCCGTCAACAGCCCGAACAGCAGCGGTTGCCATCTGGCGGGCGTCTCCCGCATCAACAGCGTATCGAGGGCAGCGGTCCCTCCAGCAGCAGTCCTCCCAGCACCGTCTTGCGCGGCAGCCTCCCGCCCAGAAAGCCGCCCAGCGGCGCAAGCGCCAGATATGGAATGAGCCGGACCCCGAGCGACAGGCCGACGGCCATGCCCGATCCGGTAAGCTGGAGAATCATCGACAGCATGGCAACCTGGCTGAAACGATCTCCGTTTCCGTTGATGATGCCTGCGGCAAACAATCGGTAATAACCGGCGCTTATGCAGCCCGTTGCGGTTATTTTTCGTGTCATGGCGTTCATCCTCGTTGTCATCAAATTAAATAAGTATCTAATTAGATATTAATTGAATGTTAATTTAATGGAAATCCCCTTCCTTTCCGGACTTCGAAAAAAAGAATAAGATGATTACACACCGTCCTTTTACGGAAAAACATCACCATTATGCCTATGCCGAAAGGAGATTCATTCTTATGAAAATAGATCGTCTGCTGTCCATCGTCATCGTGCTGCTGGGGCGGCGGCTTGTTCAGGCTAAAGAGCTTGCCGACATGTTCGAGGTGTCGGTGCGCACCATTTACCGCGATATCGAGACGCTGGGCCAGGCTGGAATCCCGGTGGTCACCTATCAGGGCGGAGGCGGAGGCATCGGGCTAATCGAAGGCTACCGGCTCGACCGGAATGTGCTTACCGAGGGTGAGCTGGCGCAAATCTTCTCCGCTCTGAGAAGTCTCTCCCCTATTACGGGCGGTCATGAACGTTTGATGGAGAAGATCAACAGCGTCGTTCCGCCTTCGCGTTCGCGGCAGTTCCGCAGCATAGCGTCGCGGCAGGTTGTCGACTTCTCCCCTTGGGGGCTTCCGGGAGCGTCCGAGCAGAAGCTTGCCCTGATCAAAGAGGCGCTGGAGGAGAGCGTAACCGTCTCATTTGCCTATGTCAGCGCCGAGGGGACCGCAACAGCCCGATGTGTGGAGCCGTATACCCTTGTCATGAAGGGCCAGTCCTGGTACTTGTACGGCTACTGCAGACTGCGGGAGGATTTCCGGCTGTTCAAGCTGCCCCGGATGAAGGATGTGGTTAAGGGGGCCGAGGTCTTCACCAGGCTGGAGCTTTCGTTCGGAGATTGGCCCTGGAATGACTATCCGGGAGAACGTGAATCCTTAACCGAAATCATCCTGCATTTTGCCGCCGGAGACAAGCATATCGCGGAGGAGCGCTTCGACTGCTCCGAGCTTCAGGCGGACGGCAGCGGCGGCTATACTGTCGCCCTGCGTTATCCCGTCGACGAATGGCTGTACGGCTTTTTGCTAAGCCTCGGTCCCGCAGCCGAAGTGCTGGAACCGGAGCATGTCAGACAGCGGCTGGGCGAGCGGGCGGCGGCTGTTGCCTGCAAATATCATTCCGGCAACCTGACATAAAGCTGTCCAGTTCCCCGGTTTATACTTTGTATGAATAAAATATTTGCGGGAGAGTGATTGAAAATGGAGCAGCACATGGAACATAACGGACCATTCTGCCAAAGCTGCGGAATGCCAATGCCGGAGCAAGATCTGCTGGGGACGGACCGGGAAGGTGTCAAGACTGAGGACTATTGCAAATATTGTTATGAGAACGGCGAGTTTAAGCAGCCTGATATTACCCTTCAGGGCATGATTGATCTCTGCGCCGGTTATCTTGTGCAGCAGGGCTTTGCTGAGGCCGACGCCAGAGGAATGCTTGCCCAGACGCTGCCCCTGCTTAAGCGCTGGCGACAAGCGGGAACCGCCTCCTGACACAAGCCAAAGGGACGCATCCCGGTTCAAAGCCGCTCCGGCGAGGTCTTCCGGATAACGGATGACGGCGTCCCCCAAGGACGCAAGTACGTCTCTCGAAGAAATATAAGGCCTTTTATAAGCGTGAAACTAATACATTCTTATTATTTTAAAAAGAGATGATGTCCACATTGGCATCATCTCTTTCTCCTGATTTATAAAAAGACGTCACAACGTCCGCGTAAAAAGCTCCTGCGGGGCTCAGCAAGCCTGCTGTGGTCCCGCTTATCGTCTACGCCCGCACCGCCTTCAGCTTCGTCCCCGCTTGCCCGGCAGACTCTTGAAAGAGTGCTCCGCCGCTCTCCATTTCCTTGGCGATCGACATCATCAGCTTGATCCGGTTCGTCTGGTTCACCGCGCTGACGCCCGCATCATAGTCGATGGCGGCAATATTGGCGCTTGGATACAATTCTTTCAGCCCTTTCATCGTCCCGCGCCCGGTAATATGGTTCGGCAGACAGGCGAACGGCTGGATGCAGACGATATTGTTCACTCCGTGATCGAGCAGATCCATCATCTCGGCGGTCAGGAACCAGCCTTCACCCATCTGGTTGCCCACCGACACAAGCCGTTCGGCCTTTTCGGCGAGCCGGTAGATGTTCTTGTCTTTATGGGCGAGTCCCGCCTCTTCAAGCGCCGCCGTGATCGGCTTGCGGTACATCTGGATATACGTAATAAGCAGCGGGGTAATCAGTCCAAGCGTCTTGCTCTTCCCGAACTGCTCCGCTCCGTAAATCGGATTGTACACGCAGTAGAAGACAAAATCGAGAAAATCGGGCATCACGACTTCTCCGCCCTCGGCCTCAATCAGATCCGCAATCCGGTTGTTGGCGTCGGGATGGAATTTGATCAGAATCTCGCCGACCACGCCAACCCGGGGCTTCACCGCCGACGTTACCGGCAGG
>NZ_ASSC01000313.1 GCF_000520735.1 Paenibacillus forsythiae T98
TAGCTCATCTACCGTACGCGATTTGGCAAAACGGCCACTCATTCCAACAATCGCGATAGAATCCTTGCTTTCGGCTAGGATTGCCGTTTCTCCAAGCAACTGCTCAGGCACCCTGGAATCCGGGCCTTGACGGAAATTATTGTAATCGATCGCCGCTTCTTCAGACGCAACTTCGGTAGAACCGTCTCCGATCGGCTCGTTGAATTCCGGGAAAAGCCCCGCAAGCGCAGCCCGCTGATTGTTCATAATAAAAGCTGTCAATTGATTTACGCAGCTGTAATCGAAAAGACTGGTTGTCTCTAATTCAATATGCAGGGATTCATTCAAAATTTTCACTAAATGAACGCCAAGAATGGAATCCAGTCCGTAGTCGGCAAACGACTCCTCATTGTCAATCGACAGCACATCGACTTTTAACGCGTCAGAAAGCTTTCTCCGGATAACATCTACAACATGGTTCCGGACCGCTTGTTCCTTTGCTTCTGCATGTATACCGGTTATCCTCGCCGTTACGGGGGCATTGCGCAATGACCATTCATTGCTATTACGAAGAGATTTAGCAGCGCTTGAGGAGTTTGCAATTGGGAATGAAAAATCCTCCTGTTGACGTATGATCCCGTCGCTCTCCGCCACGATAATTTGCTGGCCCAGATCATGATTTTCAATCGCCGGAAAAAAGGTGGAGCGAAATCCCTCTGTTTCAAGCACTTCTCTCCATGTCTCCGGAAACAACCCGGGGCTGCCTGGCATACGCAGCACTGAATCCTCATATAGCCACCAGCCCTCCAACAGCCCAAAGGTCAAATGGGTAAACAAGGATTCGCCGCTCAATTCGTTCAAGAGTATCAAACCGTTTTTGCGTAAAGCCACTTTAACATTTCTCAAAGTCTGCCTGATATTCTTCGTCGCATGAAGTACGTTGGTTGCAATCGCAAGATCGTATCCTCCAGCGTCAATGCCTTGCCCGCTAACGGGCTTATGCAGATCGAAAACCCGGCATGTCATGTACGGGTACAGTAAACCATACTTCTTCTCCGCATGTATAAAAAAGGCTTTAGACAAATCGGTATAGCAATATTCCCGGATATGCTCCTTGTAGGGCTCCAACTGCTTGAAAACCATAGCGCTGGTTCCACCAGTGCCGGCTCCGATTTCCAATATGCGTATTTGAGCGGCAGGGTCCTGCTTGATACGCTCTTTAATATAAGCGACCGCGCTGTCCGCAATTACTCTATTGAAATAATCGGCTACCATGTTGTCCTTGTATATGCCTTCGACCAAATCCATTGAAGAATCGGGAAACATCACTTCCGTAGCCAACACTTTACCGGCAAGTATGTCTGGCAGCGCCCGAAGCATTGTTTCAACTAGCACCGCCTGAGACTTTGTGTCGGGATTGAGCAGCCAGTCTTCTTTAACCCGGTCCCACTCTTCCCATACCTTGTCAGACTCAGAAGACGACCATTCCTCTGCAGTATATACAGAACCGTCAAAAGTCAAGTAGTGAAAATGGGTTAAGTACGCCATACTCACCTCAAGCCATTTACCGTAAAAATCACGGTTGTGCACTTGATTTCGAAGCTCGTCTAAATCGACGGCTTTGCCTTTCAACAACCCGAAGTCCCACAACTGACAATAGAGCAGCCTGCAGAGAAGATCGTCGATCTCCTTCATTTGCAGGCCTCCGCCTCTAATCTCTCTCATGATTCAGGTCACTCCTCCCGACATTTTTCCACTATTGTCCTCTATAGATTGGTCGGTATCCGGGTTGTCCGGTACATGACTTATATCGTTAATAGATCGTCCGTGTTGCCTCAGCAGGTCAAGCGCAAGCCCTTGTATGCTAGGTTGCCTCTTAAGCATAAGCGGGGTCAATTCAAGCCTGTATTCCCCGTTTAACCGGTCTGCCCATTCCGCCAAACTCACCGTATCAAATCCGCACTCGTCCAGCTCGGCATACGGGTCAATCTCGTCGGCGTTCACTGTAAGTACGGCCGAAGCATGCCTGATCAACGTGGATTGTATCCTGGAGAGCAAGTTAATGGGCTCCTCTTTTGCCAGCCGAGACCCGGAAGATAACGAATTGCTTTCCGCTAAGAGAGGAGTAGTAATGGCATTCATGATCCCCTCGATATGGGATGGCAGCAAATCGGGAAGAACTTCCAGCCACTCCCCTGAACTCACAACTTCCAGACCCGGGTCCCTCGTCGTTTTCATTAGAATAACCTGATTCAGCGGACCGACCAGCAGCGACTCAAGCGCCTCCATCGCTTCCGGCG
>NZ_ASSC01000314.1 GCF_000520735.1 Paenibacillus forsythiae T98
TCTTTGGCTGCGCGGAGCTGGTCAGCTATATTTCGGCCTACATAACGCTTGAACCGGGAGACCTGATCTTTACAGGCACGCCGGAAGGCGTCATTCTTGGACAGCCCGAAGAAGAGCGGGTATGGCTGCGGACCGGTGATGAGCTGGCGGTTACGATCGAAGGACTGGGCACGCTGGAGAACCGGCTCGGATAACGAATAGGCGCGGCAGCTATGCCGCACACCGGACGAAGGCTCCGTTCCATTCGCGCATTGCCGGAAGGCGAGACGGAATAGTGGTTTCTTTCTGTGCTACTAAATTATATGAAGAATATACGGCATTAAGCTTTAACGGCCTGAATGCGTCGGCCCTGGAACACAGGTCTTTCAGCGTTCTGTGGCCGTTTTTTATATGGGATGGGCATTTGAAGAACAGAAGGGATGAGGAAGAATGGATAGTAAGCCGCTGGGCGCACTGCCGGAGTCTGCGTTGAAATGGATCGCCGGTCTGGGCGGTACGTCCGTTCAGGTTCGTGAAGCTCGGCGTCTTCCGGGCAGCACCTCTTCCGCCTTATATCAGGTCCGGCTGGAGGGAGACGCGGATTCCCGGGATGCGGTAATTCGTCTGTACGATAATGAGCGGTGGCTGAATCAGGAGCCGGATGTGGCCCTCCATGAATCGGAGGCGCTTGTCAGGTCCGCGCTCGGAGGGCTTTCTTCTCCGGAGCTGCTGGGAGTGGACAGGGACGGACAGGCTTGCGGGCTGCCCGCTGTTCTGATGACCCTGCTGCCCGGAGAGGTGATTCTGAAGCCCCCGAATATGCAGGGTTGGCTGGCCGGACTGGCCGGGGCGCTGGCGAAGGTGCATGCCATTCCGGCAGGGGATTTTCCCTGGACTCATTACTCGTATACCGATATTGAAGCTCTGGAGCCGCCTGACTGGACTACGCGGAAGGAAAGCTGGGCGGAAGCGGTGAGATACATCCGGAATAACCGGCCGGAGTACGCGGAGCGCTTCATTCACCGCGATTATCATCCGGGTAATGTGCTGTGGCAGGGAGAGACCGTCAGCGGAATTGTGGACTGGCCGAATGCATGCCGGGGGCCGGCGGGGGCGGATGTGGGCCACTGCAGGCTGAATCTGGCGCAGCTGTACGGCGTGGAGACGGCGGATGCTTTTTTGCGGGCTTATATGGATGCGGCTGGCGCCTCATTCACCTATCATCCATACTGGGATCTGCTGTCGCTGTTCGACGGCCTGGCCGATGGTCCTCCGCAGGTGTATGGGGGCTGGGCGGATTTCGGGGTGACGGATTTGACCGACCGGATCATAGCGGAGCGGCTGGAACAATATCAGGCAAGCTTGATGCAGCGGCTCGAAGGCAAGTAGGAAGCGGCGGCACGTTATGCGGAACAAAGACCAGCCCGGGAATTGGGGAAGCGAACGGGATTCGTTCCGGAAAAAGACGAGGGTTTGCACATTATTTTATTGACAAACATTGCATATTCCACGTAATATATTGATTAATCCTATAAGCTTAGTTGGATAAAAGTTGACCGGATAACCGGAGGCTCTGAATAAACAGCACTGTACCTATGCGTATGCGTATGACTGCTGTCATTTTCAGAGCCTTTCTTGTCTTTAATCCGGAGGCAATAGGCATTCTTATCGTCTTCAGGAGTGAATCATATCACAATGAAACGGGGTAGAAGCAAATGACAAAGTATTTGTTCACATCGGAGTCTGTAACGGAAGGGCATCCGGATAAAATTTGCGACCAAATCTCGGATGCCATTCTGGATTCGATTCTGGAGCAGGACGCGAGCGGCCGGGTGGCTTGCGAGGTGGCGGTGACTACGGGTCTCGTGCTGATCGCGGGAGAAATCTCGACTTCGGCGAACGTCAATATTCCGGCGATTGCCCGGGAGACCATCGTGCGGATTGGTTACGACCATTCCTCTCTTGGCTTTGACGGCAATACCTGCGCCATTCTCAGCTCGCTCGACGAGCAATCGGCCGATATCGCCAGAGGCGTGGACAATGCGCTGGAGACGAGAGAGCTTGAGAACGGCAGTGAAATCGGAGCCGGCGACCAGGGCCTGATGTTCGGCTACGCGACGGATGAGACGCCGGAGCTGTTCCCGCTGCCGATTTCGCTGGCGCATCGGCTGGCCAGAAGACTGGCGGAGGTCAGAAAGAGCGGATTGCTTCCTTATTTGCGGCCGGACGGCAAGACACAGGTGACCGTGGAATATGATGGAGACCGTGCGGTCCGGGTAGATACCATCGTTGTTTCGACGCAGCATGCTCCTGAAATCGGGCTTGACCAAATCTGGAAGGATATTGTTCAGCATGTGGTGGAGCCGACGGTTCCGGAGGGACTGCTGGACGAGAATACCAAATACTATATTAATCCGACGGGACGTTTCGTCGTGGGCGGGCCGAACGGCGACGCCGGACTGACCGGAAGAAAGATCATCGTTGACACCTACGGCGGCTATGCCCGGCATGGCGGGGGCGCCTTCAGCGGGAAGGACCCGACGAAGGTGGACCGAAGCGCAGCGTATGCCGCGCGTTATGTAGCCAAGAATATCGTGGCGGCAGGTCTGGCGCGCAGAGCCGAAATCCAGCTTGCCTACGCGATCGGGGTGGCGAGCCCGGTTTCGGTTACGGTGAATAGCTTCGGCACCGGAATTGTGCCGGATGACCGGATCTCGGACATCGTAAAGTCCACGTTCGACCTGAGACCCGGAGCCATTATAAATGCGCTTGATCTCAGACGGCCGATCTACAGACAGACGGCGGCTTACGGACATTTTGGAAGAAGCGACCTGGATTTGCCATGGGAGCGCACGGATAAGGCGGAGGCTTTAAAGGCCGCAGCCGACGGGCTGGCTATTGCGGCGGGCGC
>NZ_ASSC01000315.1 GCF_000520735.1 Paenibacillus forsythiae T98
TAACCGCATGCAAGAAGCCTTGCGGATAGGCGAATCCGCCTCTTCCGCTCAGTTCTCCGGCAAAGTAAATCTGAGTAACCGTTCCAGCGCTGCACAGCCCGAGCAGCGGGAGAGGACACCCGATCTGCTCCTCCGCCGCCTCCAGAAAGTCCGCCTTATAAGGATCAAAGCGCTTGGAGCCGCCGATTTCCCGGTAGTAACGCGCCCCGATCTCCTTCCAGTCAAAATGCGCGCGGACGGCTGCGATTTCGGCCAGCGCGATCATAAAATCGACATAAAGCTCCGGCTTTCTGCCCTGCCATGGCTGCTCCTTGTTCCAGATAACCTCGAAGATCTCTTTATAAACCGAGCACGGTTCGAGCTTTGCTGCCATATCCTCTATAAAATTCCACAATAAATGCCGGTTTTCCTGCCCTGCCAGGCCATCCGGGACTTTATTCCCCCCTTCCAGTATGGCTCCAAGCCGCGCATGCCAGTCGGCAATCGTCTGCTTCTCCCGTTCCCGCTCTCGTCTTCTTTTTCGCTCCACATGAAGATAAAGCGCATAACCCATAACGTACTCCGTCCGCGCTACGGTCTTCCCATCCGGCTCGTACCGGTCTTTCCGCATAATCCATCCCTCGGCCAATCCGCCGGTACATACCGACGCATCCCCGAGTTCGCGCAGCAGCTCGCGCTCGCTCTTCCGGACCCTTGGGCTGTGAAACAGCCGTTCCAGCACCCCGGGAACATCACTTTCATGAGAGAGCGCGGCATCCCCATGCCCGCCGGTGATTTTTCCTATGCGCCTGCGCGTTCTTGAGCCTGCCTTGAAAATATCAATTTCGAAGCCATTGCCCGATTGGCTGAGCGTCGCGGGTTCCAGTTCCGAGCCTTTGGATAAATAGTGCGAGCATATGAAATTTATAATCTCCGTACTTAACAAGCTTGTACATCTCCTTATCGAACTGCCAATATATTATCTACTATAATACGAAACGGGCCGCGAAGCTTTAGACAAAGGCTGGCGGGGCTGGGCAAGTCTGCAAGCACGAGCACGCCGCAGGGACAGGACAAGAAGAGCCGGTCCAATCCTGATAGATTGGCCGGCCGTCTTAAGCTTTTTCCTGTTCTATCTCCTGTTCTATACATGAGATCAAGCTGCCGTTATGAATTGTGTGTGCCCAGAGGTCTAAAGTTTAAAGTGCAGCACCGTCTGGCGGAGCTTGGCTGACATCTCGTGCAGTGTAGTCGTATGCGCCAAATTCTGCTCCATGCAAGCCAACTGCTGTTCGGTGACAGCCCCCACACTGTCTGTACTTTCCTCTACCGTCCTCGTCATCTCCGATATCCGGTCCATCGTATGAACAATCATCCCGGAGTGTCCGGAAAGATTATGCAGCGCTTCGGTTACTTCCTGGATTTCGCTTGTTGTGCTGTCGGTAAGTCTCTTGATCTGGTCGAACAATTCGCTTACAGAGCTTGTGGTCTGTACGCCTTGTGCCACCTCGTCATTCATTTCTCTGACCGATAGTCCAACCTGCCGCGTATCGCTCTGGATTGCCTGAACCAGCGCTTTTACCTTGTCCGCCGAAGCGTTGGTTTCATTGGCAAGCTTGCGGATTTCCGTAGTAACCACCGCGAAGCCCCTTCCTTGCTCGCCGGCCCGGGCAGCTTCAATCGCCGCATTTAACGACAGAAGATTGGTCTGCACCCCGATCGAAGAGATGACATTGTTCATCTCCTCGATTTCAGCGGATCGCTTCTCCAGGGATGACATGGTCCGTTCAATCGCTTCCATCCGCTGCCGGATCATGTTCATCTGACGAACTGCGTTTGCAAGCCCTTGTTCTCCGGCTACGGCCTTTTCCTGCGCTTGTCTGGCGACATTCATCGCGGCCTGGCTGTTCCGGTCAATGCCCCGGATATCGTCATGAACGGCCATTACGGCCTCCTGCCCGTTCTCCGTTGCCTCCACCCGGCTGCTGCTGGTTGAAGCCAGGTCGCTCATTACGGAAGCCATGTGCTCAGCCGCCCGGCTCGTTTCTTCCGTACCTGCCGCGACCTCCCCGGATATCGTAATAAGTTGCTCGGTGCTTTCGTTGATTTCGGTCACAATGATCCTCAGATTGTCCTGCATCCGGTTAAAGGCTTCCGCCAGCACTCCCAATTCATCTTTCTGCTTCAAGACCAGGGGATCTCCAGCCAGGTTCCCTTCAGAAATGGATTGCGCTGCGGAAGACAGCAATCGGATCGGCCGGGATATCATCCGGGCTATGTACAGACCGATTCCGACCGCAAGAACGAAGACGGCAATGCCGATAGCCATGGTAAGACGCACAGCATCCTCATTTGTCCGCTCCATTTCCGTCTTGACCGCCAGCATCTCCCGATTTTGCTCATCGGAGAGCTGCTGGGCATAATGGACAATAGCGTCACCCATCAGCATGAGGTCGGTCTTGGCCTTCAGGAAGGCGCCTTCCACGGACTCCTGCGGAAGTCCGAACAGAGCTTCGGCCTTCTCACTGTAATAGCGGTTCATACTCTTCATCAGATCAACCGCTTTCCGGCTCTCCGGCTGATCCCCCAGCATGGGTGACATTTCCTCCAGAAGCTTGTCCGTCTGGCTGTTGTCCAGCTGCAGATTCGTATGGTAGAACGTATCCTGATTGAGCAAATACGACTGCAGGCTGCTGTTCTGCGATATAGCATAGAACTTCAGATTATCCGCCATGCCTTTCAGCAGCACATGATGCTCAAGAACCTCTGTTACGCTCCCCTGCACCTTTCGCATCGACTGGATGTAGCTTACACCCGCACAACCGGAAATAATTGCGACCACTAAAAACCCGGCCAATAATTTATGTACAATTGATATACGCACCTGTGCTCCCCCTAATCTCAACGACTCCATTTGGCAATGTACCGGTCCGCTTGATTCGCGGTAACCAGCTCATACGGGACATGTGTATTCTTGGCAAAGCTTAAGCCTTGTGCGGCTTTAACCGCGATTTTAATTGCCTGTTTCCCCTGTTCCGCCGCATCCTGAAAGACGGTTACGTCAAGCGCCCCCGTCTTCATCAGCTCCAGAGCCTGCATCGTGCCGTCGACTCCCGCAAATCGCATTCCCTGCTCCTTGCCCTGCAAACGTGCAGCCAGAATGGCTCCGATAGCCATTTCATCATTAGTGGCCACAACAGCGTCAATGGGCTTGCCCGAAGCGAGCCAATCCGACATGAGCAATATCGCTTGATACCGGTCATGATCGGCGCTTCCTTCAAGCACCAGATTCAATCCCGGATGCTGGGCTATGATGCGTTTGATATCTTCTGCCCGCTTCTCATCTTTGCCCCCGTCTATGAGCGCAATATTTCCTTTCCCTCCCAACAATTTAACGACCTCGTTCATCTCCAGAGCACCGGCGGCATTCAGCGACGATCCGGCGGACAGCGGCGATTCGGAGCCTACATATGCCGTTGCCTCTTCCACGCCTTCATAAGCGCGGGAAAGGACAATTGCCGGTATCCCGGCTTCCTGGATTCTTTGGGTCAACTTTACCGATTGCTCCGCGTTCACCGGAATAAACACTATGGCGTCCTTCCCCGCAGCGAGCAGACCCTCTACTTGCTCAGCCTGGAGTTCCGCATCATTGCCGGAATACTTGATTTCCAGCGATGTTCCCGGTTCGGCCTCGGCTTCACGCATCATGTTCTGAGCCAGATAGGTGAGAAACCGGTCACTCTGATCGAGCAAAACGACGCCGATGGCCACCTCGCCTTTCTTCCCCGGGTTCTCTGCCGTCTTTGCGCCCCCGCTGGTTGTTCCGCCTTCGCCGCTTTGCGTTCCGGGTGAGCCGGCTTCGCTGACTGTTCGCGCTTCTCCGGCTTCCGGCGTGACGCTGGCGGATGAGCACGACGTTATCCACGCCAAGGCTCCCGCCACACATAGCATCATGCACAGGGAACGGATAAGCCTTCTCTTTGTTTTCATAAGCATAACCCCCTAATTTTGTGACCCCCGACCAAAAAGTCAGAGTAAATACGTTCTGGTGATTATCGACAAAATCACGATTATTTGTTATATATTTCTGGAAATAATTTATGAGAGCCAAAACAAAAAAGGCCGTTAAACACACGGCAAAGTCATGTGTCCAACAGCCCTTGAATTTAAGTTCATCTCTTATCCGCCCGCTATCTGCCGTCCAGCAGATTGCCCAGTCCGCCGAGAATGCTGCCCTCTTCCTTGCGCCCTGTGCCCCGGGCGGCGGACAGGATGCGGTCGGCCATCCGGTTGAACGGCAGCGACTGAACCCAGATCTTGCCCGGTCCGCGCAGCGTGGCGAAGAACAATCCTTCGCCGCCGAACAGGGCGGTCTTGATGCCTTTGACCATCTCGATATCATAGTCCACCGAGGAAGTCATAGCGACAAGACAGCCGGTATCCAGACGGATAACTTCGCCGGGCTGCAGCGTCTTCTCCATCACGTAACCGCCGGAATGGACAAAAGCCAGGCCGTCGCCTTCGAGCTTCTGCATAATAAATCCTTCGCCGCCGAAGAACCCGGCGCCCAGCCTGCGCTGGAATTCAATGCCGACGGAGACGCCTTTCGCCGCGCAGAGGAAGGCGTCCTTTTGACAGACGATTTTACCGTTATACTGAAGCAGGTCCAGCGGAATGATCTTGCCCGGATACGGCGCGGCGAACGTCACGGACTTCCGGCCGTAGCCGCCGCTATGCGTGAAGACCGTCATGAACAGGCTTTCGCCGGTCAGCACCCTTTTTCCCGCGCCCATCAGCTTGCCCATCAGTCCGCCACCCTGGCTTGCGCCGCTGCCGTCGCCAAAAATCGTCTCCATGCGGATTTCCGGGTCCATCATCATGAAGCTGCCCGCTTCCGCAATCACGCTCTCGCCGGGGTCGAGCTGAACCTCCACACACTGCATTTCCTCGCCCATAATCACATAATCAATTTCATGCGCTCCCATTTCGATTCCTCCCAGTTCATTCACTATTCAAGGCCGCTTCCGGCTGTATGAGCGTTTATACGTCCGGTACGCCGGAGCGGTTTCAGCGCAGCCTGAAAATTGTATGTCAGCCGAAGCCGTTTAATTCCGTTTCTCCTTCCATACCGCCGCATACTTCTGTTGATGGGTCCAGCCTTAAATCCAAAAACGCCCGGTTTCCCGGGCGCCCTTGATGCGAGCAAATTATATTTTGGGCTCAAGCTCATCGCTCGGCGCCGGTTTCGACCATTGGCCGACAAATTCAGCCTCATCATAGTCAAAGAAGGATTTCAGAATCCCGTCGCGGTCGTCCAGGAACAGCTGATCCGCCACGCCGGAGACGAGCTTCGGCACCGCATTCTTCGTGCCCGAAATGGCGGAAGCCGAGAGTCCGCAGCTTGCAAGCGCCGAATAGTTAAAGACGAACAATCCGTGCAGGAGAGCCTCTCCCTCCGCGTCGCGGCTGGTGAACGCAAAGCCTGGAGAGAGGTAGGGATGCGCATCAAGCAGCGGATTGGCCACCTCTGCCGGAGCGTCATAGACATCGCCCCAGCGGGCGATATGGCTCTCAACCAGCCGAAGCTCCGGACGCAGGCCGGGATCGCTGAGCAGGCCGGTGCTGACGATCAGGAAGTCAAAGGTGAACCTGCCCTGGGGCGTGGTCACAGCCGCTCCTTCGCCGTCGCTCTCCACCTCCAGCCACGGAGAGCCAAGATGCAGCTTGAACCCGGGCCACGAGGCCGCCCGTTCAAAGGTATCGTTGGTCGGCGGCTGATTATATTTGAAGAAATGGGAAATCGCCGCATATTTCTCGGCATCCGTCAGTGCATGGAAGCGTTCAATCATCCCCGACGATTCCATCTGGCGGATCGGATTGACGCTCGGCAGCTTCTCCCGGCGGACAAAGACATGAGCTTCGGCCACGCCTTGGGACAAGGCGAAATTGGCATTGTCGAAGGCCGAGGCCCCGCCGCCCAGAATCCCGATCTTTTTGCCTTTCAGCGTCTCAAAATCGATCATCTCGGAAGTGTGGGCGTACAGGCGGGCAGGCAAATGATCCGCAATGATTGAAGGCACATGCCATTCTCCGCCCCCTTGAATGCCTGTGGCCAGAACGACCTTCCGCGCCAACAATTGCTCCGAAGGCGCTCCCGCTCCTGCAATATGCAAGCGATGAATCCCGTCTTCGGCAGGCTCGATCAGCTTCAGTTTGACTTCATTAATAACCGGAAGATTCAGAACCTGACGGTACCAGCGCAAATAGCTCATCCAGTCGCCCCGCGGTATCTTGACGACCTCTTCCCAGCCCTGCGGTCCGAATTGCGCTTCCCACCAGGAGCGGAAGGTGAGAGAAGGTATGCCAAGGTCGACGGAAGTCAGATGCTTGGGCGTGCGCAGCGTAACCATCCGCGCATAGGTCTCCCACGGCCCCTCCAGTCCTTCAGGGTTCTCATCAATAACAAGAATATTCGATATCCGTTCGCGCAGCAGGCCGAAAGCCGCAGCCAAGCCACTTTGACCTCCTCCGACAATCACGGCGTCGTAGACATGCCCTTCGGGGTGACTCTTCGGCTGTACCCAAGCCGCGCCTCCGAAGGCAAGGTAGGAAAGATCGGTTTTTACTCGTTCATTCAAAGCTTCCAGGCTCATGACTCCTCATACCTTTCAGTGGCGTTTATTATTATAATGATATAGATAACCTCGGCTTAAGCCAGCTTATATGCTAATAGTCATATTATATCTTGTGTCCCCGGCCGTTTAAATGTTGATGGCATGTATATTGTCATAAGTTCTAAAATTGTGAGCGTTAATTGTGCATAGCGACTAATATTGAGTATTTCATGAGAGAAAATATTACATAATCTTTCGAACAAAAATGACGAGGTGACCCCATGCTTAAGAAAATGATAGTAACTGCATCTTTGCTGCTTGCTTTACCTGTTTCCGCAACGGATTTGCTTGCAGCTACGCCACCCCATATTGCGGCAAATTCAAAGGATTATTCCGCATCCCAATTCATCATTAAGGAAAATCGTGCATATTGCAGCATCGAAACCCTTTCCAGTATGATGGGCGCATTAAATTCCTGGGTATTTAAGGATGAACAATCCGTTCATTTTATTACGCATTTTTCCAAAAAGGGTGACTCCGATGAATTTTATACATGGTTTACCCGATCGAAGAAAGTAGAAATCATGTCGAAGCAAGGCGGAGAAGAAAAAATTAAAAACATCACAATGAAGCATCAAACCGTTGTTTCGAAAGATGGAGAGATTCTCATCCCGCTGCGTGATGCCATTTTGGCATTAGGAAAATCTATAGAGTGGGAGAGTAAGTCTAACACGATAACCATTACCGGTAAAATAACCTATTAATCGATAAAATCATCAAAAAATCAAGGTGAATGGTCATTCAGCGTAGCCATTATCTCAAATAACCGCCATTATTCAGATCAAAGGTTGCTCCCGTGTAGTGCCTGGATTTATCGGACAATAGAAAAAGGACTGTTTCAGCCACATCACCGGGCAGTACCGGCTCGGGAATCAGCTGGTGACTGAGATACTCCTTCTTCCTCCAATCGGGAATCGCCTCCATCATTGAAGTGTCCACCATCGTGGGCGCCACGGCGTTAACGCGTATGTATGGCGAAAAATTCATGGCGCAGCTCTTGGTCAACCCGAGGAGGGCCGCCTTGGTCAGCCCATAAATCGCATCCGAGCTTCCCTCCATCCCCGACACCGAGGACATATTGACGATTGTTCCCTTTTGCCGATTCCGAAGCATCCTCCTTCCGAACAGCTGTGAGAAGTAGACGGCGCCCTTGATGTTAATATCCATGACCTTGTCGATCTCGTCCTCTTGATAATCCAGTATGCTTCTCGCCAGATAGATCCCCGCGTTATTCACCAGGCTGTCTGCGTCCGGGTGCTCCCGTTCCATATATTCAAAAAAATCGATCATAGTCGCTTACATCCACCTGATAGGTATGCAGATTATGGCAACCCTCCACCCCCTGCTTCAGCTCCTCCAGCAAACGGCCGTTAATATCACACGCTATGACCGAAGCGCCTTCGCGCAAACTTGTCTTCACGATTTCTTTTCCGATCCCGGAAGCCGCGCCTGTGATGATCACCTTACGATGACTGAGCATTCCATTCCCCCCGAATCCAAATTTAATAACCATTTTACCTTTCGGCAGCTTGGGATTTGCATATGAAGAATATAGTTAAAGTAAGGTGCTTCAATTCAACGGTAAAGGATTTGATTATTTTGAGGATAGCCTTCTTCACGGATACGTTCTACCCGCAAATCAATGGTGTGTCCAATACGTTGATGGTTTTGAGCCAATATTTGACCCGCACCGGGATTGAACATAAATTCTTCGCGCCCGATTATGAGAGCGGCGAGCCCGAAGCAAGCGGAGTCCCTGTCGTGCGGTTCAAAGGCTTCTCGCCTCATATCTACCCGGATGCCCGCCTCTCTTTCCCTCCTTATTCCAAAATCCTTGAGCAGCTCTCGGACTTCAGGCCGGATGTGGTCCATATTGTGACGGAGCTTGGCATCGGCTGGAGCGGCTTGCGGGCCGCGAGAGCGCTGAATATTCCCATCATCATGTCTTATCATACGAGCTTTGACAAGTACCTTCAATTTTACCATATGCAGTATTTAAGCAAAGCCTTGCGGGCATACATGCGCTGGTTTCACAGCTTCGCGCTCGTCAACCTCGCCCCCTCCCGGAGTACGATGCAGGATTTGACGCGGCATGGCATCCCTAATCTGGCGCTTTGGCCCCGGGGAATCGACCTTGAGCGGTTTCATCCCGGGCATTTCTCCCCCAAGCTCAGGGCAGAGATGGGCGTAACGGAAGAAGTGGTCTTTCTCTACGTGGGCCGCATCGCGGCGGAGAAGGGTCTGCGGACGCTGTCCGACAGCATCGCGCAGGTGAATCAGCGCTACGGGAACCGGGTGAAATGGATCTTCACCGGAGAAGGGCCTTATTTGCCGGAGCTGATCGCCAGAAAAATACCGAACGCCATCTTTACGGGGACCCGCCGGGGCGACGAGCTGGCCGCAATCTATGCGAGCGCGGACGTCTTCGTCTTCCCTTCCGGCACCGAGACGTTCGGCAATGTGCTGCTTGAGGCGATGGCGAGCGGGCTTCCCGTCATCTGCACCGATTCCGGGGGCGTGACCGATTTTACCGAAAACCACCAGAATGCGCTTGTATATAAGTGCGGCAGCGTACCGGAGTTAACCAGGGCGATCATCAAAATGCTCCATCCGCAGAACCGGAAGGTTCTTGGGGCGAAAGCGCTGGAAACGGCAAAATCCCGAAGCTGGGACGCCGTATTGGAGCGCCTCATGCTGCACTATCATTACGCCGCGCACCCGGAGATCTACTCCGGAAGGAAAATCATCGGCTGATGCCGGATTCGTAGATTGGCACCTGCGGATTGGACAGTGCATACAATGCACTGGTGAGGTGAGCCTATACTATGAACGGACACATTTGGCCGCGGCAATATGCCGCGAAGCTCCATCGGTCTTTAAGACGCAAAATCCGGAAATCCAGTGTACCCGGCGCCAAGTCGGCTGCGATTCCGGTTATTATTCAACTCAAGCATCCATTAACCACGGCACGGCTCCATAATCTGAAGCGGCATGCGGGCCGGCATGCTTTCCCGATTCTGCGGCAGCTTCCGCTGGTCCATTCGGTAGCATCCAGAATTTCGCCGGACTGTCTGAAACAGCTGTGCCGATGCGGCGGAGTCAAGAAGATCTATCCGGACAGAATAAAGAGAACGTCGCTCTCCATAGCCACGCCCTCCATCGGGTCAACCAGGGTTCAAAGACAGGAAGGACTTACCGGAAAAGGGATTAATATCGCCATCCTCGATACCGGAGTCTTTACACATCCGGACCTGATTCGCCCCGCCAGCCGGATTGTCGCCTTTAAGGACTTCATCAACCACAGACGGCGGCCTTATGATGATAACGGTCACGGGACCCATGTCGCCGGAGATGCGGCGGGCAACGGCTGGTCGAGCCGTGGAAAA
>NZ_ASSC01000316.1 GCF_000520735.1 Paenibacillus forsythiae T98
CAGCATCCGCCCAAGAAGCTCATCCATCACATTCATATCATAATTCATGTTTGACAACCGAATCGGCAAATCAGTTGCAGTATCCGCTTCCCTAAACCCTTCCGTAAATTCATCGGCTCTGGTGCCGAAAAAAGATGAGTGCATTTTTTTGGGATACAGGTTTAACAGAAACGAAGAAATATCTTTAAGAGTCGATAACCCGAAAAACGAGCTGGACTTCAAATTGAGCCCGATTGATTCATTCAGCCGGTTCGTAAGCTCGGCAAGCTTTATCGGGCTCAGTCCGTACTCGTCGAAATCGACTTCCGGGTCGATCTCTGAGCTGTCTACTGTGCATAAGTTTGAAACCGTCCGTATCAAATACTTCTGCATGTTTGCGGCTGAAGGGAGGACGTCATTCAAGGACCGTTCCCCAGATTCCACTTGAGTTACTATGGAAACCGTCGGCATCTCGCCATCCATCACCCGTGAAGAGAAGCCTCTCATGTGAACGCATACCCGGCCAGAGCTGTCGCTCAAATCAATATCCAGTCTTTGCAGCTTGTCTTCTGGCCGGCTTCCGTTGCTGTAACGGATGAAAGCCCACATATCCGGCCCGCAAGCGCCGAATATCCGTAACTCGTCCAAAGCAAAAGGAAGGTAAGGTTGATGACCCAACATCTCATTCACTGTGGTCTGCTCCCCCAATAGAAGTCCAATAGCAGCCTGAAAAGCGGAGTCCATCAGGCAGGGATGCAGAATATATGAGTCTATGCTGCCCTGTAGAAACGGAGGCAAAGAGAGCTTAGCCAGGACGATATTCTCACCCGTGAACAGGCGTTCAATTCCGCTATGGGAAGGACCGTAAACAATCCCCATGGATTTAAAGGCGTCATAGCATTGACCTGCCGTGATGTTATCCAAACTGCACTGGGCCTGTAAAGCTCCAAGGTCCAAGGCAGGGACGGGGTCGTCAAAACCGGGCACCACTGTCCCCTGTCCATGAACGATCGCTTGCGCGGCATTTCCGGGAATTTCGCTGTATATTTCGTAAGCGATCGTATCGTCTGGGCCTGGTACCAGCCCGATGTGAACCAGTACCGGTCGCTTGCCCGCAACGATCGGCTGCAACCAAACTACGTTTGTCAACCGGATGCCTGAATCAGACGGCATCTTCCCTTTCGACGCCAATTCCGCTGCCATCCGGGCCATTTCAAGATACGCCACTCCGGGAAGAACCCGCTCCCCCTTCACTTGATGATCGACCAGATAGAATTCATCACCAGTAAAGGTTGTACTGAAACGCAGCTCGGACAGATTAGACGTGTTCAGATGTACCAGCGGATGCAAGAAGTTAACGTCCGCCATCGGAGTAACGGAGGTCTTCCGTTCCTGCTCCGGCAACCAATAACGTTCGCCGGCAAAAGGATACGTTGGCAGACCGATAATCCGGGGTTGCAAGTTCTCGTACAGGGCACTCCAGTCCATTTCCATTCCTTTAACCCACAAATCCAATACCTTAGCGTATTTGCCCTGGGTTAGCCATTTCGACACCATTTCTTTCAAGTCCTCGTCCCCGGAGAACAGCGATAAATTTTCGGTACTGCTCTCCGTACATCCATGCACCAGGCCGACAGCCGCCTCTCCGCCCTCCAAAAAAGCTTCCAGTTTAGACTCAAGCTCCGCGATTGTCCGGACAGTAAAGCCCAGTCGATACTCCATTTCTTCCCTGCCCATCTGAAGTGTATACGCCATATCAATGAGATCCCGGTCGGAATAGCGGCCCTTTCTCACGGCGAGCAGCAGATCACTCAATCTTGCCCGAAGACGTTCCTCGCTCTTTGCAGACAGCAGAAATAAAGCCGGGTCTGAGAAAACCGGACGTTCATTCCCGGAGTTAGCCGGGACATATTCTTCCACTACCACGTGGGCATAAGAACCGGAAAATCCAAAAGAACTGATCCCCGCTCTCCTTGGCACGCCTGGCGGACTGACCCACTCCTGATTTTCACGATTGATATACAGCGCTGACTGATCCAATCGGATATAGGGGTTCAAAGTTTCAAATTTAGGCATCGCGGGAATTTTCCGATCCTTCATTTGCAAAATAATTTTCATAATTCCCGCTAGCCCTGCAGCGCCTTCTGTATGTCCGATATTAGACTTCACCGAACCGATAGCGCAAAAGCCTTCTTTGTCTGTGAAACGGCGGAATGCCTTGTTTACACTGTTTATTTCAATGGGATCTCCCAATTTGGTGCCGGTACCGTGAGCTTCGATGTAACTTATCGTTTCCGGTTCGATTCCGGCGTTTGCCCAAGCTTTCAAAATTACGTTCTCTTCCCCTATTACACTGGGCGCGGTCAATGAGGGGGTATATCCGCCATGCAGCGCAGCGGAACCTTTAATTACGGCATAAATCCGGTCGCCGTCCTTTTCCGCTTGTGCAAGCGGTTTGAGTAGGATGCTGGAAATCGCTTCACCAGGCACATAGCCATCGGCTTCCGCTTTGAACGTATGACAGCGACCCGTAGGAGACAGGGCTCCTATGCTGCTGAAATAGCGGTAATGCCATGAAGACAGAAGAAGATTTACGCCTCCGACGAAGGCCATTTCACATTCCTCATTTTTTAACGCCTGACAAGCCAAATGCAGGGCAAAAAGCGAGGATGAGCAAGCGGTATCAACTGCCATGCTCGGGCCCTTCAAGTCAAAGACAAATGATATCCGGTTGGCAATCACCGTTTGAGCGGTCCCAGTGCCCGCATAAGGATCGACAGGAAGGTTCATCTCCGCCATCCTGTCCGCATAATCGTGTACACAGGCCCCGACGAAGACGCCCGTCTGGCTTCCCCGCAATTTTTTGATGTAGCCGGCATCTTCGGCAGTTGCATAAATGCTTTGCAACAACAAACGAATTTGCGGATCTATCCATTCCGCTTCCCGACGGGAAATGTTGAAGAATTCAGCATCGAATCGGTCTACATTACTGAGAAAGCTGCCCCATTTGCAATAGGTTTTATCGCTCACCCCCTGGTTTTCGTCAAACCAGGGACGATAATCCCAGTGATCCGACGGGATTTCCTTTATCATATTCTTCTTGTCAAGGATATTCTCCCAAAAATGGTCAAGATCATCAGACTCCGGAAATAAACCGTGGATTCCAATGATTGCAATGCCGCCATCATCCTCATGTTCCTGTAAGTCCCGATGTACAGCCTGATCGTTGGTGTTTTGTACCGCTTCCGGCTTCATCGACTGCACACTCTGTACCATCTGGGAATTTGAGGAATCTCTATTCGGTGATTTTCTTCCATCAACCCCCAAATTCCGTGCAGTGGTGCCGAGCAGCGGCCTGAAGGAATCGGCATGGCTGCGATTGAAGTATGCCGACAATTCCGTAATACTTGGGTACTCGAAAAACAAAGTCGGGTTCAGTCCAATACCTGTTTCCTTCTCGATCTCCAACGTTAAGCTGATCAATGTAGAAGAATCAAGGCCTAATTCCAGGAAATTCCTATCTGTATGATGGGGAAATATTTCATCCGGGAGAATTCCTTGGATTTTCCTAATCAGATACTGCCGAATGCCATCGGATAAATCAGCAGGTAACCGCTCATTCCTTTCCATTTGGTGGATTTGATCTGTTTCGGAAACGACTGCCCCACGAATCCTTTTTACGGAGCATTGTATAAACCGGGCCACAATTTCGGACTTATCATTAATCAAATCGGCGTCGAACACAATTATTTCATCCGAACATCGCACCACGTCCACCTGAACCCAACAGTCATCCTTACGGAGGTTTTTGCGGAAAAGAATCCTTTTCACACCAAAAGGCAGAAAACCTTCCCATTTCAGCGCATCTCCGGCCAAAGGTAGCATCGCCAGAAAGGCGGCATTGATCAGATGAGGATGCAGATCATAGCAGTGCCCCTCTTCCTCAGGAGTCAGTCTCAGCCCAACTCTGGCTAATGTCCGATTCTTACCTTTCAACAATCGGGTAATCGTCTTAAAGCTATGGCCCAGTTTCATTGCAGGATTGTTCGAATATATATCCTCTAAATCATGATACTCATCCAAGTCCAGCTTTATCGCCTCAAGATCAATCCGGCCCCCGTCAAAAAAGCTGTGCAGAAGCTTACCTTCTGCGGCGCTCCGCTCCATCTGCCCCGGTTTACGGTACATCGTCCGAAAATCAATTTCTCCATCCCTTTGAACACAATCCGTCGATACTTCGACGACCTCATTCGGCTTGAGCGTAATGGGATGAATAAACAGCAAATTCTGCAATTCTACGCTTTGCATGGTTGGAAACCTTTTAAAGAACGCGTTGATTGCTAAACTTGCGCAAGTTACCCCAAGAACAACCTGTTCGTCATCTATCTTATGATCCTTAAGGAAGGCTTCATTATAAACATACTTCTCCGGATCGTTTTCAGCACCTGACAAAGGAGTCTCTCCCGCATCTAGTCCGACATCTATTTTTTGCATTTCCAGGATCGCTTCGTCGATGCTCAATTGATGATTTTCAACCTTTTCGAGCAAGGATTCAAAGTGTTTGTCGTTCATATTGTCCACCTAAGTCCCCATATTTTTTGGCTTCCAGCAGCGCTTTCTCTTTCGTAATCTCGCCTTTGGATAAACGCTCCAGCAGCGTCCGATAGAACTCTTCCCGGAAAGCTCCCTTTATGGCGTTCTCAGCAATGGCCCGGGGGGAATCATCCATTCCCCGGTCAAAAGCATACGCGGGCAGACTGATTCTGCAAGGGGAATTCCGACCATCAAGCTTCCTAAAATCAAGGTCCGCGCCCGCCAGCCAGGCTTGGGCAAGACGCCGAACATTTCTTTCCGAAAAAGCGCGGAGGATTTCCCTTTCGCCAATGTCGCCGCTCATCTCTCGCCCAACCATGGTTTTGGATATGCCGTCCAAATCAGAACGTTCCTCCGGCCGCTGCGCAAGAACCCGCAATGTATCCTGCAGTTCTTTCACGGATGATGCGATCACAGCCGTTCTGTGCTCCAAGTTCGGATTCGATTTATACAGCAATAAAGCTATATCTTTCAAAGCGACATCACCATGCTCCTCAAGAAAAGCCGAAAAACGTTTCAGGTACCGTTTCAGGCTGAATTCGGTTTTTGCCGAAAAAACAAGCAGACATTCTTCATCGCGCGCAAAATCCGGCCGGTCGACGGGCGGTTCCGGCAAGTATTCTTCTATAATCACATTGGCATATGCGCCGCCAGCACCGAAGGAATTGATCATGCTTCTAAGCGGCAGTATAGCTCCTGTCGTAGGGTCGTTTACTCTCACCCATTCTGTTGACTCTTCTTGAAGAAAGAAAGCGGAATGCTCCAGCATCAAATTTGGATTTCTTGGATTGGCATTGATTGTCGGTACAAGCGTCCGATGCTGCATTTGTAGAATAACCTTGCTGAGCTGAGAAATTCCTGAAGCTGCCTCCAGATGACCCAGGTTGGATTTGACAGAGCCGAGCGCGCAGTACTGCTTTTTGCCGGTAAATTGAGAAAACGCTTGATGAAGCGCGCCCACCTCGATCGGGTCCCCCAGCTTTGAGCCGTTGGCAGCCGATTCTACATACGTGATTGTCTCCGGATCAATACCTGAGCGCCTTATCGACTCCGCAATCAATTGCATCTGCTGCTTCGGATCCGGGACGCTGTATTTCTGCCGGCCCCCACTATGATTTATGAAGCTGCTCTTAATCACGCAGTAAATCCGGTCTCCATCCTCTAGTGCGCTGGCCAAAGGCTTAAGCAAGACGGCACCGACGCCTTCCCCCGGAATATAACCGTCCCCTGCCCCGAAGCTTCTGCTTAATTCACCATCCTCCAAAAAATGGATGTCCTCCAGCGATTCATATTTGGAGGGGTCAAGCGTTAAGTTTACGCCGCCAGCTACCGCCATACTGCAGCTCTTTTGCTTCAAACTTTCACAGGCCAAATGAATAGCGGTCAATGAACTCGAACATGCCGTATTCACCGTGAGGCTTGGTCCAGTAAGATTGAAGAAATAGGAAGCGCGATTGGCAATCTGCCAATCTGTCCTGTTGGACTTTTTCAAAGCCTGTTCCGCCACAGGCGCGGTCCAGGGATGTTGACTGTACATAGAGCCGACGAACACTCCCACACCGCTCCCATTTCTGGCTTGCTGTTCTTGCAGAGCTTGTATGGAGTAGCCCGCATCGTGGACGGTCTCCCACACCGTCTCAAGAAATAGGCGAAGCTCCGGCGGAAGCTCCGCAGCTTCTTGTTCACCCATTTCGAAGAGCTGGTAATCGAACCCGTCAATATCCTTCAAGAAGCCGCCAAAACGCCGTTTGCCAGCTTGTTGAAGTTCCTCAATTTCAGTAAGGGAACGGATAAAAGATTGCTTCCATCTCCCTAAGGGGACTTCGCTGACACAGCTGTGTCCCGACTTCAAATGCTGCCAAAGCTCCTCCAGATTATCGGAAGCAGGATAACGGCCGCTTATACCGATAATGGCGATATCCGCCGCCGCATGTTTTTCCGGTATTAGCATGATAGGTCCATTCGCTTGATCTTCGGACATATTATTTGCGGATTTCTTCCGAATAGGTTCACTGTCTTTTTCAATAAACCGAGCCTCTATCTGCTCCAATCCACTGGATAAAAGAGGCTGGGCAAGGGTTGGCTTCTCAGCAAGGAACGAGCCGGAAAGTTGTTCCCCATAGTGGGTGACCAGATAATCCG
Source organism: Paenibacillus forsythiae T98 (assembly GCF_000520735.1). GTDB lineage: Bacteria > Bacillota > Bacilli > Paenibacillales > Paenibacillaceae > Paenibacillus_AQ > Paenibacillus_AQ forsythiae. Next base: position 6,715 of record NZ_ASSC01000316.1, read on the forward strand.
CCAGTTCTCCGATGTTCGCATACTCAAACAACAGAGTCTTGGACAGTTCCCCGGTCGTCCCCTCCAGCTTCCGGATCAAATCGATCTGCATGATCGAGTCCAATCCGTATTTCGAGAAAGAAGTGTCGGAACTAATCTCTCTAAGCGGTATATTGATTGCCTCGGCCAATATTTTGCTCAAAAGCTGCAGCGTTTGCGTTCTGAGCGAATCAGGAGCAATCTGGACTGCCGCCGAAGTCTCTTCTAACGGCATGGCAGTTTCCGGCTGCAGCGAATAAAGCAGCTTGTCCTCATCTCCAGCCAAGACAAGAGTCTTCCGGCTGTTTAAGGCGTATGCCCTATACAAGGCCTTAATTCCACTCTCCGTCTCCATGGGAGTCATGCCGAGACGCTCTCGAACCAACTGCTCGGTTCGCCGGTCGACTCTCATTCCTCCCTCTCTCCACAGCGGCCAGATAAGCGAAAGCGTACGGCCGTTGCGCTGATTGCTCTCTACTAACTGGTGCCGGTAATCCGCGTAAGCATCCATGAAGCCGTTCGCCGCCGAATAATCCGCTTGACCCACATTGCCAAATACCCCGGAAGCCGCCGAGAAGAAGACAAAGAAATCCAGGGAAAGATGCTTCGTAGCTTGATCAAGATGAACGAGACCTTTCACCTTTGGTTCCAGGACATTGCTCATTTCTTCGGATGATTTATGCCTTAATAAATTGTCATGGATGATTCCCGCGCTGTGTATCACGCCGTCAAGCTTTCCGAAATCCGCCTCAATACGCCCGATTAAATGTACGCTCTCTGTTCTCGAGGCGATGTCTGCTCTCCAGTAAGCCGCTCTGGCACCCATATGCTCCAGTTCTTCGAGCTTTGTCTGCTGCTCATCGTCCAATGGTGATCGCCCGGCCAAAATCAAGGTTGGCAAAACAGTTCGCCGTGCGATCTCTTTGGCGAAGAGGTAACCTAATCCGCCCATACCTCCGGTGATCAGATAAACGCCATGATCCTTCCATGGAAGAATTTCTATGCCGGGTGAAACGTCCGGGTTTACCCAACGGGGAACCCATCGTTTTCCGCCGCTGTATCGGATGTGGGCCTCGTAAGGCGTTTTCTTGCACTCGTCAAGTTTCCGAATGACGTATTCCTCGTCACCATCAGCTTCCAACTCTATGAACTGTCCGGTAACCTGCCGGTTTTCGAGCCGCACCGTTTTAAACATCCCGGCCAATCCTGAGAAAAGCGCCCGGTCTTGGCCCATGGCAACCAATTGAATTAAACTATTCCCTGGTGTTCCGTCCGCCAAAAGCGTTCGAATCTCTTCAGATACATCCAGTATGCAATTTTCGTAACGCTCTGCGATTTCCCCTGTGGCCTGCAGTACATGGCAACGTGTCCCATACTGAAGAGCTTTTAAACGTTCTGCGGATTCTTTTTCCAGATCTAAAAATATAACGACATGATGAAAATAAGTCTCCTCCGGGACTTGTGAAACCTCACGTTGCTCCTTCCATTCAGGTTCGAGCAGCAGCAAGCCGGCTTTTGTCGGCTGCTCTTCTCCGGGCAGCTTTTCCTGCCTTTCTAGCAAGCGTGTTGAAAAACCCGATATCCGGATATATACTTGGCCGTCCACACCGCATAAATCAATATCCATCTTTTGAACGGGACTGTCCGCTCCATAGCCATCGCTATAACGAATATAAGCCCACATCGACGGAGTACAAGGTTTGAAAATCTCAAGCTCTTCCATAGCGAACGGCACAGCAGGTTTAAGCTGCGTAAGAGCACCAGTCGGCTGCGAGCCGTCAATATTTAAAGAAAGCCCCGCCATAGCTTGTAGTGCGGAATCCATAATGCTCGGATGCAGGATGTAGTCATCTTGACTATGAGCTGCTGCGGAAGGTAAAGACAAGCGAACCAACACTTCGCCAGATCCAGCGTGCAGTTCCTCAATGCCTCTAAACCCCGGCCCGTATTCTATCCCTGCGGCTAGAAACAAACGGTAACATTCTTCTCGAGATAGAGGGTGAGGACCGCAACGGTTCCGAATCGCCGCAATATTCCGATTAATGGAAGTAGAGGGCGCGGTATAGCGAGCTCTGCCTTGACTGTGGATAACTGTTTGATCCGCTTCATTTCCGCCGTTACGACTGTATATCTCATACAGTATAGAGCCATCTGGGTCGCGGGAAAGACCGATGTGGACCTCAACCGGTTCTTCCTCTACCGTAATCGGACGGGCCCAGACGATATTTCTTAGCCGGACTCCATAGCCTTCATATTTGCTGCCCGCAGACTGCTCGACTGCCTTTCTTGCCATTTCCAGGTATGCTACGCCGGGAAGCATCCGCTGCCCCGCCACAATATGATCCGATAAGAAAAACTCCTGGCCCGAGAAAGCGGAGGTGAATTTATGCTTCTCCAGATCAGACGTATTTCGCTGAAGCAGCGGGTGAATGAAGGAACCGGGTGCCGCTTCTCCGTTCTGACTGCCTGATTCTAATGCCGTTTTTTCTTGTTCCGGCACCCAATACCGATCCTTCCCAAAGGGATAGGTCGGAAGGGGGACTCTGGTATATTGATCGTCTGCGAATAATTGGTCGAATTCCAGCATATAGCCCTGCACGTACAGCTCTGCTACCGTTGTTAAGTGTTCCAGATAACGGCTTGCCTCCTGCTCCTCCCGGCAGTTGGCGATACACTCATTACCAAACTGTCTCAAAGATAGTTGTTCTCTGTGATCGCCCTCCTGAAGATGAGCGTGATAAACTTGCAGCGTCTTACCCTTGTCCAGCCATTTCTGAAGGAGGATAAGCACTTCGTCCCGATCACGGGCGACAAATGCCAGCCGATGCAGGAAATGCTTTCTGCCCAGAAGCAGCGTATAACTCATATTTCCGCAATCCGCCGCTGTATTTACCTTGCAGTAATCGATTAGCTTCACGACCTGCTGCCGCAATTGCTCCTCCGTCCGGGCCGACAAGACCAATAAATAACCTGGCTTCACTTGATGAACACGCTCGTTTAGCGGCGCTTCTTCAATTACGATGTGTGCGTTAGTTCCGCTGAAACCGAAGGCGCTGATTGCGGCGCGGCGTTTCCCATCCGGGCCCATATCCCAATGCTTCAGTTCCGTGTTCACGTAAAAAGGACTTCCTTTGAACGCAATATCGGGATTGCCCGTTCGGAAATGCAAGGAAGGCGGCATTTGTTTATGCTTCATCGAGAGCAAAACCTTGATCGTCGAGGCGACGCCTGCAGCTGCGGTCACATGACCGATGTTTGTCTTAATCGAACCGACAGCACAATATTCCCGCCGGTTCGTATAGTTACGGAACGCCTCGGTTAACGCTTGGTATTCAATCGGATCGCCAAGTTTGGTTCCCGTGCCGTGCGCTTCCACCATTTGGATTTCCTCAGGCTGTATATGAAATGTGTCGTAGACCCGGCGAATTAAGCTTTCCTGCGATTTTGCGCTTGGCGCCGTAATTCCATTCGTTGACCCATCCTGATTCAAGCCCGATCCACGTATGACGCCATAGATGAAGTCACCGTCAGCCTGTGCGTCCGAAAGACGTTTCAGAATAACCGCCCCGACACCTTCGCCCGGTACAAATCCGTCCGCTCGTTCATCAAAAGTATGGCATCGTCCCGTCGGCGACAGCATGCCCGCCTTACCCGCACTGAGATAAAATCCCGGCGTAGATTGAATAAAGACGCCTCCGGCCAGCGCCATGCCAATTTCACCAGTCCATAAGCTCTGGCAGGCTAAGTGAACCGCAGTAAGCGAACTGGAGCAAGCTGTATCAACGGTTATGGCCGGTCCCTTCAAGTTCAGATAATACGCAATGCGGGCGGGAATGACAGATCCCGCATTTCCCCACATGGCTTGCGCCGGAGAGCGGTTGCCGATCAGTTCCGCATAATCTCCGATATTGTAGCCGACATATACACCACATTGACTTCCATCCAGCCCGGCGCCTGCGTATCCTGCGTCTTCAAGGGCCTTCCATGATTCCTCAAGAAACAGCCTTTGCTGGGGATCCATGTAAGCGGCTTCAGTTCCAGAAATGTTAAAAAACAGCGGATCAAAACAGGCAATATCCGAAATGAAGCTGCCATGCCTGCAATAGCTCCCATCTTCGAACGGATACTTCGTAAAATCCCATCGGGTAACTTCCTCAACCAGATCATCTCCCCGGGCTAGATGCTCCCATAATTCGTCCACGGAATCCGCTTTTCCAAAGCGTCCGCTCATCCCGACGATCGCTATCGGCTCACGAACGAACCCTTCCTGCCGCACAGTTCTAAATGCCGTCGCGCTCCGTTTGTTTATCCTATGAAGAGCCTTTGCAGGCTGTGCTGTCTGTACGGCTTCCTCACCGGTGACTGTATCCAAGTCTTCTTTTCCTTTTGGGGAAATACGCAGCTCCTTTGCGATGGTATCTTTATACACGGTGAAAATATATTCTGATAATCTATTTACCGAGCTGTAGTCGAACAGGCATGAAGTCGGCAATTCAGTACGCAGCGATTCATTGAGCATTCTCACCAGTTGGACGCCTGTAATGGAATCCAGACCGTAATCCGAGAACGACTCATCCGGATGAATCCTACGGTTTTCAAGCTTCAGCGACTCTGACAGCCTATCTATAACCGCATCTTGAATGTATTCCTTTATCATTTGGTCGCTTGCGTCGTATTTCGGTCGCCGTCCGCTCATTTTTCTTGAAGGGCTTCGGTCGATATAGGAAGCGAAACGTCGCTCCGGCATATCTGCATCATGCCCTGTCGCCTCTTCCGCAGTCGATTCCGGCATGGTTATATTCATTTGAGACTGATGAATCCGAATGATTCCGTCGCTCTCGGCCACAATGATTTGTTGACCCATATGGTGGGAATGCAAAGCCGGGAAGAACACAGAAGCAAACCCTTCAGCTCTTAACGCAGTCTTCCAGGCATCAGGAGATAAAATCGGGCAGCCTGGGATGCGGATTTCCGGATCTTCATACAGCCACCATCCCTCCAAAAGACCAAAAGTGATATGGGCAAAAAGCGTATTTTCGCTAATCTCATTTAGAAGCAAGATGCCGTTTTTCTTTAACGCCGACTTTGCGTTTCTCAGGGTGAGGTGAATATTTTTGGTTGCATGCAATACATTCGCGGCGATGACCACATCATAGCCGCCTTCTTCAAGACCTTGCCGCTGCAGCGGTTTCTCCACGTCAAGAAGCCGGCAAACGAGAAAAGGATTGTCAGGACCTAACTTCTGTTCCGCACGTCTCAAAAAAGCTTGCGATATATCTGTATAAAGATATTCACTTATGTAATGCCGGTAAGGCTTCAGCTTGCGTAAAACCATGCTGCTGGTTCCTCCGGTTCCCGCCCCGATTTCCAAAATGCGGACTCTCGCGTCTGGCTGCCGTTCGACGATCTCTTGCACATAGACGAGAAGCGTATTGGCAAGCAGTTCGTTATAAAAATCAGCGACCGGGTTATCTTTATAGATCCCTTCGACCAAGTCCATGGACGAGTTCGGAAAGATAATATCCGTTGCCCGTACTTTTCCCGACAATATCTCCGGTAAAGCCCGTACCGTAGCTTCTGCAAGGTCGACCCGGGCTTTTATCGACGCATCCTTGGACCATTCTTCCCTCTTCCGCCGCCATTCCCGCCAAACCTCGTTTATGTTGATCCGGTTATTTCTCCCGGCCGTGATTATTCCATTCTCCGAACAGACATATTGCTTTCGCCCCAATACGGCAATACTCTCTTTCAACCATCTATCATACAAAGCGGATTTTCCTTTCAAAGCTGCCAAAGCGGAGTGATCGTCCGCATATATTCCCATCGATTGCAACTGGCCCCACATCAGTTTACAGAGAAGGTCCTCCATCTCCTGCATTTCAAGACACCTCCTCTTTGAGGGAAATAGAGTTTCCGAATTGATGAACCAAATAGTCTGCGAAGTCCTTCCATGTTTGCCGTTCTAGCAAAGCGGACGAATCCAATTCCAGTCCGAACGCTTCGTTGCAATTCGCAATCCATGCATTCAACTGGACAGTGTCAAACTTATATTCCTCGATCTCCGAGTCCAAATCGATATCTGTTACTGTGACGCCGCACAGTTCTGCTGCAAGCCTAATGACAGTGTCACGTACCTGCTCGGCTAATTGCCGAGAACCGCCATTCTCGGGCTTCTCAAAGGCCGGAATCACAATGCGCCTTCTTAAACGGTCCGCGAACGAAGCTGAATTCCCGGCCAAGACTTGTATTCGTTCGCTACTTTCCATCCAGGGCCACGAAAAATCGGTCTTTATTAAGGCCAACTGATTCAGCGGACCGGCCAGCAGCGACTCAAGCGCCTCCAT
>NZ_ASSC01000317.1 GCF_000520735.1 Paenibacillus forsythiae T98
GGCCTGCTCCCCAATGACGGCGCGGCCCATGCAGCCACCGGCCCCACCCGGTCGGTGGCGGTCTGGAGCTGCCCGGCCGCCGCCTGCCCGGGCTGGATGCGCGTCAAGTCCGGGGGCGCTGAGGACCATCTGGCGCGCAAGCCCTGCCCGCTGTGCGGCTCGCCGATGGAGAGGGGCACCCGAGAGGTCCCGGTGTAGCCAGCCTCCTTCCAGGCAGCAGACCGCATAGGATGTGCCGCAGCAGCCCGCCAGGCTCCAGACGGCTTGCTGTACAGCAGATTGTCAAATGGTTAGTCAGGCAAGCCGCTTTATACAGGCGGAATTTCTCCCGCTAACTTCCAGCTAAATGAGCTCTTCCGGGCAATTACAAGGAATTTATCAAGCTAATTCTTCCATCCCGTCTCCTTTTCGAAGAAACCCGGAGAATTATAGGGAACAATTCCAGTTAAATCGAGACAAGTGCCTCTGACAGACAGATTAAAGGGAGAATTTCCAGCTAGATAAGAGGCCCAGCTAGGTGAGAGGCTTTATGTACTCAACACGCAAAAATCTCCAGCTGTATCCTCCCGCAAGGAGAAGGTACAGCTGGAGATTTTCTATCCACGCGGCCTTTGCCGCATAGCTCCCTTGGCGAGCAGAATGTTCAACTGGCCGGTGGCCGCCCAGCGGCTCAGACGCAGCTTGTTCCGCATGGCCGCCAAGGCACGGCACCGATACGCACTGTCCCCTCGCCTGCCTCAAGCTGCTACGTCAAGGTAACCCGCGCCGCTTCTTCCGCCGCAGTCTGTTCGGGCCGCATCCTCAGGTCCACGCCGCTTCTTCCGCCGCAGTCTGGCCGGGCCGCATCCTCAGGTCCGCGCTGCTTCTTCCGCCGCAGTCTGTCCGGACCGCATCCTCAGGTCCACGCCGCTTCTTCCGCCGCAGTCTGTCCGGCCGGGACGCATCCTCAGGTCCAAGCCCACAGAAACCCGTCCCGGTCCCAGGCGATTCGTCCTCCATGCAGCTTGCGGAACGCCTTTTTGACTTCCTTCGACAGCGAAGCGTTGCCGTTCTCGTTCACAAAGACGAAATGCTCGCCAAAGTTCCTTTTTACATAATCAATTGCATCCGTTTGGTATAAGGTTCCCGTGAAACGGATCTCCTTCACCATCCATTCCGCCACATCCTGCGCTGTCGGCTCCACTTCAGTCCTCTTTTCTTTTGGCTGGTCTAAGTAGGTCTATCTTATCAGATTCATCAGCCAAAGAAACAGCATAATGACGGAAACCGTCGTGCCAAGCGCGACAAAAGCGTTAAAAAAGCTCATTGACGAGCCCTGGCGGGACGCCTCGGCGGCTTTTGCGCTTCTTCCTTGATACTCCTGCGGAGCGTCTTCACTGCGGAGAGGTTCCTCCCACTGGGGAGCTTCTTTGGCATTCAGGTTATCTGGGAACACAAGCATACCTTCCCTTCGTTTCCTTTTTCCAAAGAATTATACCATCTTTTTCTAAATTTGTAATGCGTACTTGTCCCTATTATCTTCGGCCCTGTAGTGTCTAACCCCGTCGAACCGCCGATCCGACCACTCCGTAACGGTACAGCACCTTCCGTCCAAACCACCCGAACAGCCGATCCGTAAAGAAGCCCATAAATCCCAGGCAGAACAATCCGACAAAAATCCAGTCCGTGCGGAAAAATAACCGGGAATTCCAGATGAGGTAGCCTACGCCTTCGTTCGAGGCGATCATTTCCGCGCCGATTATAGCCATGTACGACGTCCCCATCGCCAATCGAACCCCCGTATAAATATACGGCGTCGTTGCCGGAATGATGACATGCAGCAGAATCTGCCACTCGCTTGCGCCCATGCTGCGGGCCGAACGAAGCTTGTCCTCCTCCATAGCCAGGACCCCGGTCAGCGTATTCAGCACGACGATGAAGAAGGTCGCGTACATGATCAGCGCGATTTTGGACTGCTCCCCGATACCGAACCAGACGAGAAACAGCGTGATGAAGGCAATCGGCGGGATAAACCGGATAAAATTGAGGAACGGCTCGGCAAAAATCCGGAGCAGCCGCACCCGGCCGATCGCAAGGCCGACGGGAATCGCCAGCAGGCTGCCCAGCGTCCAGCCGACGAGCACGCGGATAAAGCTTATGCCGATATACTGCATCAACGTGCCGTCCATCACCAGTTCGCGGCCGCCCTGAAGCGTCCTCCACGGACCCGGAATGACGTCCGGCCCGTATATAAGCGCCCCAAGCTGCCAGAGCAGAATCGCCGCCACCCAGAGAATGCTCACGGAGACCCATTTGCGTTCGATCCATTTCATCTGCCCCGTCCCCCTATCTCGCAAAATGGCTTTGAATTTGGTTATATAGCTCGCCAAACTCCGGCGACGCCTCGTCTCTTGGAAAAGAGAGCGGATTATCGTAAATATCCGTAATATTCGAAGACGGCCCGACCGACATAATGCCGATGCGCTGACCCAGCAGCAGCGCCTCCTGGATATCATGCGTCACGAAAATGACAGTCTTGTTCGTTTCGCGCCAAATCCGGATCAGCTCCTTCTGCATCGTCCGCCGGGTCATGGCGTCAAGCGCCCCGAACGGCTCGTCCATCAGCAGAATCGCCGGATCACCCGCAAGCACTCTTGCAAGCTGGACCCGCTGCTTCATGCCGCCGGACAGCTCCTTCGGGAACTTGTTCTCATGTCCCGTAAGGCCGACCAGTCCGATGAAGCTGTCCGAAATGCGCCGCCGCTCGGGCTTCGGCGTCTTCTTCATCCGCAGGCCGAACTCCACGTTCTCGCGCACGGTCAGCCAAGGGAACAGGGAGGAATCGGCCTGCTGGAACACGACCGCCCGATCCTTGCCCGGCTCTTTCACCTCCACATCGTCAATTCGCAGGTGCCCCCCGGATTTGGAGACAAATCCGGCGATAATGTTCAGCAGCGTCGATTTGCCGCAGCCGCTTGGGCCGAGCAGGATGAAGAATTCACCGCCCTTGATCACCAGATTGACATCCTTGATGATATAGCGGACATCCCCGGAAGCCTGCTCGTTATAGCTCTTGCGCAGAGCTTCGATATGAATGGTGTTTTGCTGTGCGGGCAAGGACATGGGTGAAGCACCTCCTACTTATTGTATGTGACTTTATCCGGCAGCGCCTTGCGAAGAGGGTCCAGACTGATTTTGCTCGCCAGATCGAAATCCTTCTCGATGATTCCACTCTCCACCATGTATTTCTTCTGGCTCTCCAGACTGTCGAAGGCCGCCTGCGTGAAGCCGACCTTCCACGGGTTCTTCGGCAGATCCTTCAGCGTCGCTTCCTTCGGCTGCTTCAATTCCTTGTACATCAGGTCCGCCGTCTCTTCGGGATGGGCCTGGGAGTAGACCGCCGCCTCATCGACCGCTTTCAGGAAGCCTTCCACGGCTTCGGGATGTTCCTTCACCAGCGCATCGTTCGTTACGATGCCCATGCCCAGCCGTACCTTCGTCTTGGACATATCGCTGAGCTGATGCACTCCGGCAAGTCCTTCGAACTTATCGACCAGCGCCGAACCGGTGAACCAGGCCGCGTCGACATCCCCCTGCTTCAGAGCGATAAACGCTTCGTCAAAAGCGCCTTGTCCGACCAATGTGGCATCCGCAAGGCTCACACCCGCGTCCTTCAAATACTCGTCCCACAGGTAGGGCAGGAAGGTGCCGCGCAAAAAGCTCAGCTTCTTGCCCTTGAGGTCCTCAGGCTTCTTGATATCATCGCGGACGAACAGCTTCCACTGCGCGGCCGCTTCGTCGGTGGCCTGTCCCGCCGAGGCGATAATGGAATAATCGCCTTTGGCGACGGCGTTCAGCAGCGGAAAGTCCGCTCCGTACGCAACATCGACCTGCTTGATGAACAGCGCGTTGACGCCTTCGGCCGGCGTGCCGAAGTTCACGATCTCGGCGTCGATGCCGTTATTCTTGAAGAAGCCTTTGGCCAGGGCCAAGCGGAAGACCGGATTCGTGCCGGTGTCGGCGATTTTCAGTTTAAGAAGCTCCTTCTCCGGTGTGCCGGAAGAAGACGATGCTTCTCCTTTGGCGCCGCAGCCGGCGAGAACGAGCAGGCCGGACAAGAGCAGCAGCAGAGCGGAAACGCGGAATTTTTTTATTTTTTTCACAGTGTCTACACCTCTTCGTCGGGAAACGGCTGCGCGAGCTTGCAAGCCTGTATAGTTTGAAGGCCCGGCGGCCGTCCCGCCCGCTTGCAGCATCCGTTTCCCGTAAAATAGTCATTTCTTGTTGTGGAAGATATCAACTTATCTATTTGGCGCTGCGCCGGGCTTCATCCGAGGTCGCGACACAGGCCGCACCCTCTACAAAAGGCAGCGTAGTGGCAACACTGACAACGGAATCGCTGCCCTTCGGCGCGGCTCCCGGCACTCTGAACTGTGCGGCGTTAATCGGCTCGATCGCTCTCTCTTCCGGCTTCGCAAGCTGCGGCACCCATTCATAGGGCAGGCGGTAGGAGCGGTACACCATATTCGTGTTCCTTCTGTCGGTATAAGGAGAAATGTACTCCCAGACAATCTCATGATCCTCCGTCACTTCGAACAGCCGGCCGTTGGAGCCTTCCGTAATCAAGGTGTTGCCGTTCGGCAGCCGCTGAGCCGAGCTGATATACGGACTGTAGAATTTATAGGAGTCGGTCGGGACCGAGAAGCCCGCTTCCGCTCCGGTATACTGCCATTCAATCTCCAGCGTCACGGGGTTGATCTCCAGAATGCGCGAATGATCGCGGATCGCATTCTTCTGGCCGAACGGGGAGGCGGGATTCGGCAGACCGTAGCCGCCCCAGCCGCCGTTGTCGAACACGAGCAGATTGCCTTCGCCCGGCAGACCCTTCGGTATGATGTGGGCGTGATGCTGGCCGATGATCCAGCCGATATGCTTCACTTCCGGCAGGGAATAATCCGGGCCGAGACGCCAGACAATGCTGCCGGTTCTCCGGTCCGTGATCGCGATAATGTTGGCTTCCCGGGCGTCCCAGATCACATTGTCCGGATGAAACCGCTCGTCGCCCTCGTCATAGAACCGGTTCGGCCCCACATAAGACGCCGAATTGATATGCAGCCAATCGCCTATGCCGCCGCCGAGATGGCCGAAGGATCGGGTGTTGGGGTCGCGGAACAGCACGTTGCGCGCCGATTCGTCAAAGCCCAGCTCATCGAAATGGTCGCTCGCCTTCCATTCCCACTTCACATTGCCCTCCCAATCAACCTCGATAATGACATCGTCCAGCAGCTGCTTGTCGGAAATGTCCGGGTTATTCACATTTTTATGGGCGAGGATCAGCGTCGTGCCTCTGGAGACCTCCGGTTCAAGGCCCGGTGCATAATAGCCGACCGGATTGCCCTCGCGCTGGTAATCGTGATGCTGCCGCGCATACCACAGCGGCTCATAACCGGGATCTTCGATATGCTCGTAGCTGTTGTATCTCCAGACGATATTGCCGTCCCAATCCACCTGCACCAGATCGACATTGTCCTGAATGCCGAATTTCGGATCTCTGCGTCCCGTGCTGCCCAGCACATAGCCGCCCGGAAGCGCCTTGGCCGGAAAGCCGATCAGCCCTTTCCACAGATGTACCTCGCGGCCGTTCATGTCGATCAGCACAACGCCCTCTTCTCCCGCCTGATACACGGTGTAGCCGCTCCATGCCTTGCCTGGATTGTAGACGGTTGCGCCTGTCGGATATACGGTTGGAAATCCCATGATTCATGTCTCCCTTGTTATAAAATAAATGAAATCTAGTAGGTCAAATAACGGCTTTGCGTCGCTACCCGGTTCTGCTTCCGTTCCGGGCTGCCCTGGGCGGGAGCCTCGGCATTCTGGCTGGCAAGCTCCAGGATCGCCTCTGCGAACCCCTCAAGATTGCCGATCACCTTCTCGAACGCCCGGTTCTGGGCGGCCAGTTCCTCCAGTTCGAAGCCCTCGAACAGAAGCGTGATACATCGCGAGCCGACACTGCGGTTGCGCTCGAACATCGCGCGACCTTTATCCGTAATGCCCAGCAGCACCGTTCTGCGGTCGCCCTCCTTGCGCCGCCGGACGGTATACCCGGCCCCATCCAGCTTGTCGCACAGCGCGGTGATCGCTCCCGAGGTGAGATCCAGCTGCTCCGCCAAATCGCTGAGACGCTGCTCGCCCTCGCGGATAATCTTGTTCAGGATCATCATGCCCGGCAGCGCGATGCCCTCCACGTTAATGCGGTCCCGTTCCTTCACGAACCTTCTGACCATCTTGCGGAACAGCCAGTCAGCCTCCTCTAGCACGTCCCAATCCAAATTCTCCATAGTTCCTTTTCTCCTTAGACTCGCCGCAAGGACATCACAAAAGGCCCCCGGAACGTACCCATAAGAGGGTAGCGCTGCGGGAGCCTTTGGCGGTCCAATCGGCTCGAAGTGTTATTTTACCGTTCATTTATTCAGTGTTGAAAGGTTATGAACGAATCATAAACCTATTAATCTTACCTGTCAAGTATGGATTATTAAAAAGAGACGGCCTCGCTGCTTCCGAGCACAATCTTAAGGTAATTTTAAAGCTCGCTTAAGGTGCCCGTCAGTTTCGGCGGGTAAAATATAAAAAGGCCGAAACCGCTGAAACGGTAGCTCGTACTCCTAGTTAACGGATAAACGAAAGAAGAAATGAGGGACTACATATGAATTTCAAACAGAACATTAAACGTGTCATCATCGTCGGAACAATGATCGTAGCCATATCATTCGGAGGAAATACATGGGGAAGCGGCAACGTCAGCGCAAGCCCGGTAGCCAAGCTGTCTTTGGCCGCTGGGGCATTGGAGCATGACGATTTGCTGGAAGCGCTGAACGAGCCTTCCGGCGAGGAACTGTACTATTCCTTGCATGAAGGCAAGTCGCTTGCGGATATCGCATCAGCGAATGGCGCGGACGCCCGGCAGGTCATTGATCTGCAGACGAGGCAGCTTGCCCGGCAACTGGAACAGCGCCTTGCTTCCGGAAGCATTACGAAGGAGCAGTATGAGGCTTACCTGGCAGAAGTGCCGGAGATTATAAGCAGGAGCGTTAACCAGGTTTAAGCAGGAACCGCTCCACATAAGGGCCGGGCGAACCCAGGTGTTGGTTTCACCCTCTGGCCGTATCTTCAAATGCAGTATTGTTGTTTCTGTCAGCGCCAGGCGATCCCGAATAGCGCCGTTTATGCTGCTTTTCGCAAAGACAAAAAGCCCCTTCAAGAATGTCTCCCCCGGTATCTTAAATTACCCGGGATGCTTCTTGAAGGGGCTTCATGCATGGAAGAAGATGATTCTTGCGCATTCTTTTCGAAACTTTACCGCTGCTTCTCAGGGCGCTCGGCCGCAAGCTCGCCCCCCGGCTTGGCCCGCCGGATCTCCAGAATATCGAGCACGAACACAAAGATCGGAATACCCAGAATGAGGCCCCATATGCCGAGATAATGCTCGGAGAACAGCAGCACAATGAACGTATAGAACATCGGCAGATTCATTTTGGAAGACATCAGCTTCGGATTCAGGAAGTAGCCCTCGACGAAATGCAGCACGGCGATCATCGCCAGCACGTAGACGACCATCATCAGCCCGCCGATATTGTACCCGATGATGCAGAGCGGAACGAGCGAGATGAGGAAGCCCGCCACCGGAATGAGGCTGAGCAGGAAGATCATCATCCCGAGGGCGAACAGATACGGGAACCCGAGAATGACCAGCCCGATGACCGTAAAAATCGTGTTGAACAGCGCGATCAGAATCTGCGCTTCGATGACTTTACCGAAGGATAATGCGAATTTATTCCCGAAATACTCCAGTTCATTATAAAACCAGGCCACCTTGCTCTGCTTCATCCGCGAAGTGAACGCCACAATCCGGTTCTTCTCGAGAATGAAGACGAGACTCAGAATAATCGACAGAACGAACGTGGTGCCCCAGTTGCCGATCGTCGTTATGTAATCGATCCCGTTCTTCATATACGTCTCATAATTCAAACCTTTGAGGGTGTTGAATAAATACTGGACGATCTCGTTCTGCGGAATATCCTCCGGGGTTAACGCGATGAGGAAATTGGTGAGCTGCCGAACCTGAACGAATATTTTGGGCAAATAATGCACCAGCGCAAGCACCAGCGTTGAAATCATAGCCAGATAGAGGATGATGATAATGACCTTGCTGTTGACCCTTATGTATTTGCCGATGCTTCGGGACAGCAGCACCTGAAAGCTGTTCATGATGTAAGCGATCAGAAAGGTCAGCAGCACCAGGTTGAGCATATCCCTGATTCCATACAGCAGTAAGAATACCAGCAGCAAAATCCCAAACCTGCGAACCGTCAAATTCGCAAAAAAGTGCTTAAATGTCTCCATTGTCTCTCTCCATTCGCCTGCATTTGACACTGATTACAGTCTACCTTAACAAAAACGATGAAAGCAACCGGCGAATAACCGCCACAGCGCCTAATACGCCCTATGAACCGTCTATACGGCCGAAGGGGCTGCATGTTTCACGATTACCCGAAATCATCAGGTTGGAGCCGGCGCTTTTCCCGGACAGGCTGGGCCATGTATAATGGGATAGATTGGCTGCCAGTATTACGGCTGGCCTGATTACTTTTTAAAATACGGAGGCACTTATTGAACACCACCTTGGAAAATACCACAACAGCAACCCCGTCTCCCGGCGCTTCTCCCAAACGTATATATACTCTGCAGCTGCTCACCGTGTTCATCGGATTTCTCATCTTTGGCTTCTCCGAGAATATTAAAGGCCCGGCCATTCCCCGCATCCAGCTCGAACTGGGTCTGAAGGAGAGGCAGATCGGTACGCTGCTGTCGCTGAATTCACTCGGATACTTGCTGGCCTGCTCCTTTACCGCCCATTTGATCCGCAAAATCGGCATCAAGGCCGTATGCCTGCTGGCGTTCGGTTCCATGGTCCTTTCGGGAATACTGATCTTCTTGTCCCGCAGCTATCCCGAACTCTCTGGCTCCTTCTTCCTGATGTATATCGGCAACGGAATGCTGGAAATCGGGCTGGCCGTGCTCGGCGCGCGGATCTTCATCCGCAATACCGGCATGATGATGAACCTGGCCCATTTCTTCTACGGGCTTAGCTCGGCAGTGGCGCCGATCATGGCGTCGGGTCTGATGACGCTTGCCGTTGGCGGCAGGGCTATCGATTGGCGGGAGGTCTATCTGCTTATCCTGTTGCTGGCCGTCCTGCCGATGATTCCGGCCATTGCGGGCAAATTTCCGGACGGCGGCCATTCGGATGAGGACCGGATTCCGCTTCGAACGATCGCCGCCGATCCCGTGATCTGGATGCTGATCGCCATTCTGTCGTTCGGCGTCATTTCCGAAATGGCGGTGGGAGGCTGGCTGGTCAACTTTCTGGAAAAAGCCTACGGCTGGGATGGCACCGCCGCAGCGGGCATGCTGTCCGTCTTCTTTATCTGCTTCACTTTCGCCCGGCTGTTCCTTGGTCCCGTCACCGATAAAATCGGTTTTACGCTGTCGGTTATCATCTTCTCCGCCCTGTCCGGCCTGCTGACCTTCGCCGGCATCGCGGCGGGCGAGCCGGGAGCGTTCCTGTTCGCCGCCGCAGGCATCGGCATCGCGCCGATCTACCCCACCGTCATGGCGCTGATCGCGCAGCGCTACCGCCGGGGCGGCGACACTGCCATTACGTTCATCGTCACCCTGATGGGCGTCTCCAGCGTCATTGGCAATTATCTGATCGGCGCCATCATTTCCGGTATCAAGAACATTGTTGCAGCAAGCCGGGGAGCCGAGGACGGCCTGCTGCTCGGACTTCAGGCGGGCTATATGTTCATCGGCCTGTGCGCCCTGCTCTGCTCCCTGTCCGCCATTCCGCTGTACCGGTATCTGAAGAAGCGGGGGGAATTGCTGTAGGAGCACCCGCGCGGAGCCTGGGCTGTCATCTCATTTATCCGGACCGATCCCTTGGATATAAGGCGTCCATTCCCCGGTCGTGTAGATCAGGAGCCGATGCATCGCGCGCGTACATGCCGTATAAAAGAGCTTGCGCTCGCTTTCCCGGCCGTACACCTCGGCAGAGGCGTCGTAAATCAGCACGGCATCGAACTCGATCCCTTTGGCGAGATAGGCCGGAATGACCACGATCCCCTTCTCAAAGGTGAGCGTCGCCTTGGTTACAAGCCGCAGCTCCCCGCAGCCCTGGGCCATCAATTCTTCATAAGCCTCCCGGCTTTCGGCCGCCGTCTTGGTGATAACGGCGATAGCGGCCAAGCCCTCGGCCTCAAGCTTCGCAAGGTCCGCAGCGATGCGCGCCACCCGTTGTCCGCCGCCTCCCGTCTTCGTGAGCAGCGGCATCCCGCCGCTTCGTTCAAAGGGCAGGATGCGCTCTCCTCCCGGCAGCAGCGCCTTCGTGAATTCCACGATCTCGCGGGTCGAGCGGTAGCTCCGATCCAGATGATACAGGCTCGTCTCGGCCTCGCCGTAGAGCCGGATAAGCGGCGAATCCGCCGCATGCAGATTCGTCGAATGGGCGAATATCGCCTGCCCGAAGTCACCAAGCACAGTCATGCGGGCGCGGGGAAAGAGCCTTTTGAGAAATTCGTATTGAAACTGCGAGTAGTCCTGGCCCTCGTCGACGAACACATGCCGCACCTCGGTGTTCGTTCGAACCCCCTCAACCAGCTCCTTGAGATAGAGAAGCGGCGTCGCGTCCTCATGAAACAGCTCGCCGCCATCCAGCTTGTTCCGGGTCTGCCGGCAGATTTCCGGCCAATGCTCAGGCGCTTCGGCGCCGCCCGTCATTTTCCGGTAAGCTGCCTCCTCGCCGAACAACTGAGCGTACAGCCCCTTCACATCCACGAATTTCAACCGCTTCACCTTTCGTCTTAGCGGCTTGAATTGCTTCTTCACGATCATTCGGCGCAGCAGTTCCTCTTCCTGCTCGGCATAATCGAAGACGTTCTCCTCTCCCCGTTCCTCCCCCTGAAAGTCGCCGTAGGCTTCGATATACTCCGCAGTGAAATCAAAGACCGGCTGTTCGCGCTGATACTTCCCCAGCAGCTCGCTGTAGGCGGCGGCATATTGATCTGTATCGAGATAATCCAGCTCATCCTGCACCCAGGCCGCTTCCTGCTCCTTGCGTTCCAGCAGATCCAGGCTCCGCAGCAGCCACTCCTGAAGCAGAACGATGCGATTGGGCAAACGGATGGAAGCATCATAGCTGTAAAATTGCGAATATATTTCACCTGCGCCGATCAGATCGCGCCCCCGGAAGCGAATGCCGCTAAACTGCATCCCCTCTCCGCCCAGCCACTGCGCATAGCCCTGGATAGCGTCCCGGTAAGCTTCCGACGCCTTATAGCGGATTCCGCTCAGCCTCGCCTCGTATTCAGGCTCCGACTCCGCCGTCAGCGTATATTCGATCTGGTCGAACGGGTCCTCCAGACGCCATGCGGCCCCCAGCCCATATTCAAGATATTCCTGAAAGGTCGTCTGCTGCATGTTCTCCTCGCCAAGCTCGGGAAGCACGGTCGACACGTAGCTGTTAAACATCGGATTGGGCGAAAAGAGCACGATCTGGTCAGCCCTGAGCCGTTCGCGGTGTGTATAGAGCAAATACGCCACCCGCTGCAGCGCGGCGGACGTCTTGCCGCTGCCGGCCGCGCCCTGGACAATCAGCATTCGGCTGCTGTCGTTGCGGATGATGGCGTTCTGCTCTTTTTGGATGGTCGCCACGATGCTCTTCATTTGCGCGTCCGCCCCCTTGCCCAGCACCTGCTGAAGCAACTCGTCGCCGATGGTGAGGCTGGTGTCGAACACGTGTTGAAGCTGGCCGCTGCGGATTTGGTATTGGCGTTTCAGCTTCATCCTCCCCTCAACCGTACCGCCCGGCGTTTCATAGGCCGCCGCTCCCGGTGAATGATCGTAATACAGACTCGCAATGGGCGTACGCCAGTCATAAATCAGAAAGCTCAAGCCGTCCGTATCGGCGAAGGAGGAGACGCCAATATAGACTTGCTCGTCCGCAGACTGACCCGCCTCTTGAAAATCGATCCGCCCGAAATAGGGAGAGGGAAGCAGCCGATTCAGGTTTTTCCAGTGCTGCTTGCGCTGGCGGTGGCTGCGCTCCCGTTCCGACAACAGCGCGTCCTGTTGCTTGATGCTGTAGAACGTTTCCTCAAAATCCTCTTGAGTGCTAGTGTTGACGGTGACTTCCTCCCAGAACCGCTTCCGAAGCTCCGATACCTGATCGTGCAGGCCGGACACCTCCGGCTCCAGCTCGCCGATTCTGGACCGCAGCTGATCCGTAACCCGTTTCAGCCGCTTCCGTTCCTGATCCCAATCCTTGGCGTCTATCATTTTCCCGACCACGCTCCTTGCGATCTTAATAAGAACTGCGAAGGCTCATTTGACAAACGGCATCCCGCCATGCTATACTTAAAGTATAAATTATGATGGGTTATCTCAACCATTTTTAAAAAATGTGCCCATAGCCTTTCAATCATAACACATCGCTTCCCCGTGCGCAATATGAGATTGCAAGCAAGACCCGCCTTGCCAACAAGCTCCATTCTCCGACTCTGCAATCATTGTGTTACTCTACAAATCTCATCTCCATATGACATCAATATCATCCCTTGGAAAATCTATAACGTGAAGCAGCAGCCTCTTTACTCGCTTATTCATAAAGTCCCGGCCAACCGGCCGCAAAAAACAGGGACTTTCTCTGACCTTAAAGGTCCGGGAAAGTCCCTGTCCGTCTAATAACAGGTCTAAAGCCGGCGTCACGCTTTGCCAAGCGGGACGGCCGCCGGCTTCTGGATCGTCACCGTCAGTCCGCCGTCCGCCTCGCT
>NZ_ASSC01000318.1 GCF_000520735.1 Paenibacillus forsythiae T98
ACCGGCTGCGGGGCTGTGAAGCATGGAGGCTCCGATGACAATGAGGAGCGTCACGGGGCTGGCGAAATGGGCGAGCGACGCCAGGCGTCCGGCCTCCCGGCCGGATATCTCGCCCTGCCGGTGCAGTTGGGCCGCCCCTTGGGCGGCGCCGGGGAAGCCGGACGTCATGCCAAGGGCGAGCGTCCATCCCGCGCTGCCGGGAAGCCGGAAAGCAAGCTTCATGAGCGGCTCCAGAAGAACGCCGATGGCATGGACGAAACCGGAGGCGCTCAGCATTTCCGAGAGCATCAGAAAGGGCATCAGCGCCGGAAAGACTACCGTCCACCATAGCTTCAAACCCTGAAGCGAGGCGTTAAAGGAGCTTTCCGGCTGGGAGATGATGGCCGCGGCGAGGAGCATGGCCGTGCCTCCGGATAGAAAAGGCGCCGATTTCCTGGCGATTCGGGCAAGGTTTATGTTCATTTTTCATGTCATCCCTTCATAGCTTGGAGCAGACGGGCTTTCTAACAATTTATGCCTGCAAGGCAGCAGCCATGCTATTGCTCTACAATACATAATCAAGAGAAGCGCCGGACTTTGGCCGGACTCTTTAGGAAAGAAGGGAACCCCAGTGATGAAGTTCAGACACAGAACAGGGATGCGCGCCGCCGCTTACCTGTTTGCGCTCATCGTGGTGGTCTACGCATTTGTGTTCATGGGGACTCCTTATGTGGTGTATCAACCGGGAGACGCCTCCGAGGTGGCGCCCATGATCAGGGTGGAGAACGAGGATAAGGCGGAAGAGGGAACCTTTATGATGACGACCGTATCGGCCAGCTACGCCAATGTGGCGCTGCTGCTCTATTCGGCGCTCAATCCCAATGCGGAAATAGACCGCAAGGCCGAAAGGCTCGGCAATCAGACGGAAGAGGAATACGCGGCTACGCAGGGATATTATATGAGCAGTTCGCAATCCAACGCCGTGGAGGCCGCCTACAAAGCGGCGGGTGTTCCTTATCATGACGAGACTGAATATTTATTCGTGTTCTCGGTTCCCGCAGGGGATGGCCGGGGACAGCTGAAGCCGGGGGACAAGATTCTCAGCGTTGCGGGGCAGCATGTGACCGATCCGGAAGCGCTCAGCAAGCTGCTGTCTTCAAGAAAGGTCGGGGATCGGGTGACGGTGGCGCTGGAGCGTGACGGAAAGAAGCTTCAGGAGGACGTAACCCTTGTGGAAATCAAGGACAGCGAAGGGAAGGCGGCAAGGCCGGGCCTTGGCGTTGTCATCGGCGCGGTGCAGAAGGTGGAAGCGTCGGAGGCGGGCAGGACAGTGAGCTTTACCGACACCAATGTCGGCGGGCCTTCGGCCGGCTTGATGTTCACCATGGAAATCTATAACCGGCTGACGCAGGGTGATTTGACCAGAGGGTACAGAGTCGCCGGGACCGGCACGATTGATCCGGGCGGAGAAGTGGGGCCGATTGGAGGCGTGCAGTTCAAAATTGTTGCCGCCGACCGAAAGGGCGCCGAAATCTTCTTCGTTCCGCTCAAGAATTATGAAGCCGCGAAGGCAAAAGCGGACAAAATTGGCACCAGGATGAAGCTCGTGCCGGTGTCGACATTGAACGAGGCGATTCAATATATGAAGAAGCTGCCGGTCAAACCCTGACCGGCGGCTTG
>NZ_ASSC01000319.1 GCF_000520735.1 Paenibacillus forsythiae T98
GAAGATCTCTGCGAACTGATCGCCTACGCGTCATCCATCGGTCTTCGTCCCGCCCTTGGAAGCAACGGCACGCTTCTGACCGCAGCCAAGGCGGCGGAACTTAAGGAAGCGGGACTCGGAGGCATCGCGATCAGCATTGACAGCGCCACGCCGGAATATCATAACCGGTTCAGGAACGCGCCGGAGGGCTGGCAGCAGGCATTGGAGGGCATCCGTTATGCCCGTGAGGCCGGGCTGAGAGTGCAGATTAATATGACGCTGACCGAGGGCAATATGCATGATTTCGAGCAGGTGTCGGAGCTTGCTGAGGAGCTGAAAGTCTCCTCGCTGCATCCTTTCTTTCTCGTCCCGACCGGACGGGCCGTCAATATCGAAGAGGAGGGGCTGAAGCGGGAACGGTATTACTCGGTTCTGCGGAGCGTCCTGTCCAGGCAGAAATCGACCTCCCTTGAAATCAAGCCGACATGCGCCCCCCAATTCATGCCGCTCGCGAGGAGCATGGGGCTGGAAATGCGATATACGCGGGGCTGCCTCGCCGGGGTCGCCTACTGTTCGGTGCTGCCAAATGGCGAGGTGCATATTTGCCCCTATCTGCCGGTCAAGGCGGGGAATGTCCGCGAGCAGGCTTTTGATGAAATCTGGAGAGACAGCCCGGTGTTCCGGGACTTAAGGAACTTCGATAAATATGAAGGAGAATGCGGCTCCTGCCCGGATGTCGGCATTTGCGGCGGCTGCCGGGCAAGATCGTACTATTACAGCGGCGGCAACTTCATGGCTCAAGAGCCATGGTGCTACAAGAGATCGGCGGCGCTCTAGACCAGGGAGGGATAAACAGTGGAACTGGATGCAATGGACCGGAAGCTGCTGAATCGGCTGCAAATCGAGCTTCCTCTGGTCAGACACCCTTGGCTTGCCATTGCGGAAGAGCTGGGACCTCGGCAGGAAGAGGTGCTGCGCAGGCTGGAAAGAATGAAGCAAGCGGGCTTCATCCGGCGGATCGGCGGGATTTTTAATCCTGCGGGGCTTGGATTCCGGGGCTGTCTATATGCGATGGCTGTAAGGGAAGACCTTTTTTATCAGGCGGCTGCCGTTGCCAACAGCTTTAAGGGCGTTACCCATAACTACCGCCGGCGCAGCCGGCTCAATATGTGGTTTACGCTGAGCTCCCGGACCGAGGAGGAAAGGGGGGCCATACTTGAAACGATCCTTGAAGCGGCTGGCGGGCCGCGGCTGTATGAGTTTCCTTCCGAGC
>NZ_ASSC01000320.1 GCF_000520735.1 Paenibacillus forsythiae T98
CGAACCTTTTCCGTTCCGTCCGCTCCATCTGCACGATCTGACCTTCATGCACCACGATGTGCAATGAGCCGAATTCCATACTGTCCAGAAGTCCCGCTATCCTTTCCAGCCAAATTTCATCCACTTTCAGCGGTTTAGCCATTCACTTAGCCCCTCCTCATTCCGCAGCGGTTGCCCGCTCCCACTAAATCCCACCATTTCCAACCTACATACTATGATTTAACTTAGCACGATGCCCTTTTTCTGTCAATGACTACTTTTACGCTGCAGCCAGCTTTTGATCAGCATGGTCACGAGCGCCAGCAGCAGCAGCAGCGACGCAACCGCAAAGGAAGCCGAGAACTGGT
>NZ_ASSC01000321.1 GCF_000520735.1 Paenibacillus forsythiae T98
TGTCCACAATAAGGGTGTTCAGCCGACATTAGATAAGATTAATATCAGAATTCCAGTGTTATTAACGTATGACTGTAATGTTATTCCTAAACATACAGATATAGAAGATGCTTTGTTTATTGATGAAATGGGCAAAGAATTTATGACGAGATATAAGAGCATTGACGGTCATACACTTACTTTAAAACCTAACATCGAGGTTATGTTCATTGTTATACCTTTTGAGTCTGTCGCCAGTATCAAAACAGAAATTGAAAAGTTAGAGGTGGCAATGAGATGACTTATGTTAGCGTAGAAAAAGTAAAGGCCACTATTCAATTGCTTGAAAAATTAAAAAAAAGTACGATCTTAAGTGATAAAGAATATAAAATGATGTTAGAAACTGCGTACCATTTATTATCCTCTGATGAGGATCAAGAATATAATCTTGGCCTTTCAATAATTTGTCACGTAGCCGAAGCAAAGCCAAAGGATGCCTTCATTCACCAGTTATTATTCGATTGCATTATCGAATCAAGAGTATTTCTCTATCACGAAATGTACAAAAAAATTGATAAGGAATATGAAGAAAACATTGGTCATGGTGAGTTAGACTCTTTCAGCGAGTCGTTTTATACGCTAAATACTGGAACAATCCTTACTCGTGACCAAAAACGGTTGTTTGAAGACTTTATCAAATACAAAAGATTAGTAGTTAGTGCACCTACTTCATTTGGAAAGTCAAGAATCGTTTCTGAGATAATAATACATAAATCATACAATAACATTGCTATTGTATTGCCAACGATAGCTCTATTGAACGAGACATATTTAAATTTTAGAAGGAATCCATTGATTAGGGAACGATACACATTAATAAATACACTTACTCAGGAATTTGGAAATTCTAAAAATATCTTTATTTTAACACCTGAAAAAATGGACTTATTGTTGGACTCACAACCAAATTTAAAAATAGATTTTTTTACAATGGACGAGATTTATAAAATCCAAGATGATGAGGAAAGAAAGTTTGTTTTTACTCATTGTCTCTATAGACTATCTAAAATGGCTTTGGAATTTTATCTCATTGGACCTTACTTTCAAGAATTTAGTAAAAAATTTCTTGAACGTAACAAAGCAGTTTTTAGAAAGTATTCAGCAGAAATAGTGCAAAAAGATACAATTGATATTTCATTACTAAACCCAAAAGACGAATTTACAGTTGCACAACACAAATTTAAAAAATTAATAGACAATGATAGGAATCTTATAAATATTACTAAAAAGATTGACGGACAAACTCTTGTCTACTTGGGAAGAAAAGACACTGTCGAAACAAGGGCAAGGAAACTGGCTGAAAAGCAAGAAGGTGTAAACAATAAAAGTGACCTTATTGAATACATTAAAACAACTATTGACGAGAAATGGTCATTAGTCTATTGCTTAACTAGAGGAATAGCTTTCCATCATAGTGCTATACCGAAATACATACAAACGGAAATAGTCGATGCTTTCAATAATGGCACCATTGATATTCTTGTATGTACTTCGACTCTTACTGAGGGTGTTAATACCTCTGCAAAAAACATTGTGATATATAGTAATTTAAAGGGTAATAAATTCTTAACTGGTTTTGATGTAAAAAACATTAAAGGCAGAGCAGGGAGATTTTTATCCCACTTTATTGGCAGGGTTATTGCCTTAGAACCCTTGAGTAATGAAGAAGAGAAGGGGACTATTGAGTTTAGTTATTATGATAATAACAGTCTCACACCTGAGGAAACAATTCAGATAGATAAGAGTGACTTGTCTGATGCTAATCTAAACAAAAGAAATGAAACTGAACGAGTACTTGAGAGTTGGAATATTCCGTTTGAACTTATCAAAAGAAACAAATTTATTCCTATACATAATCAATATTCTCTTATTAATTATCTTAGAAACAATAGTAATGTACTGAAGAATCTCTTGTTCTCAAATCAGTACCCTAAAAAGGAACAGTTAGATTCAATAATGCTCTTATGCCATACTCATTTATTTAATGAAATCGATCAGAATGATAGGAGTTTTACCATTGGTAACTTAGCACGACTAACAAAATATTATACTTATTATTCTCCTTCAGTAAAAGAATTGATAAAACAGCAAAATGGTGAAAAGACTGATACTAAGGTTCGTCACGCTTTCACACTTATCAGTCGATATTTTGAATTTGCTTTACCCAAATACTTCTCAGCCTTTGAAAATCTTTTCAATTACGTATATAAAGAAAAGTACGGTACTCCTGATGTAATTAGCCTAAAAGCATTGATAACAAAGTTAGAGTTTGGATCAGTAGAAAAACATGAAATAGCTTTAAAGGAAGCAGGTGTACCAGTCGGAATTATTAATAAGATTTCGGGTGGTTTTACGGATTGTGATAATATCGATAAAATAAAGGCCAAGTTATCTCTCAATCCGAATCTTACGGGTAATTTATCTCAATTTGAAAAAAGTATTTTAGGAAAATACATTTGAAATTATATAGCTAGTATAAATGGAGCGGGTACCCCCGCTTCTTTTAATTAGTGTAACTTTTTGATTTAGAAAACTGACTGGTTATTTCTGATATTGATACTTTACTGTCTTGGGGGGATAAAATTTGCAAACCTTTGAAGAGAAGTTAGTGACCTATTTACCATTATTACACAAACATCATAAGGATTCTGAAACTACTTTATGTGTCCGATTTATTGAACCGCTTTTGATTAATCTATTGGGTTATGAATGTGAAATTAAATATGAGGAACATCCTGAAGGATCAAACGAGGAAACAGATTTATTTTTAAACGATCACCAAGGGAATTATCTTATCGTAGAAGTTAAAAAAGCTGAAAAACCTTTAACAGACGTACATATTAGAAAATTATCTGCATATCTCAACAACAACACACAAAAATATAAATGGGGCATTTTAACCAATGGTTACAGATGGATATTAATTAATAACGAAATAACCGCAAGCAGTTATTTGGAACGAAAAATATTTGACATAGATATTTCGAATAAAAGGCTAGGGGAGAATAATCGAAGAGATTTAGAATTATTTTCATACAATGCACTCTTTAAGAATGATGGTATTACAAATTATTATCGATTAATTCAGCAATTTAAAAATATTCAATATAACGGTAATGGGAAAAGTTGGACTCAATATCGTACTGCTGTAAAAAAACTAGTCCAGTTTATGATTGAAACTGAGGGAAGGTTTATTGACTTAAAGGATATACGTAAGTATGAAGTATTAAAATATTTTAGATGGTTAGCCTTAGCTGAAAGCAATAGTGCTAAAAGCAAGAATAATAACATTCAAAAAATAAAACCAAAAACAGTAGAAGCCCAATATAGATTTCTTTCTACTTTTTATAAAAAAGTCTATCCCCAGACAAATCATCCGCTAACTCAAGTCAGCTTGTCAGAACTCTTACAGGAAATTAGCGATGTCTTACAAAAAGATGATGAAAATAAAGAGGTTATCATAGATCAAAATGTTATTGCGATGGTATATAAAGGTTTAGCGTCAAAAAATCAGTTGATTATGGTACGTAATAAACTGATTTTCAGTCTTTGTCTTATGGGATTGGATAGGAGTGAAATTGCTAAACTTCTTAATAAAGCTTTGCATGAAGATAATAAACTGACTTTATCAAACGGAAGAAGAATAGAATTACCTTCGGGAATAGCCAATAGAATTAATCACTATAAAGAATTAAGAAAGAAAAACAAGATCAAAAGCCAATGGTTAATTAGTAAGTCGAAAGGTGAACCGCTGACAGAGCAATATATTAGTGGATTAATAAATGATATTGCAAAACAGATAAGTCCAAATCTAACATTAGAAAAGATTCAACAATATATGTTAAAACAGTACATTTACAGGACAAAAGATGTTATCTCGCTAATTTATTTAACAGGACTTTCTTTTCATCGTATTCAGAACATTTTGACGGAGGATGACATTATTTTATTAAGCAAAAAGAAGGATTTATATAAAAATCATCCTTTTCAGAATTTCTTGTTGAGTGACCAGGAAGAGTAACGTTCTTCACTGTATATATAAAACACGACTCGATAAAAAAATGTTAGATTTAAAAATGATAAACGAAATAGACCTTTCCACCTAAAAGTAATCTTCGAGTAAATATTAATTAACATTGGTGTTGGTCAATAGACAAAAAACGTCAAGCTTGTTAATGAATTTAGAAAGGAGTCCTGACCGCCAAGGCCATCCACAAAAAGGGTTGTTATTTGCGTTTAATGGAAGTGAGAAGTATTTTGTAGTGTATCAGGCTTGTGAGAGTTTGTATTAATCAGCAAAAATTCCAAGGTTCAAGAACACAAAAAAGGTCACCAATTGATAAGGTCACAAAATACTGATACACCAACTATTTAAGCTTTCGATCCATAGGCTAGGAGTCTGTCAATTCATACAATTAAGGACATATACGTTGGCGGATTTCCCCCCTCGCTTTGTGTCGATTTGACTATGAACGGATATCAAGCCCTCGTCATTGAACTCTTTAAGGACACGTCGTACGGTACTTTTCGATACATTGCTTTGCTCAGCTATCTCAGTTAACTTGAGCCAACAAACGCCAAAATAAGTACGCGAATTAAGTTGCAGAGTATTGAGAACAGATTCCATTGATGAGGTGAGTTCATAAATCTTTGAGACGGTTTGGTTAAGTTCTTCTTCGTTGTTAAAGGTTTGGTAGCGTCTATAATCATGCCAATACTAGTTGCAAATTACTCATGGTTACGTTCTTTCCTTTCTTCTTTGAGTTGTTTGATTGTTTTGGAGTTGATTATGGTAGTTATAGTACAAAGTATTGCTACTGCAATTGAAATAACAATGATTAAAAGATTCAGTATAATCACCCCTGAGTCAAGTTTTCAGTTCAACAAATACAGTATCATACACTGAAAAAAATTACAAATAATGGATATTTACAATACGTTTTTTCTATTGTATAACACAGTTCTTTTATTTGGGGGTTACTCAAGTAGTAATAATATGCGTCAAACACCATTTCAGACAAATTTTGTGCGTAGCAAACAAGGGTAAATTCTGCCGTTACAACAAATAGTGATTCATTCGGCACTGGGTGGGGTCTGTTTAGAAGCGCTTACAAGCTCTGTGGAGCATAATAAAAGAGCCACCCTGAACTTGGGTGGCTCTGCTTCTATCAGTCCTTATACAACCCCTCAACGGCTCTTAACTTGTCTTCTTCCGTGGGCTTGGAGTAACGTAAAATCATATCTGCTGAACTATGACCGCTTAGGGATTGAATGACCGATATATCTTCATTCGCCCTGATAAGTCCTGTAATGAACGTATGGCGTAGTTGGTGTGCATGGAGGTCATGTTGCTCTAAAAGATGCTGAATGCTTCTAACGCTAATACGCTTGTCTCTGTTGCTTAGGAACAGGGCTTCATACTCGTCTGTCCGTTCCTCAAGGTATTTCCTTATAGCCCACCTTGTATCAGCGTCTAGGGGCAATGTACGGGCTTTGTTGCCTTTACCTGCCCTAACCCTCAGCTCTCCTTTACGTTCGCTTAGGTCAACGTCTGACCTGTCTAGGGCTTCCAGTTCGGATACCCTTAAGCCTGTATGAAGTAATGTCTTGATGATGGCATAATCACGTTTGTTTCCGCTTCTATCAACCTCACGCTCAAGCCGCTTCCGCTCAAGTCTGTCTAGGGCTTTTGGGGCGGTCTGCTTGTAGTCGGGGGCTTTGATGATATGTACTTCCTCAATGCAATCCAATTTCTTAGCCCACCGACAGAACTTCTTAATGGCATTGTAGACCTTGTTAATGGTGGCGGCGGACTTCTTCTTACTTGCCATGTATGTAACGTACTGCTGAACGTCAGTGCGGCTGAAATGCTCTAAAGTAGTGCCGCAACCGTCAAGCCACTGGCTGAACTGTTGCAGGGCGTGGCGGTAGGTCTTTACCGTTGCTTCGCTCTTACCTCGTAAACCTTCACTGATGAACTGGTCTAACATACACATCTCTCCCAGTAAAAAGGGCTTAAATAATTCTACGCAATATTTTCTGCCCGTTATTTGTCCGATTCGCCCCACTATGGGGCAACCTTTAGACTAATAATAGCATAGAATTACTATTCCACGCCATAATTCTACGCAAAAGATCATGGTGTGACTTGATTATTCATTTCCGCCTAGCGGCGTTAAGGATAAGTAAGAATTAACAAGAGGTACACTCATCTTAAAAATAGTCTTTTCTATTTAGCCCCGTTGGGTTTTATACTCTCTCTTTATTCCTTTAATGTTATTCATTAAATGTATATAAGTAATTATTTATAGACTACTGGATTAGAAGTGCCCACTCTATTTTGGAAGTCCTTTCTTAGTATTCGAAAGTGCTTTAATCTCGGTAATGAAAGTGGACACTACACATAAATAAGTACTGTACTTCCAATATAACAGTACTAGGACTGCCAATAAGACAGTAAAAAAACCTGCTAAATCAGCAGGCTTTCAGAAAGGAAGAGGGCGAGTTGTTTTTTCAGGCAATTCTTGTAGCTTGATTTTAACTCTCTTTTTTAGTTCTACTTGCTGTTGGAGATATCGGAGGTACTCATTAACTGTCCCTGAGTTATAGTCTTTCTTGAAGGTGCGATACTTCTCACTCTTAATGACTTCTTCTATGACACTCCATATCTCAATCCCATCCGCTTGTTCTTTTGCTTGCTTTTTGAAGTAGTACGTAGCTTCGCTAAGGGCGATACAAGGGACATTTGCTAAAGGGCACAACAGATACCTATTTCTCTTACCTTCTGATTTCTTCCGAATAATTAAACCTTTATCTTCCAATCCAGTTAGAGTTGAACTTACTTTACCGTCCCCTCTTTTTAATACAGTTTTAATGTATTCCCAAGAAGGAAAGGAATACCCATAAGTATCATTAAAGTTCTTTAGTAGTAGCAGATACAGAGCCTTTTCATCGGTCGTCAAATCGAAACACAATATAATTGCATTAGGAACTTGAGTGAAACCAGTATTTGCAGTCTGAGCAGGTACTGTAGTATTCAATTCTGCTTTTGTTTTAATTGTTTTCATTCTTTAATCTCCCCCATAAATAAGTATGAGTACTTTTGATTTCGCAGTACTCTCATTGTAATCATCGATTTATGAGGTGATAAGTTGCGAAGAGATTTACTTATAATGATGATACACGTCCTTATTCAAGCCCCTACCATGACTCAAGCAGGGGCTTATCTGTGTATCAGTAGTCGGACGGTTAGTCATTGTCAGGAAAGAGCCTGTCAATGTCATATCCCATCTCAGTTAATACATCCTTCAAATGCGATTCATCCATCCAATAGGGATATTTGCCTACACCCCTGAAATTGCCGGGGATTCGTTCCACCTGTAACTTGCCTTGCCTTACCCAACCGTAGACTATATCCTCGCTTACCATTCGGCTACGGCTGTAAGCAGACAGCTTTTGCGCGATTTGTGAGACCGTATAGTATCTTTCCATGATTAGCGTCTCCCTTCCTCTAGTGCTTGCAGAATGAAGTAATTCAAATCCTTTTCACGTATGCGCCATATTGTGCCAGCTAATTTCATAGCAGTTAGCTTATTTTCTTTTATCCATCTGTCAACGGTTTTACGGTCAACTTTCAGCATGTCGCTGACTTCGTCAATAGAGTAAAGCTTACCTAGTAATTCCATATTACTGACCTCCCTTGGTGTTGTTGAGAATGAAGTTCCTTAGAGACTCTTGAGGAATCCGAATTGAGCCCCCAACTTTACAACTTGGTAAACCGCCATTATTACATAGACTGTAAACCGTTGTGTACGAAAGCTGTAGAATATCCATGACTTCACGGATTGTGAATAAACGCTCCATAATAACCGCCCCTTTCCGTTGTGATTTTGTTACATTAACAATATAAGGAAGCGGTTTGCAGGAATAACAAAAGTACGTAGAAATATTAAGAAATCCTTAAAAATTCGAGAATGAGGCCAATTAAGTTTGGTGTGGGGGAGAGGGAACAAAGGTAACCTTTTTCATAGAAAATCAGGTTATTACTGTATGGTGAAATTGTTGGTTTGTTCAGGTGGTAACGATATAAAACAGTATTCAGCGTACTAGGCTCAGCACAAAGAATGGGATATATTTATAGCTTTACAATGGAGAAGATAACATAAATCGAGGCTTGCAAGCAGAGGATAAACATGATAAATTACTTTTGTTATTTACTGCACAGGACTCAGGTTATTAAAAATGCGACATAATCGCTTTTAACGTCAAAAATACTGTGCGACTAGCAGAACGGTATAAGTTGTGGGAAGACCGGGAAGCCTTATGTATCAAGGGTTTATGCTTGAGGGAAGCGTATGACTAATACGCACAGGACTTAAAATCCTGCGGTAGGTGACTACCGTACCGGTTCGATCCCGGTCCTCGGCATAACAAGGTTTTTCCCGTTAGCACAGCGTTAATTGAGCGTCAGGTCAACGCAAATCCTGCGTACCTACGCGCCCACGTTAAGCAGATTGCACAAGACATGATCACCTCTCCGTTCATTACGAATGGGGAGGCGTTTTTATTTTGAAGAGAATTACGAATGTTACCGCCGATAATTCGTGGGAAACCGTTCTTGCGAGATTCTTCGAATTAAAGCGGGTGGAGGGGATAAGCAGGCAACGGAAGGCCGATTCGGCAAATATAGACGCAGCGGTCTTACGTGAGCTTTTATAGTAACCACAAAGCGTGGTAATTGGAAATTTCTGATTCCTTTGCTACTCAGCTACCGTCAACTTGCTATAATAGAAGGTAGGAAGTGAAGAATGGAGTGGATCGTATGGCGGATGTCTGGAACAAAAAATACATGCTCATGCACAAGAACGAACCTGTGGCCGAGATTGAGCTTGATGAAGCGACTTCCTCGATTTCTGCTATTGGACAGGTCTATGCAGAACGCCATGTGCCGGTTGGGATTCCCGTCAAGAAGGGGAGAATAGACCGCACGGCACTCAATGAATGGTGGAGAGGTCGTGCCATTCCCGCCAGTCGGGACGGGATTAAAGAGGCGCTCATGGAACTGAACCTGTCCACGACGCAAAAACTGCTGGATAAAAGCTTGGGACTCAGCTTGTCCGACCAATATTGGATATGTCCATCCGCTTCAGATTTGAACTGGTCTGCGATCAACTTTTTCGATAATTCGTTTTCCGATGATGTGGGGAATGTGCTGTTTGGCAAAGGTTCATCAGGGGAGCCAATGAGTCTGATGTCGCCTGACAATACGTCGGACGGTTGGCTGAAAAAGAAATGGGCCATTATGGACGGTAAACGGTGTTTGGTTAAGGGAGGGAGCGGTGCCACTCAACAAGAGCCTTACAATGAAGTGGTGGCCAGCAGGATCATGGAACGTCTGGGAATCCCTCACGTCCCTTACACGCTGATGATGCAGGAGGAGTATCCGTACAGTGTGTGCGACAACTTTATTACGCCGCAGACGGAGCTAATTACAGCCTGGTACGTGATGCACACGCGGCAAAAGCCCAATCACATTTCGGTGTACCAGCATTACGTGGACTGCTGTGAGGCGCTGGGCATTCCCGGCATTGTGGACTCTCTTGACCGGATGATAGTGGTGGATTTCCTCATTGCCAATGAAGACCGGCATCAAAACAATTTTGGCGTCATTCGCCATGCCGAAACCTTGGAGTGGATTGGGCCAGCGCCCATTTACGACAGTGGGTCTTCCCTCTGGTTTTCCAAGCCACAGGCGCTGATTCGAGCGAACGGAAAGCTGACCTGTAAACCGTTCAAGCAGGATCACAACGAGCAGATTAAACTGGTCACGTCCTTCGATTGGCTCGACCAGTCCGCGCTGCAAGGCATAGAGGAAGAGGTGAGAGACATCTTTCGCGGTTCGCTTTTTGTGGATGAAGCCCGATGTGACGCCATCTGTCGGAATTTAGAGCAGCGGATCGACATGTTAGCGGAGATTGTTCATTCCCGGAAGCCTCAGGTCTGGGTGGATGATCGAAGCGCCGATGTGAAGATGGACATTGCGTACAGCGGCTTACAAGATGCGGAAGAAGACTGGGAGCGGTAGATGAGCGGTAGATGAAACGATATGGCGATCTCCATTAAATGATAAGTAACGTCTCTGCGATATCTGGCACAACGGATTTCGCAGAGACGTTTTTGCGTTGTCTTCTTAATAATGGTGTCTGCCAGGCATGACTTCTGTACTTCGTCACTTGTTCCTCGGCTCCAGACAGGCGCGGCATGATCTTCTGTTCTTTGTCCCAAAATACTACATGGAAATAGGATGATTTTCCTCATTATAAAAGGCTGCGGCCCAGCACAGGTGATCAGTCTTCATTCGATTGTGGGCGGCAAAATCCGTCAATCCCAATTCCAGCGCTGTCTCTTTGCGAAAGGAGATGGCGCTGCGGTACATATTTTTGCCTTCCTGCGAGATTTGATAGGCCATGCGGGCAACTTCTTGCCAGGAATCGAAAGCTGTAATTCGCCGGGCCGTAGCTTACCGAATAGGGTCGTGGGAAAGGTT
This sequence comes from Paenibacillus forsythiae T98, assembly GCF_000520735.1. Taxonomy (GTDB): domain Bacteria; phylum Bacillota; class Bacilli; order Paenibacillales; family Paenibacillaceae; genus Paenibacillus_AQ; species Paenibacillus_AQ forsythiae. The sequence continues at coordinate 10,586 of NZ_ASSC01000321.1, forward strand.
CTCATGCCGAACGGCACCGGGGCGGGTGGCGATATACCCGATGTGAACGTAATTGCTGACCGCCGTTTTGGGGCGGTTGGGATGGAAGAAGCGCTGCTTATAGATCCGGACCAACATTGGCATCGCCTCCGCGCAAGCGTTCCAGATTTTGCTCGAAAGCATCGCCGGAGAGGTACAGCTCTCCGCATAAGTGAGCTTCATCTTGGTGTACTCTACGGCCAACAGCCGGGCTTTCTTTTCAATCTTCCGAAAGGTTGTATAGCGGTTCGTGTCGATCAATTCGGCAATGATGGAGTAATACGCCGTGGCGGACATGATGGTGGCTGCTCCTTTCGCGAATTTGGATAGAGATGGGAAAAAGCCATATCTTTAATTAGATTATGGCTTTTTGGTGGTGGTGAGGATTGGAATTATCATATTGCAAGAAATGATATAGATGTTATTTAGTGTATGGAAATAATCCTTTTAAATGGTATTATTTAGTAGTGTGGTTTTGTCACAATGAAGGATCAATTCCCCCGATACAGATTGATGGGAAGAATGGCTTAAAGCATAAAAGTCATACTTGCTCAACTCAAGAATACATTTCTCATATAAAAGCATTGATTAAATTAGGTATTAGAAGACTTTATTTTACAGGTGGTGAACCACTTATTTCTCCTAAGCTTGAGCCAATACTCGAAACCATACCTTCTCATGAAAGGGATCAATTTAAAGTAATAATAGCAACAAAATGGTGTCCTTCTAAACAAGAAGGTTGATTCATTAAAGACTAAGCCCATAGACAAATTGAAAATTTCTTTACATGCCTTTAGTGAACGAAGCGGGGTTACATTTGACCATGCTCCTTCAAACTGTAGAAGCGGTTGCCACCAATAATTACATGATCAAGGACTTCTATTCCTATGATTTCCCCAGCGGCTATGAGTCGTTTTGTCAGATTCACATCCTCTATTGATGGTTCCGGGTCTCCGCTCGGGTGGTTGTGAGCGCAAATGAGCGAGGCGCTACAGCGTCTAATCGCTGCATGGAATACTTCTCTAGGATGGACGATGGCGGCGTTCAGAGAACCTATGGAGATGGATTTCTTTGAAGATGAGACGGTTCTTGGTGTTGAGGAAAAGGCAGATGAAATGTTCTTTCTGTTCATAACGCAAGTCTGATTCGAGTAAATGGAAGACATCTTTAGGGCTACGAATGACATATTGATTCTCATTAGATAAAGCCAACACCTTAGCAAGTTTTAACATAGCGGTAATTTGTCGGGCTTTTCCTTTGCCGATTCCTTTTATAGCAATTAATTGTTGTTCTGATACATCCATTAGCTCTGTAGCTGTAGGAAAGCGCTCGAAAAGCTCTTGAATTGTGTAGCTGTCGTTGCTTTCTCTTAATGATTCAGATACTAATTGTCGCAAAGCATTCTCTTTAACCTGTTGCATAATGTTAATCCTCCTAAGTTTTTTCTGATTATCATTTGAATAATATAGATTTCAAATTTTTGAATTTGCGACATATTTACATAATTCCCTAAAATAGAACACGCGTTTGGAAGGTCATGGTAACCTTTTGGCGAATTATGTATCTCGATATAGTTCTAAAGTCTATGGTCACGGTCTCATTGAAACTGATATACAATTCAGAAGATGAGTTCTGGTAAAAATGATTTAACAAAATTACTATTTGTAGAAAAAAGTTTAAAAATAGTTGATTTTAGTTTATACGGGAGGCAGCTATGGACATATCATTTCCTTTAAAGCAGGCTTTAGAAAATGGTTCTTGTGTGCTGTTTGTTGGTGCAGGTATGGGATACCATATGTTTGATCAAAATGGCCAAAATATCCCTGATGCTAAAAAACTGGCTCAAAATTTAGCAGGAAAATTTGATGTTCCAGTAAGTGGGGATTATGATTTGGCAAAAATATCACAGTATATCGAAATGAAAAAGAAGGGGAGAAAGGAACTACTTGCATATATTCAAGAATGTTTAGCAGAAGCCACTCCAGATCAATATATGATGTGGATACCCTCTGTTAAGTGGAAAGCTATATTTACAACAAATTATGATAATAGCATTCAAAAAGCATATAACTCACATGAATCACCAATCCAAGATTATGTAACTATTACTCGCTCCACAGGTATAAAGCACTTTAATACAAATTTTGAGGTACCAATATTTCATTTGCACGGTGCTCTGTTTGAGGCTTCATCGCCGGATATAATTATTACACAACAGGACTATGTTAAATATAAAACTCAAAGAAAAATGATGTTTGAAGAGTTAAAACATTACATGGCAGCATCCAATGTTATTGTGCTATACGTAGGTTATTCTCATAACGATACTAATTGGAATTCAATTTTATCAGATATTGAGGAAGAGTTTTATCCTGACTCTTTACCTTTGTCCTATAGAGTTGATCCGTATACTTCTGAAATAGACATGGAACTATTAAAAGATCGAAATTTAGTAACAATACCACAAAAGTTCGATGACTTTGTAATTGCAGCTTCAATACAAATTCAGTCTATCATTAATAAAGATGTAGATATTAGGCAACATGAGTCAATGATCCCTGGGAATCTCACTACATATTACCTAGAAAATCCTGTGGCAACACTTAGGTTAATATCCTCCTGGGAATATGTAAATCAAGTCAACCTACCAAATGTAATGCCTGATGTATCTAATTACGTACGAGGGGATAAGCCTACTTGGAGTTTGGTATTTCATGATAAGTATTTTAAAAGGGATATCGAAGAAGAGATTTATTTTTCAATTCTTGATTTTGTAACTGATAATAAAAAAAGCGTAAAAAATTGTATGATTTCTGCCCCAGCAGGTTATGGTACGACTACTTTACTAATGACTTTAGCAAGTAGGCTGGTAAAAGATAAAGCTGCTCAAGTTTATTTTCATAAAAGCAGTTCTGAACTTCGAGAAGGTGATGTTTTTTTTGCGTTGTCATTAAGTTCGGAAAAAAGTGTGTTTTTTATTGATAATGCATCTGACCACACTCAAACAACAAGGAATATCATCCAACAGGCAAGAGAATCAAAAAAATCTGTTTTACTAGTATTAGGTGATCGTACTAATGAGTGGAAGCAGGCTAAGCCTACCATTACTGGAGATAGCTTTGAAATACTTCCCTTAAGTAATAGTGAAATAGAAAGCTTAGTTGATTTTTTAAGTGAACATAATGAGCTTAACAAGATAGAGCATTTGAGCAGAGAACACCAAATATCATCTATACAACGAAACTATCAAAGAGAATTGTTAGTAGCAATTAGAGAGGCGACTGAAAACAGTAAAATTGAAGCGATTATTGAGGATGAATTTTGGGGAATAAAAGACGAGTTTGCTAAAAAGGTCTACTCAATTGTTAGTTGTTTTAACCAGCATGGAGCATTACTTAGAGTTGAATTGTTAGCAAAGCTTTTGAATGTGAGCATCATTGAAATGTTTGATAAAATAAAAGGCTTTCTGGATGGTGTAATAGTTAACGAGTGTATTAACGAATTTAATGGTGAATATGCCTTAAGGACAAGACATCCATTAATTGCAGCCATTGTTTGGGATAGGTGCGTTGAACCCTCTAGTAAAGACTTGTACATTCATCAATCTATAGATAATTTAAATATTCTGCACAAAACAGACAAGCGTGCATTTGAATACTTTATAAGATCAGAACGTTTTATTGATTCTTTAAAAACCTTAGAAAGTAAGATACAATTTTTTGAAAAAGCTTGTCGAAAGGATCCTGATAATCCATATGTAAGGCAGCATTTTGCTCGAATGTATCTTCGTGAAAATATTGATGCAACAGCATTGACATTAATAGATGATGCAATAAAAATGAACGGAAAAATCAGAGTTTTATATCACACAAAAGGATATATACTACAAAAAATGGTAGAGGATTCAGACAGCGAGGAGATTGGAAAAAGAAGACTGCTACAAAGTGAAGAAGCATATTATACTGGATTAAAAATGAATCCTAATGATGAATATTGTTTTCAAGGGCTAGCTCAGCTTTACTTAGCTTGGGCCAAAAAAGTTAATGATGACGAACAAAGAACTACCTATATTAGTAAAGCCGAGGAAATAATTAACGAAGCGTTGAAAAAAGTTAGAAATAAAGAAGGTTTGTGGATAGAATCTTCCAATATTGATTCGTTTATTGGTGACAGTAGAGCACGCATTCGTTCATTAGAAAATGCTGTGGCAAATGCCCCGCGAAGTATTATATCAAGGTATTTACTAGCAAAAGCATACAACATAAATGGTCTATTTGAGAAAAGTATGCCGATACTATCTAATTTGGTTAGAGAATATCCAGATGAATATAGACCGAGTATAGAATATGCTTTTACAATAATCAAAGCAGGTGGATCATTGGAAAGCGCAATTGCAGTTTTAAATCAAAGTACACTATATGGATACTCCGATCCGCTCTTTGTGGCAACTTTGGGCGGGATGCTTTTTCTTAATAAAGAATTTACAAAAGCAGAAAAAGTGTTTGATGAAGCTGTTAAGAGAGAATTTTCAAATGCTCGTGTTATATTATTCGATCCAGAAAAACGTCTTGGTCATACAAATGAGTACGATGCAGTAATAAAGTATGTGGGAGATAGACATTCTTATGTATTGATTAAGGGGTTTACTGAGATTTATTGTCCATCATCAAAATATCATGGTTTGATCTTACAAAGAGATATGAATGTGCGCGTTACAATTGCTTTTACTCCTAAAAGTCCAGTAATAAAAAAAGTAAGAGCTTTAATGTCAAAAGTAGAAGTTAGTGTTGCTATAAAAAATTAAATGTGATTTGTATGGTCTATTTTTCTTTTTGAGTGTCTCAGGTCTCTCGAAAGTAGAAATGAAATTTCAGGGTCTGTCAAGATTTTTGTGTAAACTCTTTTACA
>NZ_ASSC01000322.1 GCF_000520735.1 Paenibacillus forsythiae T98
AAACGGACGCTGGGAATCCGGGAGGTGTACGTTTTGCCTTTTCAGACCGATCCGCTTGCGGGCGGCGGCAGCCTGGAATCGGAACTACGCGCACTGCTTGCCGGTATACTGGAAAAAGGGGGTGGACGGAAAAAAAGAAGCCTTTTTCAGCGCAAATGAAAAGAAATGTAAACATTTATATTTCGGAAAGCGGGATTTTTATGCTAAAATTAATCGTTGTATGCCCTGCGGAATATCCATGATTTTAAATATAGATAGGAGCTTGCGGAGAATTTATGAGTTTACTTACTGTGGAAGACGTCGCCCACAATTTCGGGGACCGTCAGCTGTTCAAGAATGTATCGTTCCGGCTGCTCGCGGGTGAGCATGTCGGTCTGGTGGGAGCGAATGGCGTCGGCAAGTCGACGCTGATGAATATTTTGACGGGCAAGCTGCTGAAAGACAGCGGCAAGGTGGAATGGACGCCGAAGGTACGCTACGGCTACCTGGACCAGCATACAGTGCTGACGCCGGGCAAGACGATTCGCGATGTGCTGAAGGACGCATTCTTGCCGCTGCTTGAGCTGGAGCAGGAAATGCTGGGCATTACCGAGAAGATGGCCGACGCTACGCCCGAGGAACTGGAGCTTCTGCTGGAGCAGATGGGCGAAATCCAGGAGCAGCTTGATATTGGCGATTTCTATCTGATCGACGTCAAGGTCGAGGAGATGGCGAACGGCCTCGGGCTGTCCGTAATCGGGCTGGACCGGGATGTGGCGAGCCTCAGCGGCGGACAACGGACAAAAGTGCTGCTGGCCAAATTGCTGCTGGAGAAGCCGAACGTGCTGCTGCTTGACGAGCCGACCAACTATCTCGATGTGGAGCATATCGAATGGCTGACCAATTATTTGAAGCAGTATCCGTATGCTTTCATGCTGATTTCTCACGACACGGAGTTCATGAACAAGGTCGTCGATGTCGTCTATCATCTGGAATTTGCGAAGCTGACGCGCTATACGGCGAACTATGAGAAGTTCCTGGATATGGCGTACATTAACAAGACGCAGCATATTGACGCTTACGAGAAGCAGCAGGAATTCATCAAGAAGCAGGAGGATTTCATCCAGCGGAACAAGGCGCGGTACTCAACGTCGGGACGGGCGAAGAGCCGGGAGAAGCAGCTTGAACGTCTGGAGCGGATCGACAAGCCGGAAGAAGCCGTCAAGCCTACGTTCCAGTTCAAAGAGAGCCGGGCAAGCGGCAAGACGGTATTTGAGGGCATTGACTTTGAGATCGGCTATGACCGTCCGTTGCTGCCCAAGCTGAACATGACGATTGAACGCGGCGAGAAGATCGCCATCGTAGGCTGCAACGGGGTCGGCAAATCAACGCTGCTGAAGACGATTCTGGGCGTTATTCCGCCGCTTAGCGGGAAGACCTACCTGGGCGACTTCCTGCAACCCGCCTATTTCCAGCAAGAGGTCAAAGCCGGCAACATCACGCCGATCGACGATGTCTGGAATGAGTTCTCCGGCCTCAATCAGCATGAAGTACGGGCGCATCTGGCACGCTGCGGCCTCAAGAACGAGCATATTACCCGTCCGCTGAACATGCTGAGCGGGGGAGAGCAGGCCAAGGTGCGGCTGTGCAAGCTGCTCATGCGCGAGAGCAACTGGATTCTGTTCGACGAACCGACGAATCATCTGGACGTTGTCGCGAAGGATGAGCTGAAGCGGGCGCTCAAGGAGTACAAAGGCACCGTTCTGCTCGTTTCCCACGAACCCGATTTCTATGAAGATTGGGTAACCAAAACGTGGAACGTGGAGCAGTGGTCCACACAATCCGTCTAGAGCGCGAAAGCTTTGCCCAGAATTTAAACGATAAGTCCGGGAGACGGCGAACAGGCCGTATGACCCGGACTTTTGAGTATAGGAAGGGGACATAAGGGGATGGAGAGAGATCTAGACAGAGAGAATACGGCTTCCTCGGGCGCCGGAAGAGAAGGACGATATTCCCGCCAGGTGCGGTTTACGCCGTTTGGCGAAGAGGGCCAGCGGAAGCTCGGTGAAGCGAGCGTGCTGGTCGTTGGAGCCGGAGCGCTTGGAACCGGCATGGCCGAGACGCTGGTCCGCTGCGGAGTCGGACGGGTCGTTATTGCCGACCGGGATTATGTGGAATGGAGCAATCTGCAGCGCCAGCAATTGTATACGGAGGAGGATGCGGAGCGCCGCATGCCGAAAGCGGCGGCGGCCAAAGCCAGGCTGTCGGCGATTAACTCCAGTGTGACGGTGGAGAGCCATATCATGGATGTCCGCGCGGAGGAGCTGGAGGCTCTTGTGCCGGGAATCGATCTCATTATGGACGGTACGGATAATTTCGATACCCGGCTTATTCTCAACGACATTGCGCAGAAGCATGGCATTCCATGGATATACGGTGCCTGTGTGGCCAGCTACGGAGTCACCTATACGTTCATTCCCGGCGAGACACCATGCCTCAACTGTCTGCTCGGCACCGTTCCGCTGGGGGGCGACACCTGCGACACGGCGGGAATTCTGCCTCAAGCCGTCCAGATGGTTACATCGAACGCAACCGCCGAGGCGCTCAAGCTGCTCGGCGGGCGCAAGGAGCAGCTCCGCCGGAAGCTGCTCACCTTCGACATCTGGCGAAATGAGTATCAGGAAATCGGCGTCGCCGCCGCCCGCAAGGAGCATTGCCCGTCATGCGGCAAAGAACCGGTGTATCCGTATCTGTCCGCAGCGAACACGGAGCGCAGCGACGTGCTCTGCGGGCGGAACACCGTGCAGATCCGTCCTGCCGTCCAAAGCTCTATCTCGCTTCCGGACACCGCAAGCAGGCTGTCCAGGCTCGGACTGGGTAAGGTGGACATTAACCCGTATCTCGTCTCCTTTAATGACGGGGACTACCGGGTCGTCATCTTTGCCGACGGCCGGGCGCTCGTACACGGGACGAATGACATGTCGGCGGCGAGAAGCGTCTATCACCGCTACTTTGGATAAACAAATACGGCCATCCGCTGAGGAATGGCCGTTTTATTTTGGGGAAATCTAGACCTATCAGCGCCGGATTCCATACGGGGCTTCACCGGCGGATATGGGGGATTTCCATGGATGAGAGTATAATTTGGTTCTTCCCTGAAGGGAAGGAGGAACACGAGGTTCAGCGCGCGTCGCATGAACCGGCTAGCGGACGGGCGGTTATCAAAAGCGCGCTTCATGATACGGGCCTGTCCGTAGTGGAAATTACGGATATGGAGAGTCTTCGGGAGCGCTTGGCGCAGCGGGAAGCCGCTTTGCTGCTGGCGGAGCTTCCGGACGGCGGGTCATGGGAAGGCTGGGATAGGATAGCTAACGCCCGGGAGAACGGAAATGATCTTCCGGTGCTGGTTATATCCGGCCTGCAAGGCGGAGAAGCGGCCGAGGCCGCGTTCAGGGCGGGAGCCAACGACTATATGGCCCATCCGCTGCATCCCGGCGAGCTGCGCTGCCGCGTCGAGAATCTGCTGGCGCTCACGAAACGGCGGCGTGCGGGCGGCACGCTTAAGCTTGGCGGTCTGCGGCTTGAGCCGTCCCGGCGGCGGGCCGTGCGCGACGGCCGGGATTTGAAGCTGACCGCCAAAGAATTCGCGCTGCTCTATTATCTGGTAGCCAACAGCGGCGAGATTTGCTCCCGGGAGGACATATTACGGCATGTATGGGGATACCATTTCCATGCGGGCACCAACGTGACGGACGTGTATATCCGCCATCTGAGGCTTAAGGTCGACAAGGGGCACCGCCAGAAGCTGATCCACACGGTTCGCGGCGCCGGTTATGTAGTAAAGGCGCCGGATATGGCGCCATAAATGTAAATTGATACGTCCAGCAAGCGGTATTTCGAGCGATTACAGAACGCGGCGGGCTTTCAGATACGTCCTCTTCCAGTTGCCCGAGTTCAGGTCGGAAATGGTAACGCCCGGCGAGCCGTAGGTGTGCAGAATTTTACCGCTCCCGGCATAGACTGCCACGTGAGTGACGTTGCGGCCGTTGGCCCGGCTGCCGCTGGAGAAGAATACAAGATCGCCTGCGCGCAGATTGGATTTGGAGACGGCTCTGCCCACTTTGGATTGCGCTACCGAAGTTCGGGGCAAGGAAACGCCGTATTTGCCGTAAATATATTTGGTAAAGGAAGAGCAGTCGAAGACCCGGGTTGTCGATGTGGAAGCCCCGAACTTATAAGGGATTCCCAAATAGTTTTTGCCAAGGCTGACTATTCTCTGGCCTGTTGTGGATGCCGATGCGGCTTGCGCGGTCGGTGTTGCTTCGCCGCTTGCCATGAGTCCGCCAAAGCCAATAGCTGTACATACGCCAACAGCAAGCACTTTTTTGATGAGAGTTGCTTTATTCATGTATATAATACCTCCAATGATGTTTTGTTGTTTGTCCAAGCAGTTGTCCCGGCTCGTTCGTAGTATAACAGGTTTGAAACGGCCTAAAATTTGGATGAACAGGCTGGAAGTCATGGCGGATCAAGGTTGTAAGCGTATTATTAAAAATGGATTAAAAGTAACAAAATATTAATCTCTACAAATCCCCACTTGCCAAAAAAGACGGATAAACCCTTGTGGCTAAAGGGAATCCGCCTTTTTAAGAAAGAGTATAAAGTTACAAAGATGTCTTTAATTTTAGGGATTCGGCTTAATCTTTACTCTGAATGATAAGCAGAAGTCCGCTCAGAATCGTAACGGTCCCCGTCGGCGCAACCAGCCGGTTGCTTATCCCGAGCGATTGGCCCAGCTTAAGCGTTGCGTCGGTTAGCGGATATTGAAAGCCTTCAAGGGTAATCCCGGTGACTTCAGGAGTCACGGGCAGCAGGGACACATACGTATAGCCACGTTCCTGAACAAGAGCCTGGGAGCCGGTAATCGTGACATAATTATTGAGATCCATGATCGAGCAGCTGATCTGGCGCTGAAGCACCCGGGTCATCATCTGGATGCTGGCCAGCGTTTGATCGAGCCGTGTGCCGGTGACGCCGAAGAGGAGGATATCCTCCGGCTGCTGCTTCAGGGCAAGATCCAGCGCAAGCTCGCTGTCGGTCAGATCCTTGTCCACGGGGTCGCAGGCAATGACCTTGGGGCATTGTTCTTCAATCCGTCTGAACTCTTCTTGAGTAATGGAATCGAAATCGCCTACAGCTATATCAGGAATAACGCCATGAGCAACAAGAAACAGCGCTCCTTTATCGGCGCCGATAATGAAATCTTCGTCATCTAGCTCGCGTAAAAACAGCTCGGACAGCTCTCCGCCGGCAAAAATAACGGTTCTGCGTGCTGGCATCACAAACCTCCTTCCGCTTTGATGCAATTTTTTTGTAATCCTGACCTAGTATAAAGCACATTGAAAGGTTGTACAATTGCAGGGCGCGGAGCTAAAATGGGGAAGATGCCTTATCATGCCGCCGGAAAGAGGCGCTTGCAGGTTTGAAAAATGCTGAAATAATCAGGGGGTAGAAGCTGTGCTGAATGTGCTGTTTGTCTGCCTGGGGAATATTTGCCGTTCTCCGATGGCTGAAGCGGTCCTGAGGGACAAGATCGTAAAGGAAGGGCTTGAACAACAGATATCCGTGGACTCCGCCGGCACCGGGGATTGGCATATCGGGAAACCGCCGCATGAGGGGACAAGACGGATGCTGGACCGGTACGGTATCAGCTATAAAGGGATGGCGGCAAGAAGAGTCGGCAGCGAAGACTTCCGCCAATTCGACTATATCATCTGCATGGATAACTCCAACGGAGCCAACGTGCGGAAAGTGTCCGGAGGCGAGGAGGCGAAGCTCATGTACTTTATGGATTTGCTGCCGGAAGAGAGTCTTCGGGAGGTGCCGGACCCTTATTTTACAGGCAACTTTGAAGAGGTCTATGAACTGGTTGATGCGGGCTGCGGGGTTTTGCTGGACAAGCTGAAACGGGAGCTGTCATAAAAAGTAAAAGAAGAGGGCTGCGGTTCTCTTCCTTCACCCTCTTGTGAAAGCGCAAACATTGCCTTGACAATGATTTGTTGGAAGTTGTTCACCATTTTGGGCGTTCAAGCCCTGTTCAGGAGTTTAAGAAATACCGTAGCGATTCCGGCAGCTCCTTCTGCCAAAAGCCCCAGATATGGCGTCCTTCTTTTTCCCGGTAATCCACCTTGGCGCCGCGTTCCTCAAGCAGCTTCTTCGCATCCCGGTTGAGCTGCACAAAATCATACACACCCGTGTCCGTCTCATAATCTCTTTCCTGGAGGCCCACGACCATGTTGATCTCAAGCCGGGAAAGGTCGGTTTCGTCCTCAAGCCATTCCAGTGTGAGCGGATAGAACGCGCCGGAAAGACTGAGCACGCGGGTGAACAGCTCCGGGTAGCGGAGGGCGAGATGGAGCGAGACGCTTCCGCCAAGCGAATCTCCGGCGAGAATCCGTTCGCCCGGTGTGCGGCGCGCTGGATAATTCTGCTCGACATAGGGGATAATTTCTTCGGCAAAGCAGGTAAGGTACTGGTCGAACCGGGTGCCAAAAGGCGCATATTCCTGGGTCCTGACGGCTACGTTGACTTCAACCCCGACAATGATAAAGGGTTCTGCGTCTTCTTCAAGGATCAGCCTGCCTGCTATGGTTGCGATTCGTCCGAAATTAAAGAACTCCTCCCCGTCCTGGCAGTAGACTACGGGATAGCTCAGCAGCTCGTTATAGCCCGGAGGAAGATAGATGCGCAGCTTGCGATGCTCTTGCAGGCTTTCACTCCAAAGGGTATGTTTTACAATTGTACGTTTCAGAAAAACAGAGTCATCCATGATTCATCAGGCACCTTTCCTGTCGGATTTTGCAATGGGTCCGGTAATAAGTTAAAATTGACTTTGTGGCAAAAATCATTTACTTTTTGAAAAGCCGCGTTTCTGTTATATGAAATTTACATTCCTGTTATACATACAAGAATTACGTAAGGTTAAATAATCTGCGTAATTCTTTGACGAAATTGACGAAACAGGTATATAATAATTCTATAACAGTCGCAGGCAATATTCAAATTGTTATTCAAATTTTTTCATTGAGGTGAAGATAATGAGTAAAGTACCTTACGAGGTTTATACAGAGGACGTTGAGGCGCTCACGGTTCTTTCCCCGGCCGGAGAAGTGATCAATAAAGAGAAGATGCCTGAGCTTACCGATGATCAATTAAAAGAAATTGCTTACCGCATGATTTTCACCCGCACCTGGGATGACCGTGCCGTTAACCTGGGCCGTCAGGGCCGCCTCGGCTTCTACGCTCCGACTTCCGGACAGGAAGCGACGATGGTCGGCAGCGAGTTCGCTCTGGAGAAGGAAGATTTTGTCTGCCCGGGCTACCGCGATATTCCGCAGCTCGTCTGGCATGGCCTGCCTCTTCACCAGGCATTCCTGTATTCCCGTGGCCATCAGCACGGCGGTGAAATCCCTGACGATGTCAGCGTGCTGCCTCCGCAGATCATCATCGGCGCCCAGATTCTGCATGCCACCGGCATTGCCATGGGCTTTAAACTGAAGAACCAGAAGAATGTCGCTATCACCTATACCGGTGACGGAGGCTCCTCCGAAGGCGATTTCTACGAAGGTCTTAACTTTGCGGGACGCTTCAAGCTGCCGGTAATCTTCTTCGTGCAAAATAACGGCTACGCTATCACAACGCCGTTCGCGAAGCAAACCGCTTCCAAATCGATCGCCCATAAAGCGGTTGCCGCCGGCATTACCGGCGTAAAAGTGGACGGCATGGATATTTTTGCGGTCATTCAAGCGGTTAAAGAAGCCGCCGAACGTGCCCGGAATGGAGAAGGGCCTACCCTGATCGAGGCTGTTACGTACCGTTTCCGTCCGCACTCCTTGTCCGATGACGCGAGCAAATACCGCACCAAAGAGGAAGAGGGCGAATGGAACGAGAAGGACCCGATTGCCCGTGTGGTCAAGTATCTGGAATCCAAAGGTCTGTGGAGCGATGAGGATACGCAGCGCGTGAAGGACGAAGCGAAGGCGAAAGTGAACGAAGAAATCAAGCTCGCCGAAAAAACCGAGAAAATGACGATCTCCGGGCTGATCGACAGCATGTTCGAAACGACGCCGAAGGATCTTGAAGAGCAAAAAGCCGATTTTGAATAAGGAGGAGACCTGGCTATGGCACAAATGAATATGAAAGAAGCGATTCGCGACGCAATGCGCGTCGAATTAAAACGCGATCCAAGCGTCCTGATCTTCGGCGAAGACGTCGGCCATGTAGGCGGCGTATTCCGGGCGACGGAAGGACTGCAGAAGGAGTTCGGCGAGGAGCGCGTATTCGATACGCCGCTGGCTGAGTCCGCGATCGGCGGTCTGGCTGTGGGTCTTGGCGTGCAAGGCTTCCGGCCGATTGCCGAAATCCAGTTCGTCGGCTTTATCTTTGAAGCCCTGGACCAAATGGTTGTTCAGGCGGCACGCCTGCGCTACCGCACCGGCGGCAAATATAACGCTCCGATCGTCTTCCGTACGCCGTTTGGCGGCGGCGTCAAGGCGGCCGAGCTGCATACCGACTCCCTGGAGGGACTGCTCGCGCAAAGCCCGGGCATTAAAGTAGTCGTTCCTTCCAATCCTTATGACGCGAAGGGCCTTCTGATCTCGGCTATCCGCGACAATGACCCGGTATTCTTTATGGAGCATTTGAACCTGTACCATGCTTTCCGCACCGAGGTTCCGGAAGGCGACTACACGGTTGAAATCGGCAAGGCCAACGTCGTCCGCGAAGGCTCCGATGTTACGATTATCGCTTACGGCTTGATGGTACATACGGCCACCAAGGCTGCCGATGAACTCGAAAAGAGCGGCATCAAGGCCGAAATCATTGACCTGCGCACCGTCAGCCCGATCGATATCGATACGATTGTGGAATCCGTGAAGAAGACGAACCGCGCCATTGTGGTGCAGGAAGCGCAAAAGAGCGCCGGTGTCGCCGCCGAAGTCATTGCGCAGATCAACGAAAAGGCGATTCTCCATCTTGAAGCTCCCGTCCTGCGGATCACAGGACCGGATACGGTATATCCGTTCGCCCAGATCGAAGACACCTGGCTGCCCAATCCCGCCCGCATCATTGCCAGCGTGAAGAAAGTTCTGGAATTTTAATCGTTATTTCTCATAGAGGAGGTTTTCGATCGTGACAAAATTCAATTACCCGTTCCCCGAGCTGGGCGAAGGCCTGCACGAAGGCGAAATCATCAAGATGCACATCAAGGCCGGGGATAAAGTGACCGACGAAGACATTATTATGGAAGTGCAGAACGACAAGGCAGTCGTCGAAGTTCCTTGTCCCGTTAACGGCACCGTTCTGGAAGTGCTTGCCAAGGACGGCGACGTGTTCCGTGTAGGCCAGACGGTAGCGGTTATCGACGCCGAAGGCGACATTCCGGAGCAGGAGGGCGGACATGCCGAGGAGCAGAGCGCGCAGGAAGCCGATTCGGCAAAAGGCAGCGCGGACACGGCCTCGTCTCCGGCGGCGGTCAGCCCCGCAGACGCGAAAGCCGGCGAATCGGGCGGCGCGGAAGCCGTTCCGGCACCGGACCGCGACGTTCTGGCTACGCCAAGCGTGCGCAAATTCGCCCGCGACAACAGCGTGGATATTTCCAAGGTGAACGGCAGCGGCAAGAACGGAAAGATCACCCGTGAAGACGTTGAAGCCTTCCTGAACGGCGGGCAGGCGGCAGCTCCGGCAGCGGCAGCGGAAGCAGCCTCCGA
>NZ_ASSC01000323.1 GCF_000520735.1 Paenibacillus forsythiae T98
GTCTCTGTGCTGTCTCCGATAAGCGGAACGCTGGTGGAACTGGGGGAAGTGCCCGATCCGGCCTTTGCTGAAAAGCAGATGGGAGACGGTATTGCCATCCAGCCGGATGAAGGGAAGGTATATGCTCCTTTCGACGCCGTTGTGGCGCATGTCATGGAGAAGAGCAAGCATGCGGTCATTCTTGAGCATGCCAGCGGGGTGCAGGTGCTGATTCATGTTGGAATCGACACCGTTTCTCTAAAAGGCGAAGGCTTTGCGCTGAGCGTCCGGACGGGCGACCAGGTGAAGGCGGGACAACTGCTGATTGAATTCGACCCGGAAACGATCCGCAGAGCGGGACTGTCCACCCTCACGCCTGTAATCATTCCAAACGGGATTGAAGGCGTGCTTGATCTTAACATCACTTCGTCCGGAAATGTAACCGCCGCCGCCGACCGGATTATGAAGGTGAGCCATGCCGTTGCCAATCACGCCTGATTGGGAAAAAGCACAATATTCAAGCATTGCCGGGTTCGGTAATGCTCTTGCCGGAGGACGGCGCATGTGAATGCGCTGTCCTTTTTGGCTCGTACGGGGCAGCTTGAAGGGATAAATTGACGCCTGCCTGCGCACGCTAAGGCTGATCACAGCGGATGGTTATCCGCATTCGAAGAGGAGCGTGCGTCGATATAATGTCCGAAAAAAGTATACTCGCCTATTTCAAAAGTCCGGAGGAAGCGGAGGGCGCCTCGCGCAAGCTTCAGTCGCTGCGGGTCGCTGATCTGTCTATCGACCGTTTCAGCCGCTACGGCGGAGGATTCACTTCCCAGGCAGCTCCGGCCAGCGGCTTGATTTCAAGCCTTGGGTCTGCCGCGACCGGTTATCCCGATGCGGGCGTAATGGCCGCGGCTGACCCGAGCGCAAGCGGCATGAGCCACGGAGGTTCCGGAGGGCCGACGGGGCGGGATGTCCTGCTGACCGTCGTGGTGGATTCGGACTCCTTTCACCAGGCTCTCTCTATTATTGAGGAAGCGGGCGGCATGATCTGAATCGGAGTTGCCCCCGGCCGAAGCCGGGTTCGATTTGAATAAGGGGAGGCCAGATGAACATGGTCAGAAATTCAAAAGTGCTGTCCAAGAATGAGAAGCTGAAGAAGCTCTTTGAAGCCAAGAATGAAGATGTGGAATTTTCCGCAGCGGAAGCGGACAGGGATGATGTGGAGGCTCTGGACCGGGCGCAGGAAGCGGACCGCAGACAGCTTCACGAGATTATAGAGGAAGAGGAATAGGGCGGCTCTTAAGCGAAATCGTCCAATCCGGATAAATTATTTCATACACTAAACCAGTCTGCCTTTTTCGTGGTGGACTGTTTTTTTTGCGATAAGGAAGTTGGTTATAAGACAAATAACAAATCGAAATATAATTAATTATGTCTAATTATAGAATAATATTGCGAAAATTGTAGAATAGATTTATATTATCAATAATTAATTCGCTTAAGTATATCTAAACATATCAAAATATATAATTGAATCGCACAGGCCGGCAACGGCCGATATACATACACCATCAGGTCAAGGTGGCTTATGCGAGGAAAATACGACATTGGGGGGATAGAAAGCTCATTTGCCAATCAGATTAGGGGAGGAAGAGAATTGAAAAGGAATTATTTACGACGGATGTTACTTGGCATTATCGTTCAAACCATGATTATGGCGCCGGTCTCCGGTTCGCTCTACGCATCGCCTGCGACAATATCTGCCACTGCCGCCGATGCGGCTTTCCGGCTG
>NZ_ASSC01000324.1 GCF_000520735.1 Paenibacillus forsythiae T98
AGTTTCTTCAGAGCTGTTTCTTCGTCTTCAACCACACCGAACTCGATCAGCAGTTGTTCCAGTTCGTCCATTTCGATCGGAGTCGGGATGTTCATCATTTCGTTGTGCAGGATTTTTTCAGCCAGTTGTTTGTACTCGTTAGCTTGTGCATGCTCAGGGTTGTATTGAGTAACTGTCATTCTTCTCAGCTCGGCATGTTGTACGACGTTGTTACGAGGTACGAAGTGGATCATTTGCGTGTTCAGACGGCGTGCAAGTTCCATGATCAGTTCGTCTTCACGGTCAGTATTACGGCTGTTACAGATCAGGCCGCCCAGACGAACGCCGCCGCTGTGAGCGTATTTCAGGATACCGCGAGCGATGTTGTTGGCAGCGTACATAGCCATCATTTCGCCGGA
>NZ_ASSC01000325.1 GCF_000520735.1 Paenibacillus forsythiae T98
AGGGAGAGCGCGGGAGAACGCCAAAGCAGCAGTCCGCTCCCGAGCGCCGAAGTCAAGCGAATCCCGCAGGGAGAGCGACGCCGACGCCGCATTCACACACGAGCGCCCATGAACCACATGAAAGGCCCCGAGGCGGATTCCGTAAGGAATCGGGCCGAGAAGGGCCGCTCCACCGCCCCAAGCCGCTGCATCCCGCCAAACCCCCCGCATCTATCCAACCCTTGCGGGTGTCCAGAGGGCGCAGCCCTTGGGGCCCTCCCCTTTGGGGAGGGTTTGGGAGGGGGCCCCCACATAAAAAAATTGCCCCCCGCATTCACGGGAGGCCAAGGAGATATAAAAAAGGTTAGAATTAACAATTTGATTAGCCCTATTATAACTGATTTATTTTAATTTGTCACAGGGGCAGGGATAGTAGAAATGCATTCATGGCAAACAATTTTTCCTTTGAAGTAAGTAACGTTCTCGGCGTTGCCGCAGAAAATACAGGCAGGCTCGTATTTTTTCAGCATGATTCGCTCGCCGTCAACATAAATCTCGAGCGCATCTTTCTCTCCAATACCCAGCGTGCGGCGCAGTTCGATCGGAATGACAACCCGTCCCAGTTCGTCTACTTTTCTTACAATGCCCGTTGATTTCATCATAACAATCGTTGCTCCTCTCAAATAATCAATTAATCAAAAAAATGTCATGATTCGACAATCTTCTCTGTTTTATGATACATATAATACCAACCATTCCCAAAACAGTCAACCTCTTTTTAGCGGGTGAATTATTTTAAGCTGTGAATGGGCCTCCGGAATGATTATTACTTCAATACGATGGAATAACTATTCATAATATATAATAAGAATGTCGAATTGGAAACTATAAATTCTACTTTTTTCGACAAAATATGAGGATATGACTTCAATTCGTTAATAAAAATGTCAAAAAATTCGAAGTTAAGGATAAAGGAGCTGATTACATGCAGCAGCCGCTCTCCGAAGAAAAAGTGTTTAAAGATCCGGTTCACAATTATATTCATGTGCAGGATACTGTCATTTGGCGCCTGATCAATACGAAGGAGTTTCAGCGTCTGCGCCGTATCCGCCAGCTCGGAACCACCTATCTGACCTTTCACGGGGCCGAGCATAGCCGGTTCTCCCATTCGCTTGGGGTATATGAAATTACGCGGCGCATTATTTCCCAATTTGAACGCAGCGGGTATAAAGACTGGTTCCCCGAGGAAAGGCTGGTTGCGCTGTGCGCGGCGCTTTTGCATGATTTGGGACATGGTCCGTTCTCCCATTCTATAGAAGAAGCTTTTCAGATGAATCATGAGGACTGGACATGCCGCATTATATTGGAGAATACAGGGATTACCGAGATTTTGCAGGAAGTGGAGGAAGATTTTCCGCAGAAGGTGGCTTCGGTTATCCGAAAAAAATATGAGCATGATATTGTTGTCAATTTGGTGTCAAGTCCGCTGGACGCTGACCGGATGGACTATCTGCTCCGCGACGCTTATTACACCGGGGTGAATTACGGCACGATTGATATTGACCGTATTTTGCGGGTGCTTCGTCCTTATCACGGGCGGGTCGTTGTGAAGGAATCCGGGATGCATGCAATTGAGGACTATTTAATGTCGCGGTATCAAATGTACTGGCAGGTCTATTTCCATCCGGTAACGCGCAGCTCGGAAATTATTTTGCGGCAGGTGTTCCGCCGGGCCAAGCAGCTGTTTCATGACGGCTACTCCTTCCGGTTTATGGTTGAACCGCTGACCGATTTATTCTGCGGAGAGGTGAATGTGCAGCAGTATTTGCAACTGGATGAAGCACTTGTGCAAGCTGCGTTTATGCAGTGGACCTCGGAACAGGATGAGCTGCTGAGCGACTTGTGCAGCCGATTTATTCATCGTAAACTGTATAAATATGTTGAAATGGAAAGTCTCGACATGGAGACAATTGACGACATTCGCAGCAGCTTCGCCTCGGCCGGGCTGCACCCGGAATACGACCTGGAAATTGATTTTCCGACAGATTTGCCCTACGATGTATTCCGTCCGGAAGAGGGCTTTCACGGCAAGCAGATTCTGCTGCTCGATCGTCAGGAACGGCTTCGCGAAATTTCCGAGGTATCGGATATCGTCCGTTCCATCAGCGGGATTCACCGCGGCCGTTACCATCTCTATTATCCGCAGGATAAGCTGGAAAAAGCGCTGCCAATGCTGCCGGAATCCATTAAGGAATTGTTTGATTTACGCTAAAAATGTTCGCCCAAAAACCGCGAAGAAAGGGGAAGCGGATATGCAGCTTTTCGACACTCATACCCATTTGGACGCATCACAATTCGACGGCGACCGCGAGGAGACGATTGCCCGCGCCGTGGAGGCCGGAGTCGCCAGAATGGTCAATATCGGGTTTAACCGGGAGACGATTCCGACTACGATGAAGCTGGCTGAAGCCTATGATTTTATTTATGCGGCGATAGGCTGGCATCCGACGGATACCCTCGATATGAAGGACGAAGACCTTGATTGGATTGCCTCGCTGTGCGGTCATCACAAGGTTGTCGCCATTGGCGAAATAGGACTTGATTATTACTGGGATACTTCGCCGAAGGAAGTCCAGCATAGGGCATTCCGGCGTCAGATTGGCCTGGCGCGCGAGCTGAAGATGCCGATTGTGATTCATAACCGGGATGCCCACGAGGATGTTGTCCGGATTCTCCGGGAGGAAAAAGCAGCGGAAGTGGGGGGGATCATGCACTCCTTCTCCGGGAGCTGGGAGACCGCCAAAATGTGTCTGGATCTCGGCTTCCACCTTTCCTTTGGCGGGCCGATTACGTTCAAGAACGCCCGGGTGCCGAAGGAGGTGCTGGCGCAGGTCCCGCTGGACCGTCTGCTGATCGAAACAGACTCCCCTTACCTGACTCCACACCCCTACCGGGGCAAGCGAAACGAGAGCGCCCATGTCAGATTGGTGGCAGAAGCGGCGGCTGAAATTAAAGGCATTGAAGTGGAAAAATTGGCTGAAATTACGTACGCGAACGCACTGGAACGATTTGGTATTGTGTGAAAACGGGAGAAAACCAGCCAAAAAAGTGAGGATGAGCGAAGGATTAAAGTTTTTTAACGAAAAAACGGGTGTTTATTACAATAATTTAACCAATTTTTTGCGCAAATCTGGTTGAATGACGCTTTACAACATGCATCGAAACAGGATATCATCTTTTCAGTGCAGTGAGCTGTTGTTACAGTGACAGCCGCTGATCATAAATCGTCTCGCTGAGTCTCCGGATGGAGAACGGGGGAACCGATATCGCCTTGACGAATGCTTCTTAGGCCGTACATAGAGGCACATAAGTTGGCGTCGCAGGCTGTATTTGATTTCTTCACGTGGTCTTTGGGGTGAATTCGAGGGCAGCCGCCATGAGCGGTTGACCTGAGATAGGGCGTCTCTCTTTCGTCCAAACCCGACAGCTAACCCCGTAAGCGCAAGTAAGAGAGGAAACCTCGTGCGTTGGCCGTTTATTCGGACATTCCCGGAAGCCACGAAAGAGTCCTCTGATCAAGACTCTTTTTAGGCTTCTTTTTGTTTGGAATAAACGAACTCTGCCTGTGAACTGTTATATAACAGGCGGATGCATGTCATGCCGGGCAGGCGATTTATGAGCAGGATGCGAGCAGCCTTGCATCGTATCGTGTCCTGTTACAATCTCTAATAGCTTCGCCGATGTACAGCATAAAGACTTACCAATTCGGGCGGACTATGTAAGGAGGATGTAGAAGATGGGCGTATTCCAACCAGAGGTATCCCATGATTCGCAATCATCCAGCAGGTCTAATGCATTTAGGTTGTGGTTGGAGCAAGTGAATATACGCGCATGGTCTTTGCGCGGGTGGTCACTGGCGGGCGTGATCGGGATAGCAATCGCGCTGCTTATTACGCTCTACGTACGCTCTCAGAGCAGCAAACAAATCATTTTGGAGATAGACGGGAAGGTTCATGCGCTTGAGACGCATGAAGCGCTTCTGGGCGAAGCCTTGGCCAAACAATCGATTCCGCTCAAACCGTATGACCGCTTGTCGGCGGGCCTTGACGATGAAATCGAGGACGGTGACCGGATCGTCATTGACCGGGCGCAGGAGTTCATTCTGACCGAAGGCGGAAGGACAAAGACGCTTTATACGACCGAAGATACCATCGGTCAGGCCATTAGCAGTCTGGGTATCACGCTGGGTGCCCATGACAAGGTATTTCCTTCGCTAGACACCGCAATTACCGCCAGAACGGAAGTCAAGGTTGTCCGCATTAACAAGCAGGTTGTGAAGCGGACGCATAGCTTGCCTTTCCGGGTTATCAAGAAGGCGGACCCCACCCTTTTCGCAGGGAAAGTACGAGTAGCGCAGGCAGGCAAGCCGGGCGTCGTCATCCATCGTATTGAGAAGACCTACCAGGACGGAAAGCTGGTCTCCATGCGCATGGTTGGCAAAGAAGTGCAGACGGCTACCAAAGATAAGATTATCGCCGTAGGTACGAAGGCCGTGCCCAAACTTGCATCCATCAAAATTTCTTCCTCCAGCAATTCTGACCTACCTTTCGAATACAAAAGAGTAATCAGGAACGTCTCGATGACCGCCTATTCCTCGGAAGAACCGGGAATCGGCACACGCACAGCTTCCGGAACACGCGTAACCGAAGGACGGACCATAGCCGTTGATCCTCGTGTAATTCCTATCGGTTGGTGGGTATATATCGAGGGACTGGGCCTTCGCCGCGCTGAGGATACCGGGGGCGCTATTAAAGGCAACAAGATTGACGTTTATTATGATTCATTGAGCCATGCCCGCAATTTCGGCCGCAAATCACGCGTCGTTTACGTCATCGGTCCGGTCAGACCGGAGCTGGATTAATCACTTTATTTGACTTTGCAAATTCGACGGCAATACGCTATATTGATGTAAGCTCGTCACTTATATAGTTCTAAGCCAGAAAGAAGGGGAGCGAATCCTCTTCTTTTTATTTTATTTTGGTGGTATAGGCGGTTATATGGCCGCTGTGGGAGGAACGCTAAAGAATGATTAAAGAGTTGATTGTCGTGGAAGGCAAGAGCGATACCGCCGCCGTCAAAAGAGCCGTCGATGCCGACACGATTGAAACCGGGGGTTCAGCGGTGGACAGACGGGTGATCGCCAAGATCGCCCTGGCGGCGGAGCGGCGGGGCGTCATTATCCTGACCGACCCGGACCATGCGGGGGAACGGATACGCAAGATTGTCTCGTCGAAGGTGCCGGGATGCAAACATGCCTTTATTCCGGAGGAGGACGCAACGCTAAAGGGCGATATCGGCGTCGAGAACGCATCGCCGGAGGCAATCCGCCACGCGCTGGAGAACGTGCATACATCCTTCGAGGGAGCGCCTGTGCTGATTGGGATGGAAGACCTCCTGGCGGCGGGCATGATCGTGCATCCTCAGGCCGCGAAGCGCAGAATGCAGCTTGGCAATATCCTTGGTATCGGCTACTGCAACGGCAAGCAGCTGTACAAGCGGTTGTCGATGTTCGGCATAACGCCTGAAGAGTTTGAAAATGCGGTTGCGCAAATTGAGCAGGGAGGTCTGTCCTCATGAGCGGAAGGGAAGATATTTCGTCCCCAAGAAGGACCAAAGAGATTATTGCGGCCCACGGATTTTCGTTTAAGAAAAGCTTGGGTCAGAACTTTCTGATCGACCACAATATTTTAAATAAAATTGTAGACGCCGCAGAATTGGACACGGACACCGGCGCTCTGGAGATTGGTCCCGGCATCGGCGCGCTCACCGAGCGTCTGGCGCAGACGGCGGGCGCGGTTACGGCCGTGGAGATCGACCAGCGGCTGATTCCGATTCTCCAGGAGGTGCTGTCACCGTATCCGAATGTCCGGATACGGCACGCCGATGTGCTGGGTGTGGACCTGCATGAGCTGTTCAGCGAGGATTTCGCGGCCGTAGGCAAGGTCAGCGTAGTCGCCAATCTGCCCTACTACGTGACGACTCCAATTCTGATGAAGCTGCTGGAGGAGAAGCTGCCGCTGGCGAACATTGTTGTGATGATTCAGAAAGAGGTTGCCGAGCGGATGGCGGCATCGCCGGGAGGCAAGGATTATGGGAGCCTCAGCATTGCCGTACAGTATTACAGTGAGCCGGAGCTGGTCTGCACCGTGCCGCACACCGTCTTTATCCCTCAGCCGAATGTAGAATCGGCGGGGATCCGGCTGAAGGTAAGGGAGCGGCCGCCTGTTGATGTGAAGGATGAACAGCATTTTTTTGAAGTGGTGAAGGCGTCCTTTACCCAGCGGCGCAAAACGATATCCAACAATCTGAAAGCCCGTTTCTTCCCCGGCGAGGGCAGGGAACGGCTGGAGGCGCTGCTCATTGAGGCCGGAATACAGCCCTCGCGCCGCGGCGAGACGCTGAGTCT
>NZ_ASSC01000326.1 GCF_000520735.1 Paenibacillus forsythiae T98
GCACCTCTTATTCGATAACAATCTTAGAGTTTCTTTAAATTGCTTCGTTTTTCACCAATGCCTACGATCAAACCTTAATCTGCTTCGGCTTCACAGCGCCTTGCTTTACTGCTTCCCTATATTCATACGGAGACAAGTCGTAGATGCTGCCATGGATGCGGATTCGATTGTAATCCTGAATAAACTGACTCACGACTTCATAGGCCTGTGGATATGACTCAAACTCATGTCGCTGGTAGCACTCTGCTTCTATAATCGAATGATAGGATTCGATGTGAGCGTTCTTATTCGGTGTTTTGGGCGGAATTCGCTCGTGTATCATGACCAACTCGTTACAGGCATCCTCAAACAGGTTGCTGATAAATTGTGGACCGTTATCCGAACGTATGACGGGCTTTTCCGCCTTGTCAAAGAGCTGGCGTTTCATCAGCGCTTCCTGCGTGATCTGGACAAGATGTTTTGCTTCACAGGTCAGTCCAATGTGATACGTAACTACGGCTCGATCAAACACGTCCAGGATGCTCATAAGGAAGAAGAAGCGCCCTTCGCCGCTAACCCAGCCATACTTAATGTCGGTCTCCCACAGTTGATTAGAGGCCGTTATAACGCGATTGTTGGCAAGTCGCTTGGGATGCTTAACCTTGAGTTTCCGCTGTGGACGAAGCACATCCATTTGCTTGCACAGACGATAGACTTTCTTCTTGTTAATTTTCAATTGATGGCGTCTTCGAAGAAGCACGGTCAACTTGCGGTAGCCGTAGTTCGCGCCTTCGCCTGCTAAAAACTCCATGATCCATTCGCTAATCTGCTCGTCACTGATTGGCTTACCGTCTTGTGTATAAGATAAACCCGGTGCGCGGCGACCAGCCCTGTGGATGGTTTCCTCCGCTGGCTGCGATCTATTCACATAGGCATAATACGTGGAGCGCTCTACCTCCAGCACACGCAGCACAAAGCGGGTGCTATTCCCTTGTGCAATATATTTCTGGGCAATCTCTATTTTATCCGCAAGTGCGGGTTCGTTTTTTTTAGTAGGTCTTTGAGAATATCCCTCTCCAGCGCTTGCTCGGCAAAGAGCTTCTTGAGCTTCTCATTCTCTTTCGCAAGTTCTGCGTAATCCTCTGCGGTGGGAACAAACTTGGATTGCTTGATGCTTGCCCCATCCAGTTCGTCCAGATCCTTGCGATTCAGTTCTCTCGCCCATCGGAGAACCATCTTTGGGTCAAGCTCGTGCTGTCTTGCAACAGCGGTCATATTGCCGATCTCCTTACCCTTGGCTACGACCATCTTCTTGAAATTAAGATCGTACTGCTTCTTCTTCATTACGTTCCCCTCCGCCTCAATATTATTGTATCGGAGTAAGGGGTGTACTGTCCAAGTTCAAATAGGGGCTAAATAG
>NZ_ASSC01000327.1 GCF_000520735.1 Paenibacillus forsythiae T98
CTGGATCTGTGCGATGAGAGCGGACGGGTCTGTGTCCGGATGCAAGGGCTCACCTCCCGGGTACTGGAAGGGGGAGCTGGCGGTCCCGGTACAGAGACGCTGCTTCTGGAGCCGGTCTGGAAAGAGGCGGCATTCCGTCCGAATGTGCAGGCGCCGGAATTTGCCCGGCGGCTCGCCGTCATTTGCGAGCCGGGAGCGGACCTTGCCGGCGGTTCTCTCGGCGAAGTTCTCGGCGGCCGCTGCATTGTACTGAACGATGCGGGGCAGGCCATCGATCGGCGGTTTACCGCCTATGCCATGCGGGTGCTCGAAGAGATTCGGTCGATGCTGAACGATCAATCCGCCGCCGCTGTCTTTCTGCAGGTGGTCGTTCCTGCGGACGGTGAAGGACAGCTCTTGAGCGGCCTGTCCGGTCTGCTGCGAACCGCGCAACTGGAGAACCCGAAGTTTATCGGCCAACTGATCGAGGCGGAGGCGAAAGATCCGCAAGCGATGATCCGGCTCCTTGAAGAGAACGGACGGGTTCCGGCGGATAGCCGGATTCGTTACAGCGGCGGCATACGATACGTCGCCGGACTGCGCGAGGCGGAAGCGCCGGATCTGGAAGGAGTCCCTTGGAAGGCTGACGGTGTCTACCTCATCACCGGGGGTGCCGGAGAACTGGGACTGGTGTTCGCGAAGGAGATTGCGGCGCGTGCGCGGGGAGCGAAGCTGTTCCTGACGGGCCGTTCACCACTGGATGAAGCGAAGCGGGCGCGAATCGAAGAAGTGCGCGGGCTGGGCGCCCGGGTCGAATACAGACAGGTTGACGTAAGTGACGAAAGCGCGGGACATAGCCTGATTCGGGAGGTCCGGGAAGGATTCGGAGAACTGAACGGGATCGTACACAGTGCGGGTGTCGTACGCGACAGTTTCATATTGAACAAGACACACGAAGAGCTGCAAGCGGTGTTCTCGCCGAAAGCGACGGGTCTGCTGAACCTGGACCTGGCGACGAAGGAGATGCCGCTGGACGTCATCTTGGCCTTCTCTTCATTGGCCGGGTGCCTGGGGAATCAGGGCCAGGCCGATTATGCGGCGGCCAACGCATTTATGGACGGTTATGCGGCCTACCGCAATGGTCTGGTGAAGGCGGGGAAACGCCAAGGGAAGATGCAATCGATCAACTGGCCGCTTTGGGAAGCGGGAGGAATGGGAGTGGATGCGCAGACGGCGGAATGGATGCGGGAGCGGACCGGGATGACGGCGATGGGCCGGGCATCGGGCATCTGGGCCTTGTACCGGGCAATGGCGGCAGGAAGCGACCAAGTTCTTGTGGTGGAAGGCAACCGCAAGAAGCTGGAAGCTGTGCTGCTTGGTGAAGAGCTACAGCCGGAGCCGCGGAAGGCGCAGCCGGCCTTGGCCGGGGCAGGCATGGAGAACGCTGCGGGGGAAGAGATGAAACTCCGGGGCAAAACGGAGGATTATCTGAAGCGGCAGCTTGCCGGTGTCATCAAGCTGCCGGCCCACCGGATGGAGAGCGAAGCGCCGATGGAGAAATACGGGATTGATTCCATTATGGTGATGCAGCTGACGAATGAGCTGGAGAAGACATTCGGAGCGCTGCCGAAAACGTTGTTCTTCGAGTACCGGAATATCCGAGAGCTCGCCGGTTATTTTCTGAGCGCGCATAAAGAGCGAATGAAGGAGCTGCTGGGCGAGGGAGAGAGGGAGACGGAGCGCGTCGCTGCCGCGAATGAGGGACTGGCAAGCCTGGCAAGCCCTGGGGCGTTGCCAGCGGGTAGAATGCCGGGGAGCCGGCGAACCCGAGGCCGGTACACGACGGAACCGCTCCCGGCGAAGGAGCCAAAGAGCGAGGGAGCACAGGATATCGCCATCATCGGAGTGGCGGGGCGATATCCGGGGGCGAGGAATATACAAGAGTTCTGGACCAACCTGCAGGAAGGGAAAGACTGCATCACCGAAATTCCGGCCGACCGCTGGGATCACAGCGCCTACTTCGATGAGGAAAAGGGCAAGCCCGGCAAAACGTACAGCAAGTGGGGCGGATTTCTGGAAGGCGTGAACGAGTT
>NZ_ASSC01000328.1 GCF_000520735.1 Paenibacillus forsythiae T98
GGCGGGAGTAGCCACGCCGCCCGCAGCAAAGTTAACGACAGGCAGCTTGCCGAGCTCATGAACTTCAAGCAGCAGGTCGTAGGACACGCCAAGGTTTTTGGCTTCGGCATACAGCTCGTCCTTCGACAAATTTTGAACCTTGCGGATTTGGCTGTTGATATAGCGCATATGACGAACCGCTTCTACGATGTTACCGGTTCCTGGCTCGCCCTTGGTGCGAATCATGGACGCGCCTTCGCTGATCCGGCGCAGCGCCTCTCCCAGATCTTTCGCTCCGCAAACGAAAGGAACGGTGAATTCA
The DNA here is from genome assembly GCF_000520735.1 of Paenibacillus forsythiae T98. Lineage (GTDB taxonomy): Bacteria > Bacillota > Bacilli > Paenibacillales > Paenibacillaceae > Paenibacillus_AQ > Paenibacillus_AQ forsythiae. The sequence continues at coordinate 302 of NZ_ASSC01000328.1, forward strand.
CGTTTATCAATATGGAACACTTCGTCCGCCGGTGTCAGCACTTCGCTTTCATCCAGGTAATCAACACCCAGGGATTCCAGCACCTTGGCTTCTACATAATGACCGATACGAGCCTTGGCCATAACAGGAATGCTTACCACCTTGATAACTTCTTCCACGATGGTAGGATCGGCCATACGGGCTACGCCGCCTGCCGCACGAATATCAGAAGGCACACGCTCCAATGCCATTACAGCTACAGCGCCTGCGGCTTCGGCGATTTTCGCCTGCTCCGCGTTCATGACGTCCATAATGACGCCGCCTTTTTGCATTTCTGCCATACCTCTTTTAACTCTGGATGTTCCTGTTTCCATATCTTCAAGCCTCCCGATAATCTATCTTAATCTAACTTTTTATTTTACCGCATGGCGGATAAATATACAAGCCACTTACTCGGAATTAAAATGCATATTTCTCAAATGCTAGAATAAATTTTTAATTCCTGAAAAAATATCTCTGAAAAAGCTGCCGATTGCCCTGAACAGCAGTTTAAACCATCCGGCTTTTTCCGCTTCCTCGGATGTGATCAGATTGACCGTTTTTTGCTGAGTCTCCAGACCATTGACCTTATACGTATAGGTTACTTTGCCCACCTTCGTGCCCTGGGCAATCGGCGCAACCAGCGTCGACGGATCATTGATCTGGACGGTTGTCGTGATCTGCGGAGAAGCGATTCCCTTGGGAACAATAAAGGTAGCGCCTGCGTCAGTTACCACCGGCACTTCGCTCTTCTTGCCCTTCTCAACCGGAACGGTTTCATTACCCGCCACAGTCGCTTTTGCGGACACGACCTGCTTGACTTCAAAATATTTAAAGCCGAAATCAAGCACCTTCTTCGTCTCCGTGAAGCGGTGAGCCTCCGAGTTCGCGCCCATGACGACGCTGATCAGCCGCATACCGTCACGCACAGCAGTCCCTGTAAAGCAGTTGCCCGCGCTGGAGGTATGCCCCGTCTTCAACCCGTCGAGTCCCGGATAAGCGTAAGCTTTGAAGTTGGGGATATTTTGATTCGCTTCCAGCATCCAGTTGTAGTTGATCATCGGCGCCGCATCCCGTTCGCGGAACTTGTAAGATTGAATGGTCGTATATTTCGAGAAATCGGGATGATCCGTAACGATATGCTGGGCAAGAATGGCCGCATCCATCGCTGAAAGGACGGTTTCCTTATCCGTGTGGGGACGGAATTTGGCGGGCATGTCTTGACGGCTAAGCCCGGTGGAATTGATAAAATACGCGGTCTTCATCCCCATCGTCTGGGCCGTTTCATTCATTAATTTAACGAATTCCTGTTCGGACCCGGAGAGGACCTCGGCCAGAGCAACGGTGGCATCATTCGCTGAGCCAACGGCCATGGCTATGTACAGCTGCTCAATTGTATGTTGGTCACCTTCGGCCAAAAAAATGCGCGAACCGATTTGCTTCGCCGCATTTTCGGTGACGGTCACTTGCTGATCCCAGGACAGCTTGCCATTCTTGACCGCATCGGCAATCAGATATTCCGTCATCATCTTCGTCATGCTGGCCGGAGGAAGCGGCATATCCGCATTCAGGGACAGCAGCACCTGTCCGGTGGTAGGCTCCATCAACACAGCTGATCTCAGATGCAAACCGAGCGACTCGACCGACGGAATCGTTACAGCCGTTCCCGTTGCGGCAGGCGCCGCAGTAGCAGTATTCATCCCTGCTGGGGCCGGTGTCTGCACGCTTTGGGCCATTGCCGGAATAGGAGATAACACAAGCATATTTAAAAGCAGACTCGCTGTTACTGTCTTCACTGCTATCTGTTTCACACTGGATTTACGCTTGAACTTCAATGGATTTAAACTCTCCTTATGAACATCATCTCATTGCTTGTTCTATTCTAACACAGGGGTATCCCCAAAAAAAGACGGACCGGGCGAAATTCGTCCTGTCCGTCCATATTATTAGATGATGTATCGCTTATAGCGAATAGTTAGGGGCTTCCTTCGTAATCTGCACATCATGAGGATGGCTCTCACGAAGCCCGGCTCCGGTAATCCGGATAAAGGATGTGTCATCGCGCAGCTCGGCAAGCGTCTGCGTTCCGCAATAACCCATGCCGGAGCGCAGACCTCCGATCAGTTGGTGCACTGTGTCAGACATCGGCCCCTTGAAAGCTACACGGCCTTCGATGCCTTCCGGTACGAGCTTCTTGTCGTCGTCCTGGAAGTAACGGTCCTTACTGCCCTGCTTCATGGCGCTCATGCTGCCCATACCGCGGTATACCTTGAACTTCCGACCCTGATAAATCTCGGACTCTCCCGGGCTCTCCTCCGTGCCAGCAAACAGGCTTCCCAGCATGACGGCATGCGCGCCCGCTGCGATGGCCTTTGTAATCTCACCGGAGTACTTGATGCCGCCGTCAGCGATAATTGGCACACCGTATTCACGCGCAACAGAAGCGCAGTCGTAAATGGCGGTAATCTGCGGCACGCCGATGCCTGCAATGACACGCGTCGTACAGATCGAGCCAGGCCCAATGCCCACTTTGACCACGGAAGCCCCCGCTTCGATCAAATCGCGCGTAGCTTCGCCGGTCGCTACATTTCCCGCGATAATCGTCAAATCCGGGTACAGCTCGCGCAGCTTACGCACAGCATCAATAATATTGATATGATGGCCGTGAGCCGAATCGACGACAATCAGATCAACTCCGGCGTTAACCAGCGCCCCAGCTCGTTCGAAGGTGTCTTTGGAAATGCCAATAGCCGCGCCTACGAGCAGACGGCCTTGAACATCCTTCGCACCGTTAGGGAATTGAATCGCTTTTTCGATATCTTTAATGGTAATAAGACCTTTTAAAATGTAATTATCGTCAACTAGCGGAAGCTTCTCAATCTTATGACGCTGCAGTACAACTGAAGCCTCCTCAAGCGTTGTGCCGACAGGAGCGGTAACAAGATCCTCTTTGGTCATCACTTCGCTGATTGGAATATTAAAATCATGGATAAAACGCAGATCCCGGTTCGTAATAATCCCTACCAGTTTATTGTTGTCATCTACAATCGGAACGCCGGAAATGCGGTATTTGCCCATGAGACCTTCAGCATCGGACACCATATGCTTCGCCGTAAGTGAAAAAGGGTTTGTAATAACGCCGCTCTCAGAGCGTTTTACGCGGTCCACCTCTTCCGCTTGCTGCTCAATCGACATATTCTTATGAATGATGCCAATGCCGCCTTCACGCGCCATGGCAATCGCCATCGCCGCCTCAGTGACCGTATCCATACCGGCGCTAATGAGCGGAATATTCAATTTTACATTCTTGCTTAACACAGTAGTCAGATCCACTTCCTTGGGCAGCACTTCCGATTTGCGCGGCACCAGCAGCACGTCATCAAAAGTCAGTCCCTCTTTACCAAACTTATCTTTCCACACCTGAGTCATTCCTCCTTGTATTCTTTGTTCTTACGGCCCGCAAACTTTATAAAAAAGAACAAACTTCGTCTCAAGTCCATCCATGGAAGACAGATGTTCTGAGGTGGCAGCATAACGGTTCTTATCTTCAAAGTAGGTTGGAGCGGCATGCCCAAAAATATATTATTGCCATCTTAGCAAAGGGTTTATATACTGTCAAGAACATAACATGAGCAGGAAGTCCCCCGAAAAAAAGGGGGTTATCCCTACCAAATTCCTAGACATTTGTCCATCAACAGCGTACAAAATCCTTCTGTTACGGCGACAGAAAGTTAGGATTTACATCGATGGTGTAGGGTATACAAAAAACCACCGCTGAAATCTCAGCAGTGGTTTC
>NZ_ASSC01000329.1 GCF_000520735.1 Paenibacillus forsythiae T98
TCTTCGCGTTAATCCACTCTATATTATGCAATCTCTTTTCTTCTATCTGCATCTTGAGATCCTTGCTACGGAATCCATAGCCTATGATCTTGAATTTGATAGGTAGATCCTTCATTCTTTCGGCAACTTCGATTAGAATTTCCAGATCCTGAGCCAATCCGATATTCCCGGTATAAATAACTGTAATCCCCTCATTGCTGTTGTCTTCCTTTGAGGCTGCGAGTAGTTCTTCATCTGTCAATGAATTCGGCATAAAGCTTATTTTTTGCCGGTCTACTCCCTTGCTTACAATGCGTGGAATAAAGCCTTCACTGTTGACTATTATATGCTTCGCGCCCCGATACAGCTTCTTCTCCAGAATATAAGCCAATGAAATGAAAGGCTTGAATGTAAAAACTCCAACTCCCAATAAAGATTCCGGCCAAAGATCCCTAACGTCCAAAATTAGTGGGCATCTTAATTTCCATTTTGCAAACAGGCCCGTTAATCCGACGAAAATAGTAGGCGTTGTTGCGAAAACGATATCGTATTTTCTGTCTAAACGGTTGATTTTGGATACAATTTTAAAGCACATTTCAAGATATAACAGCAGTCGGTTAAATATATTATTATTATATTTACGGGTTCTTGTGCTGAAACGAATAACATTCCGTTCTAAACCGCCATCCTGCCAAAAAATAGAATCTTTATAAAGATTTCGATTGGGGTAGCTGGGCTCGGAAGTGAGAACGGTAATCTCATATCCTCTTTTTTCAAGTTCCAGATATATATTTTTCATTCGGTTGGCTGCACTACCGATTTCAGGATAAAAATTTTGACATATAATCAAAACTTTTTGACTCATTGCGCTCACCTCCCTGCTCCTGGGTAAAGCTATTCGTTCAAGTTCTAATCGAGACTTTTCGCTAATTTTTTACCTGCTTCTATCTCTTCGTTAAATTTATCTCTGTACTGCTGAATGATATCGGTGCTGTAGCCATTGGCTTTCAGTTTGGTTTCAGCAGCTTGTACTATACTTTCAAAAGAGCTTGAAAACTGGCTCATCAACGCTTCGCCTTTTGCTTTCAATTTTGATTTTGTTTCACTGTCGGAAGCGGAGTAATATTCAACGGCCAGGCTCATCAATGCTGCTGAGCTTTGATTGTACAAATTTTGAAGCTTAGCTTCTGTATCTGCCAGAATACTATCGTAGCTAGGCTTGGATGCTCCCCCTCCTGCACTTACTCCAGTTCCAGCACCCGCTCCTGCTTGCTTCTCCGCAGGCACTTCGGATTCCTTCGGCTTAGAAACCGAACTCCCCGTGGTTGCTTCAGCGGTCTTATTCTTAAAGGCTTGAGATTTCCCTGTAATTGACAAATCTTTCGGATTCCAGGTGATTTCCGTACCTACAAGCTCTGAGAGAAATCGAATGGGCACGTAGAGCGAGCCATCAAGCATAAAGCTCACTTTCGCTTGGGTGATCGCTACCCCATTTGTATATGTGAATTTGACTTTAATCGGCGTCAATGAGATTGATTTCTGTTTAAATGAATGAATAGATGAGTTTGAGGAAGCATTCATTAGATATTCTTTGATCATAGTCTGTTGAGCCAAGTTAGGATCAGAGACGGTAACTTCTTTGGTCTTTCCATTCCAGGAGATATTTTTTTGAAGTGCGTAAGAAACAAATCTAAACGGAACATAGCTGCTTCCGTTCTGGATAAACACATATTGCCCTTCCGGTAATTCGAGCATACCGTCATCAAAATTCAGCTTCACATTAATTGTTGACGCCTTAACAGCATTTTCAGACGACGATGCTGATACGGGGAGAGCCGTAGCCATCAATGCCAACCAGAGCAGCACTGAGATGTATCGGAATTTCCTCAAGGTTAGTCATCCTCCAGTGATTTCATGATTTGATCGTAATTTCTGCCTTCACTTACACCGTATTTTTTGCCGATTATCGCAAGCTCATTGTACTCATCAGGAGAAACCTTACTCATAATAATTGCCCGCGCCTCCTTCTTCTCTTCGACCGTCAAGCCGCCCTTAGCAAGTTCTTGCAGCTTTCTAATACTGGACAAATCAAGATTCTTCAGCAGAATTTCGGTTACATTGGCCTTGTCTTTAATCGTTACGCTTTCTTTAACATTATCAATCTTCTTAGTCGATACATTCGGACTATAGGCTTTTACGGAATCAAGGTCTTTCGCTGATGTGTCTTGATTGTTGGTTTTCGCACCATTTGAGCTTATAGCAGCAGGACTGCTGCCTTTCGTCTGTTCTCCAACGGCCGCTGTTCCCTCGCTGTTAATCATTTCCGGTGTCTTATTTGTGGCACTTGTTGGTAAGTTATCTTCACTAGCTTCCATATTCGATTCTTTCTGGATATCATTCGAATTGCTTGGTTGCCCGGAATCCACATCTATGGCCATTGAAGCGATAAATTTATTGATTGCATAATTTACTGCCAACAAGCCTCCCGAACCAAGCAGGATCAGACCTGCAAGTGTCCAAACAATGACTTTCCGCCATTTTTTCCGAAACAAAATGTTCTCCCCGCTTTCGCTACGAGTTAACTCGATTTTGAAAAAGCGCCCCCTCTCACTCACCTGAGAGGAGGCACGCTAACCGTTTACTGCTTATTTGAAGTTGATCGAACGATAAATGATGACAGCCGCTTCGGCGCGTGTCGCTTTATTGTTCGGATTGAATTTGCCTGCATTGCCGATAATCAAGCCCTTGCTGGCCGCAAATGCAACTCCGTCTTTAAGCGAAGGACTGATCTTAGCCGCGTCCGAGAAGGAGCCGAGTGCCGTTGCGGAAACATCGCTGTCCTTCAGATTGTGAACCGATTTGAGCGCTCGGGAAATCATCGTTGCCATTTCGGCGCGGGTAATTGTCGCGTTCGGATCGAATTTGGAAGCGCTGCGTCCGTTAATGATGCCTTTATCGGCCGCTGCCGCAACGTATGGAGCGAACCAATCGGTCTTCTTCACGTCGCTGAAGCTGTTTACAGCCGAGCTATTCTCAAGGTTCAGCGCACGGATGAGCATCTTTGCGAACTCGGCGCGGGTAATGTTATTCTTCGGCAAGAATTTGCCGGCGCCTACGCCTTCAATCGCGCCTTTTGCCGCGACGACCTGAATTTGTCTTCCGGCCCAGGCTTGTACGCTGGCGATGTCGTTGAAGGTTACCTTGTTCTCTACGACAACGTAGGAAGAGAAGGTATCACGCGGCTCAATGATGAATCCACCGTCAACTACGCCGCCTTGGAATTGCAGATTTCCGTATACAATCTTTGTTACGGACAGCAGTTCTTTATCAAGGCCGTCAGTGTTCTTAAGAGGAAGCTTGATTGTAATCGGCTGTTTGAATGTTGATGTAGGCACGCCGCCAACCGTCAGGCCGAACTCGTATACATCGGAGGCCAGCTTCAGGGAAGTTACGGAAGTCGCCACGGAAGGATTAGCTTTCGTAACGGTCAGCGTCACTGCTGCGTCAAACTGGGCTACCGGAATCGTAATGGTCACACCGTTAAACGTAATCGCGATGTTGGCAATACCGTTTGCTTTGGCTGCATCAATGATCGCTTTGGAGATTGGAACCTCCACCGTGTCCGCATTCACTGTACCCAGATTCAGAGTCAATGTATTTCCTGCCTTGGCTGCGGCAAGCGCCTGAATTGCTTTGATCACATCGGCGTCAACTAGAGCCAGTGTCGCCTTGTTGCCCACTACGGTAACGAACCTGGAGGCGTCGAATAAAGTAGGATCGGGTGTAGGAATAGGAGCAGTTATACCATCTGGAGTGGGGGCTGGATCAGACTTGCCCAGAGGGAAGGCACGGATATAGGCCTTTGCAAGCGCTTGTGCAGCCGGTGTCGCCGAAGGAATAGTAGTTTTCAGACCATAGAGTGTTGTCTTCACGTCTGACGGAGTAATACCAAGGTTATAGACGGCATCACTTACCGTTGTTGCCTTGTCGGACCCTACCGGTTGCTTCAGAAGATTGTCATAGGCTTCCTCGAACAACTCTTCGAATGCGGAAGGGTCGTTAATAATCGCATTCAGCTCGCTCTGCGTCTTGTTCTTCAGCAGCTCACGGAACTCACTCTCTACACCGGAGGTTCCGAAGAAGAACTCCACGAAATCGTCGATGGTCAGCTCGTCCACTTCAGCCTTGGCAGCAATGTCATCCAGCAGGCTCACATAATCGGCATTTGTCTGAATTCTGTCGATTGCGGCGAAATCGCCTTGATAGACATCATAGACCACGCTTGTAGCGCTCTTGAACAACTCGAACGATGTATCCGCCTGCTCAATGTCAAGCTGAAGCTTGCTCAGAATCGGAGCAAAGATTTCTTTGTATTCCGACTTGGACAGAGCGTTAACGTCATCGTAGAAAGCTGCAAGCTTGTCCCAGTCAGCAGGCTGCAAACTAGCGAAAAGCGTTAATAGATTAGCCTTCACCTGTGCATTGCTTACCGCAGTTGCGGCCGAAGCCACGTTAACAAATCCCAATTGCTGGGCCAAGCCTTTGCCGCTGAGCGGGAGTCCCGCCACAGACGCCGCCGCCATGCTGACTGCAAGCGTCGATACGGCCAGTTTCTTCTTCAATGTCACTGTTCATCCACCTCTTCTTATATGTATTAAAATTTGTGAAGCCACTCCCATGTACCTACTTGTGCAAGAATTAACAAAGTCATGAACTCTATTCTATCATTATATGAAAACTTTGGTTAGTCTTTTCTGGAAAATAATCCGAAAAAATTATGACGTTTTTTTCCTGATCTTTCAACAAGTCTCTTCTCTATCGGAATATTGCTGACAATATTCTGCGCGTTCTTGCGAAAACAGTCTGCCGTCTCCTCTCCCAAATGTTTGTCAATCAGCTGATAGGCACCATATAGTCCAAAAGGCCTGGAATTTCCGTTATGTGCATCAGAAGCCAATACGTGAATCGTGTTTCGGCGGCATAACTTTATCTACTCCATCCATGATGCTGTCCGCCGGATTCAGATATTGCCCGTTGGCATGATGAGGTGTTGCGACCACGGTATGAATACCGTCCTTATGGGCATCCCGCGCCATAGCCAGGGCGTCCTCCCAATCGGATGCGCCATCATCTACGGAAGGCAGGATGTGACTATGAATATCTATCATATTATTCTTATCGGTCCTTTCTCTTAAAATTTTTAGATAATTGCAAACAAAAAAACAACCAAATTCATCCAGAAAATGGTTGCTTGATGTAACACTCCACATGGATTGGATTAGCTGTCAGCGTCCGATTCCGGTCCTTCCAGTTGTTCTCCGGAAGCAATCCGGCTTTCAATCAGCGCCCACAGTTCATCCCTTCCAAGGCCCAGCTCCGAAGAGAAGGGAATGAAGCTGTCGCCAGGAAGAATTCCAAGCGTTTCTTTCACAATTTTAATATGTCTTGGCAGACGGGTCTTGGGGATTTTGTCCGCTTTGGTTGCGATCACGCACATTGGAATATCGTAGTGCTTCAGCCATTCGTGCATCATCCTGTCATCCGCAGTCGGAGGGTGGCGCAGGTCCACCACGAGCAGCACCAGCTTGAGCGTCTCGCGTTCAGCCAAATACTTCTCCACCATCTTGCCCCAGGCCGCTCTTTGAACCTTGGATACTTTGGCGTAGCCGTAACCTGGAAAATCAACGTAATACATCATATCATTAATACGGTAATAGTTCATGTGCTGCGTCTTGCCCGGGGTGGAGCTGGTGCGGGCCAGATTTTTGCGGCTAATCATTCGGTTGATCAGGGACGACTTCCCTACATTGGAGCGCCCTGCCAGAGCAATCTCCGGCAAGGCGTCTTCAGGGTATTGATTCGGGCCGACGGCGCTAATCACAAACTCGGCTTTGGTTACTTTCATTAGACTTCCTTTCTAGAACCCTATTGCAAACTTTGAACGGCTTGATCCGCGATCTTGGCTACAAGCGCGTGATGCAGCACCTGGTCCATATGGGAGACGGGCACAAATTCCACATCATTCTTCACACTCTCGGGAATTTCCTTTAGATCCCGCTCGTTATCCTTGGGAAGCAGTATCTTCTTGTAGCCGGCGCGATGGGCGGCCAGCGATTTCTCCTTAAGTCCGCCTATCGGCAGCACCCGCCCCCGCAGCGTGATCTCGCCCGTCATTGCAACGTCCTTCGAGACCTGACGCTTGGTGAGCGCGGACACGAGCGCGGTTGCAATCGTAATGCCCGCCGAAGGCCCGTCTTTCGGAATTGCCCCTTCGGGAATGTGAATATGAATGTCGTTCTTTTCGTAAAAATCGGACGGAATGCCAAACTCCTCCGCTTTGGAACGCGTATAGCTGAATGCGGCCTGCGCCGATTCCTTCATAACATCACCAAGCTGACCGGTCAAGATAAGCTTGCCGCTTCCCGGAAGAACCGTCACCTCAATCAGCAGCGTATCCCCGCCCACCTCAGTCCAGGCCAGGCCGGTAACCGTGCCGATTTGATCTTCCAGCTCCACCATTCCGTAACGGTATTTGGCCGTTCCCAGGTAATCCTTGATGTCGCCGGGGGAGATGCTGACCGTCTCCTTCTCTCCTGACACAATCTGCTTGGCCGCCTTCCGGCACAGCGCGGCGACCTGCTGCTCCAGGTTCCGGACTCCGGATTCCCGTGTATATTCGCGGATGACGCTTAGCAATGTCCCTTCCTCAATGACCAGTTGGCCGTCCTCCAGTCCGTGATTCTTCTTCTGCTTGGGCAGCAGGTAACGGCTGGCGATTTGCAGCTTCTCAAGCTCCGTGTAGCCCGGGATATACAGCATCTCCATCCGGTCAAGCAGCGGACGGGGAATATTGTGCACCGCATTGGCCGTCGTCACGAACATGACGTTCGACAGATCGAACGGAATCTCCACGAAGTGGTCGCTGAACGTATTGTTCTGCTCCGGGTCCAGAACCTCCAGCAGCGCCGCGGAAGGGTCCCCTCGGAAATCGGAAGCCATCTTGTCGATCTCATCTAGCAGGAAGACAGGATTAAGCGACCCTGCCGTCTTCATGCCCTGAATGATCCGTCCGGGCATCGCGCCGACATAGGTGCGGCGGTGGCCGCGAATCTCCGCTTCATCTCGCACGCCGCCCAGAGAGATGCGGACGAACTTGCGGTTCAGGGAGCGTGCAATCGACCGGGCCAGCGAAGTTTTGCCGACTCCCGGAGGGCCGACGAGACAGAGAATCGGTCCTTTCAGACTTTTGACAAGCTTCTGAACGGCCAGGTATTCAAGCACCCGCTCTTTTGGCTTATCCAGCCCGTAGTGGTCCTCGTCGAGCACCTGCTCCGCCTTGGCGATGTCCAGATCGTCCTCGGTCCAGTCGTTCCAGGGGAGACTTAGCAGCATTTCCACGTAATTGCGGATGACGCCGCCTTCGGCGGAACTCGCAGGCATTTTCTCAAGCCGGTCAATTTCCTTGTCAATCTTCTCTTTGACCCGTTCCGGCAGATCCTTCTCCTCCGCCTGGGCACGCAGCTCCTCGGCTTCGCCGGCACGGCCTTCCTTGTCGCCAAGCTCTTTCTGGATCGCCTTCATCTGCTCGCGCAAATAGTATTCCTTCTGCGTCTTCTCCATCTGCTTCTTGACGCGCTGGTTAATCTTGCGTTCCAGTTCCAGCACCTCGCGCTCGTTGCCGAGAATATCAAGCAGCTTCTCCAGACGCTTGCGCACATCAATCGTCTCCAGAATTTCCTGCTTATCCTTGATCTTCAGCACAAGATGACTTGTAATGACATCGGCGAGGCGCCCGGGCTCCTCAATGTCCGATACGGCCGCGAGCGTCTCTGGCGTCACCTTTTTGGACAAGGTAATATAATGCTCAAACTGGCTCAGCACCGTGCGCATCAGCGCGTCGCTCTCCGGATCATCGTCAGGCTGCTCGGGAAGCTCCCGCGCCATAACCTCGTAAAATTCCTCGTTATCCGTATAGTGAATAATCTCGGCCCGTTCAACGCCCTCCACAAGCACACGGATCGTGCCGTTGGGGAGCTTCAGCATCTGCCGCACATTCGCGACTGTCCCGACCCGAAAAATATCATCTTGACCCGGTTCTTCAATATTGACTTCCGATTGAGAACAAAGGAGGATCAGATTATCTTCAACCATCGCTTTTTCCAGCGCTTTAACTGACTTCTCGCGACCCACATCCAAATGAAGGACCATGCTTGGGTACACAAGGAGACCTCTGAGCGGCAACAAAGGAAAACGACGACCTTTTGTCTGTTTGGATACCATCGCTTTCGTACCTCCAATCGCTCTCGTGTATGTCACATCTTTTGTTTTTTATTTTATCAAAAGCGTCATCAAAACACCAACTGACCGCCCACAAGGCGGCCAGTTGGCGCAGATTTGGCATAAGCCGGTCCATAAACTGCCCGGCCGCTTGCAACAGGATTAACGTTACAGATTGGCGCTTTCTCCCGAGGCATCCGCCTTTAGCAGCGCGGGAGGGGCCGTAAAGCGGTCTCCGGCAACGGCGGACAGCCGGACATCTTCGAGATGGGCGCCGAATAGAAGACGGAAAACCTCCTCCACAGTCTCAATGGGGATGACGCGCGCCTGCGCCAAATCAGCGAACAGGGACTGCCAGTTGTCCTTGGGCACGAGCACTGTCGTGGCGCCCGCTTGCAGCGCCGCTTCCACCTTCGCCACAACGCCGCCGACCGGCTTCACCTTGCCGCGGATGCCAATCTCCCCGGTCATGGCCACCGTATTGTCCACCGGCAGGCCCCGGATAGCGGAGACAATCGCGACAGCCATTGCAACCCCGGCGGAAGGTCCGTCAATGGGTGTGCCGCCCGGAAAATTCACATGCAGATCATAGCTGTCGGGCGACAGATTCATCGAACGCAGAACGGTCAGGACATTCTCGACCGAACCCTTCGCCATGCTCTTGCGGCGAAGCGTTCGCGAGCCGCCGCCGATTTCTTCTTCATCCACGACTCCGGTAATGTTCAATCTTCCCGCTCCATTCGCGGCAGGAGACGCCGAGACCTCGATCTCAAGCAGCATGCCCATGCCCGGACCGCAGACCGCCAGCCCGTTCACTATCCCAACCTGAGGTTCGGAAGGGATCTTGCGCTCGGTACGCAGCGGCAGCTGACTGCTGCCCGCCACCCATTCCACATCGGCCGCGCTCAAGACATCTCTTTGTTCCGTAAGCGCGAGACCGGCGGCGAGTTGAACCATATTGACCGCCTCGCGTCCGTTCGTGGCGTACTTCTGGACAACAGAGACAGCTTCCGGGCTTGGCTTTAGCCCGATTTTCTGAATTGCATCCCGGGAGATGAGCGAAATTTCATCGGGAAGCAGCGGACGGAAATAGATTTCCATGCAGCGTGAACGGAGGGCCGGTGGGATATCCTGGGGCGAGCGGGTGGTCGCGCCAACGAGCCGGAAGTCGGCAGGCAAGCCGTTCTGG
>NZ_ASSC01000330.1 GCF_000520735.1 Paenibacillus forsythiae T98
ATCGCTGTCTGGAATTCCGCGCTTAACCGAGTTGGCCGGCTTGGCCGACGCCTGGCCTTACCTTGATGATCAGGAGAAAAAAGACCTGGTTTACACCATCTTCGCCCAGATCGTAATTAATACAGACCTCAAGCAGGTCAAGGGCGTCAAAAATAAGTTCTTTGATGCTTATATTCAGGAGATTACATTCAATTGATTCCACAAACTACTCGATGGAGATCCATCATGGCCAGTATTCATCGCCTGCAGCATGTCAAGCGCCTCTGGGCCGCGCACCTCGCCGACGACAATCCGGTTCGGCCGCATCCGCAGCGATGAGCGGATCAGATCGCGGATGGTAATTTCCCCCTTGCCCTCCGTGTTGGCGTTCCTGGTCTCCAGGGATACCAGATTAGGCACGGTTACGATTTGCAGCTCCGCCGAATCCTCAATCGTAATGACTCTCTCCTGCGGAGGAATGAATTGGGACAAGGCGTTCAGGAAAGTCGTCTTGCCCGAACCCGTTCCGCCGCTGATAAAAATATTGTATTTGGCGTCTACGAGCGTCTTAAGCAGCTCAGCGGCTTCCCTGCTGATGGCCTCCCGGCGAACCAGATCATCCATAGTCATCGGCGACTCGGGAAACTTCCGGATCGTCATGGCAGGACCCTTCAGCGCAACGGGCGGAAGCACAATATTGACCCGCGACCCGTCTTTTAAGCGGGCGTCGACAATCGGCGATGATTCGTTGACTGCGCGGTTGACATCGGAGACGACAATCTGGATAATATCCTCCAGTCTGGACGCCGATTCAAACGCCAGCGGCAGACGCCGGATCTCTCCCTCCTCTTCGACAAAAATATCTTCGTGGCTGTTAATCATAATCTCGCTGATCGCCGGATTGTCCACAAGCGGCTGAAGCACATCCAGACCGCGGAAGGAATCGAACAGCCTCCGGACAAGCGCGCGCTTCTCCTGAGCCGTTAATGGCCTTAGCTCTTCCCGCTCAAAAATCGTCCTTTCGATATGCGAGATCAGCTCGCCGTTTCCCACGGAGGAGGTTACATCCAGCCCTGAACGTATATCGCTGCGAAGAACCCGGAACAGTCCGTCATTCATGAATTCTCTCCGTTGATCCGGGCGCAGGCTGCGGGATTCCCGCAAGCATTCCGCATAGCTGCCGGATGCCCCGCTGAAAGAGCGGCGAATTAAGACTCAGCTCTCCGCGGTTTGGCAGATTCCAGGAGGAAATGAAAGGCAGCAGGACATCCGGCCCTATCCCTTCGGTGAACGGTATTTGCGGAGCATTCTCCCTTGCAAAATTTACAGCAAACAGGCACTTCCCGGACAATTCGGATGTCATCCCGGAGTGCGGTGACGTCAGATGCGACAGCCACCTTTCGGTTTTGTACACACCCGCCTCGTCGTCTCTCAGCACCCACACCAGACGCCCGCAGCACTGCAGCACCGCCCCGGCGCGTTCCTCCCCGATGCTGCCCGTATCAACGATCACGATATCGTAGCGGCCATCCCTGGTCAGCAGTTCCATCAGCTCCTGCGCATCCCTTGCGCTCATTTGCAGCATTTCCTTGACATTGCCGACCGGTCTGAAGGTATCGCAGTGCAGCGCGTCCAGTCTTACCGCATAGCGCCCAATGCCGATTTCCGGAGCGTCATCACCATCCTTGGATGCCTGGATTTCGTACAACAGCCGCTCCATCCCCGGACCATTTCCCCAGGAAGGATGCAGAAACAGCCCGCTGCTGTTCACTGTCTCCAGGTTCAGATAAAATACAGACAATCCCTGGCACCCGAACTGCTTGGCCAGATTCATCGCTACCGTCGTTTTGCCGCTGCTGCCGCTGCCGGACACAATTCCAAGCAGCAGCGTGCCTTCATTCAATCCGGAAACCGTTCGGCTCCGGCGTACCTCGCACAACTGAAGCACAGAAGACAGCAGCGACGGCAGCGCTTGATATTTTGCAATCCGTTTGCCGCCGATGGTATTCTTGTTCCCCGTGATCGCCGCACCGCCGACTTCCTCCAGAATCGCCCACGGCACCTCCGCCCTGCCTTCAACGAGCCACGCCTCAATGAATGCGGGATCGCCGACAACCGCGTCAGGCGCCTCGCCGCTCCTCATGTACTCCGTAAAGGTGTCCATTCGACTGAACGCCTTCATTTTCAGCATTTCGCCATACTCGCTATGGTGGATATAGTGCAGCAGCGGCTCGATGTACTGGGTTTCACGCACGGCGAGCACGATGTTAGCGGCCACTAATCTTCCCCCTTTCTTTAAATTCCTCGTAATTTTACTTATAAGAAGACAGCAAAAAAGCACCGCCAATAACCGCGATAAACGGTCAATTGAACGGTGCTTCCGTTACTATTCCTATAATTTACAGTCATACTAGCATATTTATTGGAATGCGGCAATATTTAAAAATCGGAATAAAGTGGATCGTCTGATTGCAAATGTTCCGGAGAGAGACCCAAGGCGGCATCACGCCGCTGAATCCGCATATAGCTATTCAAAAAGACGTGCCTGATAATTGATTTTCGATAGCTGTAGCCAGCGCCTCATAAGAGGAATCTGGCAGCAGGACGCCATTAACCATGAATTGAGGAGTTCCATTGACCCCATAATGTCCAGCTGTTTTATAATCTTCTTTAACATCTAGCATGTACTTATGTTCTTTCAAGTCTTTTTCAAATAAAGCATAATCAATATTATTAATGTTGCTCTTTACAAAATCAAGGATAAAATCTTGTGTAGCCCAAATTTTAGTCTCATCCCCTTGATGGTCGTACAGCTTCTCATAGTACTCCCAGAACTTGCTGTTATCCTGCTTAGCGATTGCTTCTCCGGCGCTTGCCGCCAAAATAGAGTCTCGATCAATAAATGCATAGTTTATAAAAAACAATTGTACTTTACCAGTATCAATAAACTCATTCTTAAATCGTTCCCAGTTCGCATCCTTCCATTTTTTGCAGGCAGGACATTTAAAATCGGCATATTCAATCACGTTAACTTTAGCATCACGATTTCCAAGATGAGGCTGCTTTTCGTATTTTAATTCTTTAACATCATAATTACCTTTGATTTCTGTATAGTTCGGCAGTTCTTCCATAGCTGATATTTTAGTGATATTATTGTTATATACAACCAAAAGGATGACACAGATTACAGTTAATATTAATAAAGACAAAACTATATACTTTGTATTTTTCCTTATTTTCATTTTTTCTTTCCTCTTTTCTCAATTAAACATATCAAAGAGTAACATAATCGGGAAGAATGCTGCCGCTTTCAATAATTTGTTCATCCTACAATAATCATCTGATGTTAAAATATCAAAATAACTAAAAGGATTAATATGTAGCCAATTTCCCGGTACACCTACCGGGAAATTGGCTACACTTAGTTATAAACCAGTTGTGTTAATAGTAACATTATTGCTAGCATCTCGGGTTACTGTAGCATAATCTTGATCCGGGGTACTAAAAGCACTGCTTGGAACTGCTACTCCATCAACTTTAATAGAACTAAATATTGCATAATTCTTACCATAATTATCTCCAGTAACAGTTGATAATACTTTCCATTTATTCAAACTTGAAGCGGCGATATTGTAAGAAGTATTGGATGTCATTATTGTAGTTAGGAGAGTATCATTTGAATCCGAACACCCAAGATTTGCACAAATAGCAGTTCCGTCAATTTTCATTCGAATTTTCCCACTGTAATTATACCAAGCATAGAGTATAACTTGAGAGCCAGGTTTATAAGCATTGGCTGACTGTACTTGATTATAGGACGGATCAAAGCTGGAGTTAGAAGTGCTGCCATTGATTTGCATTGTAGGCTTCCAACCCGTTTCGGTTCCGCCAGGTCCCACATCTGAATCAAACATCAATCCCATATCAGCGCCATTGCTTCCTGCAACAAACCCGGAATAGGTATATGCGTTCTCACCGGTAGACCGGGAAACCTGTGCAGCTGAAGCCAAAGTGACAGAAGAAGAAATATACGTTCCGCTCTTCACTATGTACTGTCTTCCACCGATACCATCAGGTAAATCAGCTGCAGTCGAGATAAGGCCTTGTTTCAAGTATACATCTCCTGTGTCTGAACCAGCATCTACACTCTCTGATGAATTGGCAGACGTATCGACATTTGTTTCTTTCCGATTAATCGGAAGAAACATTGCTTTCTTTTGATGATTCGAGTTTTCTTCATATAAGTAGTAACTATCTTCTCCAACACTGATGTAATTGTAAATATGATCTTCAGAAACGGTTTTTAGCCCCTTTAGATTTTTCATAAGTTTCTCTTTTGCTACTTCATTTGAAGCTTCAGCAATAAAATCATCAATTTGATTTTGAGAAACCCCCAGTTTATTTTGAACATTAATCACTTCTTCCTGCCCATTGATGGAATCTACCGACTTTCCCGGCTCTGCACTTACAGATGATGAAAAAAATAACGAAGAAATGATTGATACGGAAAGTAATGCATTTTTCAAGTTCAAAATTCTTCCTCCTTTAAATTGCATATTCTTTTCAAAAATAATAAATATAGATATTTTTCCCTCCAAACCTCCTTTAAAAAGAAAAATATGGTATAACAAAGTCCATTTTAGTTTCGCTGCCGCTAAATTACAACCTATATTTTTCTATATATTAAAAGTATATCTAATTATTAAAATAAATCCCTTGGAATTAATGCAGCCAATATTCAAAGTGCGCTGCCGCAGCATGCTTGAAACACCGCTATGTTCCCGCGCCAATCCCAGCGGCTCAGCGACTTCATCTAGGAACAGGGGTTCCGTTGACGTCTCTGTTTCAATCCCTGCTTGGTTCTCTTTGCTAAACGTAAGAGGCTCTATCAGATTGGCACATAATGACGCATACGATATAGAGCATAATATAACTGAAATGATTGCGGTTACATTTCTGGATGCTCATCACTCCGCCGCGCATGGAACGCTCATAACGCATCCTCTTCGGATTAGCATTTTTACGAGGTCGATGTCATCAGGTCCCGCGACCGGTTCACCGTGACAAATTCAGGCAAGAAGCAATATGATAAGGGGTTTTAAAAAATAAGATAGCGCTGTAGTTGGAAAGAAAAACGGCTGGGGTAGACGTTCATATACTCCGTTTCGTATTGGCGGGGAAGAGAACGGATAGGCGCGAAGCTTTCTTACGATAAAAAACGCCGCCGGATCTCCGGTGCAGGCACAAGGCAATGATCATCGCGGCCGAACCAGCGGTAGCGATTCTTGGCCACGTACCGGTACAGCCTGTTGCGGAGCGGAGCCGGCACGGCGATCAGCAGATAAACAGTCGGCCAGGGAAAGCGAAGCTTGCGCAGAATACGAAGGACAGCTGCCGATTCCGTATAATATATTCCCTCCTCCACAAGCACAACCGTATCCAGGCGATGAACGTCCAGTCCGCCCCTTTCCAGTAGGCTCTGCCCGATATCGCTCTGCAGCGGTGCGAAATAGAAGTGACCTTTCGGATCGCGGGGAATAATAAAGGTCGTCAGCCGCCCGCACAGGTGGCAAACGCCGTCGATCAGCACGATAGAAGCCCCTTCGGCATCTGCGGATTTCCGGGGCGCTTCCACCTTCGCCAGCTCTTTCATTTTCAACCATTCCTTCGCCTTTTTCTGCTTCTCCGTCTTTCCTTGCTCTTTAGGCAACCCCCGCCCGGCGGATCGTTGCTCTCTGCTCATATCAGGCATCCGGCTCACCTCCTTCCTTCATATTCTATCTTTTCCCGTTTTACGCAAAACAAAAACGCGGGAATCTTCCCGCGCTTCCAGGTTCCTGCCAACCGCCATTACTCGGCTGTAGTCTTCTCGATCCAGTTGTCACCGACCATTTGATCTTCCAGCTCTCCGGTGAAAGCCTCCATACATTTGCAAATAAAGTCTTTGCGGCAAATCGGACAGGGAGTCTTCAGCAGGCGGCTGATGTTCGTCATTCTCCATTCCGGGAACCGATGGTAGAACGCACGGCATTCCGTTCCGTCAGCAAGCTTAATAATGAATTCGTACAACCCTTCCTTATCGTTGCTGCTGGCCTTCGTCACGTTCGTGATTACCGGTTTATAAGACATGTTCATCACCTGTTATTTTAAATTTTGGCTAATTCAATTGTAAATGATCGTATGTTCAGATACTTAGACATCTTAAAGAATTTTAGGAGTGATGTCAACCGAAGCGCGAATATCGCTGTCATTTTCATTCGAATTATGTCTAATCATATATAAAAATAATTGAAATATGCTAAATGTCATAACAACATTTATTTTTTTATATCAAAATGTAAAAAACTTAAGTTTTACAGGCTGTTTCAGAAAAAAATCAGAAAAGGAGGCTGAAGGATGACCGCAATAAGGACACAACCTTCCGAAATGCCGGGTCAAACGACGGAATCCTCCAGTAAACGCAGACGGATGCTCCGGATCGCTCTGACCGCCGGATTGCCGATTGCTGTGCTGCTCCTCTCCTTTACAGTCGGACGTTACAGCGTCTCGCTGTCCCAGATGGTGGAGATTATCAGATCTGGCTTGCCGGGCGGCCAGCCAGATCCGGGACTGGATTCCGTAAGCACCATTCTGTTCCATGTGCGCATTCCGCGAATCGCCGCCGCCTTGCTCGTCGGCGGAGCATTGGCCGCCGCCGGGGCTTCGTACCAGGGCTTGTTCCGCAATCCGATGGTATCGCCGGATATTCTGGGCGCCTCAGCCGGTGCGGGATTCGGCGCGGCGCTGTCGATGCTGCTGTCGCTTGGTCCGGCGGGCATTCAAGCGGTATCGTTCCTGCTCGGTATCGGGGCGGTGGCGTTGACCTACACCATCGGATCGCTTGTCAGCCGCAGAGGGGGGGCGGTGCTTTCCCTGGTGCTGACCGGGATCGTCATTTCCACCGTGTTCAGTTCGTTCACTTCGATTATCAAGCTGGCCGCCGATCCCGACAACAAGCTTCCCGCCATCACCTTTTGGCTGATGGGAGGCTTGTCTCTTGTCGGACTGGATGATTTAAAAATCCTTGCGCCGCTCGTGCTCATCGGCTTGATTCCGCTGCTCCTGCTGCGCTGGAAGCTGAACGTGCTGTCCTTTGGCGAGGAGGAAGCCCAGTCGCTCGGAGTCAATACCGGCAGAATCCGTATTGTCACCATCATATGCTCTACCCTGCTGACCGCCGCCTCCGTTTCCGTAAGCGGCATGATCGGCTGGGTAGGTCTGATCATCCCTCATCTCTCACGCATGGTCGTCGGGCCGAATTACAAAGTGCTGCTGCCCGTTTCCGCGCTTTATGGCGCATGCTATCTGCTGCTTGTCGATGATATTGCCCGCAGCGCGCTTACCATGGAAATTCCGCTTGGAATCCTGACCTCCCTGATTGGGGCTCCGTTTTTCGTTGTGCTGCTCCTTACGGGAAAAAGGGGGTGGGACTGATGCTCGAAGTCGAGAATCTCTCCTGCGGATATGGCAGTCAGCCAATCGTCAAGGAGGTTTCTTTTTCCGTTCAGTCCGGAGAGATTATGTGTCTGCTCGGCCCTAATGGGGCAGGCAAAACTACCTTGTTCAAGACCTTGCTGGCCTTTCTGAAGCCTTTGGGGGGAACCGTCAAAATTAAAGGGCAGAGCACCGAGGGATGGTCCAGACAGATGCTGGCCCGGGCCGTGGGCTACGTCCCCCAGGCGCACGGCGCCCCTTTTCCGTTCAGCGTCTTCGACGTGGTTACCATGGGCCGCACCGCCCACCTCGGGCTGTTCGCCTCACCGAGCTCCAAAGACCGGAGCATTGCCGATGAAGCTCTGCAAAGGCTTCAGATCACTTATCTGCGGGATCGGACATACACCGAGCTGAGCGGCGGGGAGCGGCAGATGGTGCTGATCGCCCGGGCGCTGGCGCAGCAGCCGGACATTCTGATTATGGACGAGCCGACCTCCAATCTGGACTTCGGCAATCAGATCCGCATGCTGGAACAGATCCGGCTGCTCAGCAACCGCGGAATGACGGTCGTCATGACATCGCATTTCCCGGATCACGCCTTTTTATGCTCGGACAAGGTGGCGCTCCTGCGCCGCGGCCTGCCCTTCCTGGCAGGCTCCGTGCAGGAGGTGGTAACCTCCGACAATTTGAAATCCGCCTACGGCATTGATGTCGAGATCGCGGAGCTAACCGCCGCCACAGGAGAGAACGTCAAGACATGCGTTCCGCTTATGCGGACGGAAGGTCAATTGCTTGAAGGGCTATCCTAGCCAAATTTCATCATACGCAAACAATAGGAGGATTTATCATGCAAAGAAGATTCAAGGAAAAAAGCTTGCTGGCGCTCATACTCTCCACTGCGTTAATCCTGCCCCTGGCAGGATGCGGAGGAAATAATACCAATGAGAATGCCTCGAACACCGGAACCAACGCATCCCCGGCAGCGTCCACGCAGCCGACTTCCTCGCAGACGACCGGGGCAGGCAAGACCATTACGGATACCGACGGACGCCAGGTGACGATTCCCTTGGAAATCAATAAAATCGCCGACGCCTGGCCCGCTCATAATGAAGTCGTAACGATCCTTGGAGCCGGCGGCAAAATCGTGTCCACCATCTCCACTAAGAAATCCGTGCCCTGGCTGTACAAAATTAATCCGCAGATGAATAATGCTGTGACCGCCTTCACCAAATCCGAGGCGCAGATGGAAGAGGTGCTGAAGAACAAGCCTGACATCGCCTTCGCGTCAACCGGTTCTCCGCTAATTCAGCCTCTGGAGAATGCCGGAATTCCGACCGTTGCGCTGAACTTTACGAACTTTGACGAGATGAAGGAATGCTTCCGGCTGACGGGGGATATTCTCGGGGAAGATGCGCGTACCCGGGCCGATTCCTTTATCAGCTATCTGGATGGCAAGCTTGAGCAGATTACGGCTGTAACGTCCAAGATTCCCGAGCCGGAGAAACCGAAGGTATTGCATATCCAGTCCCTGTCGCCGCTTCAGGTCGACGGCAAGGATACGATGATCCAGAACTGGATTGAAGTGGCTGGCGGCGTCAATGCCGCTCAAGAGCTTAGCGGCAACATGAAGCCGGTGAGTCTGGAGCAGATTATTGCCTGGAATCCGGACTATATCATGATCGGCAGCGGCCTGAAGGATACCGACCACGTCATGGACGATCCCGCATGGAAGACGCTGAATGCCGTCAAGAACGGCCATGTCTATAACAACCCGAGCGGCGCTTTCCTCTGGGACCGCTACGGCGCCGAAGCCGCGCTGCAAATTCAATGGGCGGCCAAGACGCTGCATCCCAATCTGTTCCCGGATCTGAACATCGTACAGGAAACTGTAAGCTTCTATAAGCAGTTCCTGAATTACGATCTTACGAATGAAGAAGCGCAGCTGATCATTGACAGCAAACCACCGGTAGAGTAATAACAGTATAAACTCAGTCTACTTGCCATTCGAACAAAAGACTCGTTTCCCGCATTAACTCACGCGGAAACGAGTCTTTTTTGCACCTGTCCCGAACAGTTGCGTCTGTCAGCCCGGTGAGGGAATTACTGCCGGCTTAGCTCCAGCACATTAAGCTCCACTTCGATATTCCCTCTCGTCGCTTTGGAGTACGGACAGAAATCATGGGCTTTTTTCGCCAAATCCTCCGCCTTGTCATGGTCAACGCCCGACATTTTCACATCAAGCCGCACAGACAGCTTAAATCCTCCGTCGCTCTCATCTTTACCGATGGATACATTCGACGTAACCTCCACATCCTGAAGCTTGACGCCCTCCTTGCGGGCAACATTGGCCAGCGCGCTTTCATAGCAGGCGCCGTATCCCGCAGCGAACAGCTGCTCCGGATTCGTGCCCGTCCCTCCCGGACCGCCCAGTTCCCTGGGCATGCTGAGATTATGCTTCAAAGCGCCGTCGGAGGATTCAAATGAGCCTTCACGCCCCCCGCGAACCGTCGCGGCAGCCGTATACAATGCTTTCATGAATATCGTCTCCTTTATAATCCAATTTCACCCTGGCATACCTTTAATTAAACTTGAGGCGCGGTTTGAAACGAGAATTACAAAAAACTTTAATTTTTCTGAAAAAACCCTTGATTTGATCCATAGATTGTTTAAAATTAAATTGTGATAAATATATTATGGTTAGAGGAGGATTTCAGATAATGAGCGTTTATGATTACCATGCCAATACCCTGCGCGGTCAGGAAGAATCGTTGTCCAAGTATAAAGGCAAGGTGCTGCTTATTGTGAATACGGCCAGCAAGTGCGGGTTCACCCCTCAATACAAAGGTCTCCAGGAAATCTACGAAAAATTCAAGGATCGCGGCTTTGAAGTCCTCGGCTTTCCCAGCAACCAGTTTGCGTCGCAAGAGCCCGGCAGCAGCGAGGAAATCCAGCAGTTCTGCCAGCTCAACTACGGCGTCTCCTTTCCGATGTATGAAAAAATCGAGGTTAACGGCAGCAATGCCCATCCGCTATACCAATATTTAACGAAGAAGGCTCCCGGCGCGCTCGGCTCCAAAAGCGTAAAGTGGAACTTTACCAAATTCCTGGTCGACCGTGAAGGACGGGTGCTGAAACGCTTTGCCCCGACAACGGCCCCTGAAAGCATCGAAGATGAAATTGAAACTCTCCTGGATTGAATGACGGTGCAGCTGGCTACTCTCCGGGACAAGAAAAAAGGATTGAGCAGCATCACTCTCCTGCTCAATCCTTTTCGTTTATCCAGGCAAGCCGTGATTTAGCGACAAACCAGCCATGCTCGCTCGTTCCTTAAAGCCTCTTCTAGCGCTATTCCTCGGGAAATAATTCGGTGGATATGTATCGTTCACCGGTATCCGGCAGCAGGACGACGATGTTCTTGCCGCGATTTTCCGGACGTTTGGACAACTGATAAGCGGCGAATGCTGCGGCCCCGGAAGAAATCCCCACTAAAACCCCTTCCTTCCTTGCCAGCCTTTGCGACGTGGCAATCGCTTCCTCATCCTTTACCGTGATGATCTCGTCCACTATCGCCCGGTTGAAGTTCCCCGGCACGAAGCCCGCGCCGATACCTTGAATGGCATGCGGCCCCCGCTTTCCGCCGGACAGAACAGGCGAGCCGGAAGGTTCCACGGCAACGATCCGCACCTGCGGATTATGCTGCTTCAGAACCTCTCCGACGCCTGTAATCGTCCCTCCCGTACCGACGCCCGCCACGAAAATATCCACTCTTCCATCCGTGTCTCTCCAAATTTCTTCACCGGTAGTCTTCCGGTGCACATCAGGGTTGGCCGGGTGCTCGAACTGCTGCGGGATGTAGGAGTTCGGTATATCGCCGGACAGCTCCTTCGCTTTGCGGATCGCGCCCGCCATGCCTTCCGAAGCCTGGGTCAGCACCAATTCCGCCCCAAGCTGCTTCAGAAGCTTACGACGCTCCAGACTGAAGGATTCGGGCAAAATAATAATCAGCCGGTAACCCAGCGCCGCCGCCGCAAAGGCAAGACCGATACCGGTATTTCCGCTGGTCGGTTCAATAATCGTTGTTTCCTTGTTAATAAGCCCCTTGTCTTCCGCATCCTTGATCATGGCGTATCCGATCCGGTCCTTCACGCTGCCCGCCGGATTAAAGTATTCCAGCTTCGCCAGGATGGTCGCCGCCGCGCCTTCCTCCTTGAAGCTGGACAATTCGAGCAGCGGCGTATTTCCAATCAGCTCGGTCAAGTTCTTGACAATTCTCCCCATTTGTATAGCCTCCCAAAATCAGAATTTTTAATAACAATATCCTTCTCTATTCCAACGAAAGCACTTGGTATTTAAAAGCATACCGGAATTCCCATCACTTGTAAAATCGCCATATGTACAACAAAAAAAGCCTTGCTCAGCAAGGCTTCTTTCTGTATGCGGTAGAGAGGACTCGAACCTCCACGGGCATACGCCCACTACCCCCTCAAGATAGCGTGTCTGCCATTCCACCACTACCGCGCGGTGAATCATTTTCAGACCAACACAAGTTATTATACTCGCTTCTTCCTCAAAAGTAAAGCTAAATTATTCAGGAAGCTGCTCATCCTGTTTCCGTCTGCGGTATTCGGCAAAAGCAAGATATTCTTTAATGAATTCCTTCTCCCGAGGCTGCAGCTCATCGAAATGGCAATTGGATTGCCGTATATGCTCAAAAAAATAATCCTCGCTTCCTTCACGCAGTATGGACGCAGAAGTCTTGCCCAAGATGAGCCAGTCCAGACTGACGCCGAAAAAAGCGCCGATTTCGATTAACTTATGTGTTCCAGGCGTCGACTTGCCCCGTTTCCAATCTCCCATATTTCCTGTACTGATGCCAAGCTGCTCGCAGAATGCTTTTTTGGTCATACCTTTTTTATCAATCAAGTGCTCAATTCGATCATAAATGGACTGCATATCCAAATCGCCCTCCGGTATTATGACAAATGACTTAAATAAGTCATTATTTTATTGTAAAATGACGTAAAAAAGTATATAATTAGCTAATCTTATGCTTTAGTCCATTATATCACACGGCCGGAATGTCGATAAGAGGTGAGCGAGATGCGCAGCAAAAAGCCCATAACCCCTTACGGGTGGACCATCAAGCAGCGCCTGGCGGAGCTGAAGTTGAGTCAGAAAGATTTTTGCCATATGCACGGTATACCGCCCTCCCGCCTATCCAATCTAATCCACGGAACACGCATCGCCATGCGGTACCGAAGGCAGGTAAACCAGCTGCTGGATATCACCGCAAACGTTACGGGTGAAACGCGAAATAATTGATTTGTTTTTATCTGCTTAATCTTAGTATTCTATCCTGAAATCTGTCAAGGAGCGATCCCTTTGTCCAAAAGCGCCCTACCCCTCGCTATCCGCCTGATTCACTCTCTGCCAGGCATCGTTCTCGCGGTTGACAGGAACGGAATGATCGCCGCTGCGAACGAACCCTGGAAGAACTTCGGTATCGCTCTGGGTCTATCCACAAACTTTGAATGGACGGGGACAGACTATTTTGAAATGATGCGCGAGCTGGTGCTTCCATCAGACTCTATGCTGGAGTTAACCCAAGCCGTTCATTCCATCTTCTCATACGAGCGGCTCGTGTACAGCGGCAGGTTCCCCAAACCTCCAGCCCTGAAGGGCAGAAAATGGTTCCAGATTGAGGCCTTTCCCATACCTGGGGAGACGGAGCGGCCGGCCTCTCTTGTTCTTCTGTCCCACCGCTATATCTCTCAAGCCGCAGATCCGCACCCGGCCAAGCCGTCGGTTGATTCCCCGCATCGGAAGCCGCATTATTATCTGCCTGTCTGCGCTTCCTGCAAATCCGTCCGCAAGGGCGGAAAATGGATTCCGGTGGAACGATTTCTGAAGCAGCAACTACATACCGAAGTCACCCACGACATCTGTCCCGATTGCATCGCCCAGCTGTATCCCCAATATCCCGGCGCGTTGGAACGGTTGGCGGATTAACGCCGCAATGCCGTATTCCGAGTGGAACGCCTGCCGCAGACAGCCCGGGACTGGCCCTGCCGGCACGATGCCGCTGAAAGCCACATATCTGTCCTCCTGAAGCTATTCAATCCTCCAGATCCTTGCTCTCTCTTAATGAAAAAAGAACCCTGATTTCTCAGGATTCTTCCTTGGGTATGATGCGGTAGAGAGGACTCGAACCTCCACGGGCGTACGCCCACTACCCCCTCAAGATAGCGTGTCTGCCATTCCACCACTACCGCTTATAAGTGACCCGTAGGAGATACGCCTCGCAAGCGAGCCGACTGCGAAGTATTCCTTACGATGTCCATGCTCCGACGAACCATTTGGGGTTCTCATCCCCGATTCGAAGAAGATATGACCCGTAGGGGATTCGAACCCCTGTTACCTCCGTGAAAGGGAGGTGTCTTAACCCCTTGACCAACGGGCCATGATTTACTTTCACAACAAAAATGATTATAGCAAATCCATAGTCATTTGACAAGCACTATTTTTTCAAAAAAACCTTCCGTGCAGTATATCGCAAGATAGAAGGATAGCCGCCCCATTGACAAATGGAGCGGCATCCAGAACAGCCAAGCGATATTGGGAATCAAGCTTGCTTACGGATTAACCTTGGTTTCGAAAGTTTGCTTGCCGTCAACGAATTTCAGTACGACAGCAGCTTTAACCGGGTCATGCGATTCGTTCATGGAAATTTTGCCGGTAGCAAGCTGCAGATCCTTGGTCGCTGCCAGAGCATCTTTAATCTTGGCTGGCTCAGCTGCTCCCGCACGGGTAATCGCGTCAGCTACCAGCTTAACAGCGTCATAGCCAAGGGCTGCCATGCCGTCCGGTACTGCATCGCCGTTGGCCGCTTTGTATGCGTCAACGAAGGACTTAACTTCAGGAGCCGTGTCTTCCGGCGAATAGTGGTTGGACATGTAAGTGTTGTCCAGAGCTGCCGCGCCAGCGATTTCCGTAAGCTGCGGAGAATCCCAGCCGTCGCCGCCCATGAACGGAACGGTAATGCCCATTTCACGCGCCTGTTTCAGAATTTTGCCGACTTCTTCATAGTAGCCAGGCAGGTAAATAACATCCGGATTAGCTGCTTTGATACGTGTCAGTACGGCTTTGAAATCGGAGTCTTTTTGTTGGTAAGACTCTTTGCTCAGGATTTGTCCGCCGTTCTTGGTGAACGTTTCTTCGAAGAACTTTTGCAGACCTTTAGAGTAGTCACTGGAAGTGTCTGTGTAGATAACAGCCGTTTTGGCTTTCAGCGTGTTGCTTGCAAAGTTAGCCATAACTTGTCCTTGGAAAGGATCGATAAAGGAAGCGCGGAACACCCACTCGTTCACTTTGCCGGAACGCTCGTCAACCGTTACTTTCGGGTTGGTTGCAGAGGAGCTTACGAGCGGAATTTGTTTCTCCTGGGCAACCGGAACGATACCCAAAGTGTTCGTGGAAGTCGTTGAACCGATGATGGTTACAACTTTGTCAGTGGTAATCAGCTTTTGCGCGGCTTGCGTTGCTTCTTCGGATTTCGAGGCGTTATCGGCTTCAATCAGCTCCAGCTGTTTGCCGAGGACACCGCCTGCAGCGTTGATTTCCTTAACAGCCAGTTGAGCGCCTTTCAGAGCAGAGTCGCCAAAGGAAGCCTGGCCGCCTGTAAGCTCAAGGTCAGCTCCGATTTTGATAGTGTCTCCAGTAGAGCTGCCGCCATTTGCGGAACTTCCGCTGTTCTCTGTGTTGTTGCTGCCGCAGCCTGCTGCCAATACGGCAGTCAG
>NZ_ASSC01000331.1 GCF_000520735.1 Paenibacillus forsythiae T98
CCTTTAAGGCCCGTCAGCTCCACCAGCTCCATCACACGGTCGCGGATGAAGCTTTTGTTCGCCTTCTTCACCTTCAGCCCGAAGGCGATATTGTCAAATACCGTCATATGCTTGAACAGCGCGTAGTTCTGGAACACGAAGCCAATCCCGCGCTCCTGCGGCGGCAGATTGTTGACCACTTGCCCATGAAAGACGATTTCGCCGGCATCCGGCGTTTCAAGGCCCGCCAGCATCCGCAGGATCGACGTTTTTCCGCCGCCGCTCGGTCCGAGCAGTCCAATCAAATGGCCTTTCGTAATTTCAAAGCTAACATCCTTCACCGCATGAAAATTGCCAAAATGCTTGTTCAGACCGCGTACTTCCACGTGCATATTAACGCACTTCCTTTCTTTTCTTGCTCCATTCCATGAGCAGCAGAAGTCCTACCGAAAAAGCGGCCAACACCAGCGCGACGCCGCCCGCCGCCGTTACATTAAAGTTC
>NZ_ASSC01000332.1 GCF_000520735.1 Paenibacillus forsythiae T98
CTCCTCCGACACCGTGTCGTGGCTGAAATAGAGCAGCGGATTTTGCGCCAGATAGCCGGCGGTTACGCCTTTGGGCAGCGCCATCCGGCCCCGCTGCGGCTTCAGCAGCCCGGCCATCAGCTGCAGCAGGGTGGACTTGCCCGCTCCGTTTCCGCCAAGGATGGCGGTAAGCTCCCCCGGGTGCAGCGAGAAATCCAGCTTCTTCAAAATATCCGGCCCTTCCTTCTCGTAGCGGAAGGCGATCTCCCGGCACTCCAGCAGAGCCTCCCCGGTGCGGGGCAGCCGGGTCTTGCGCGCGAAAGC
>NZ_ASSC01000333.1 GCF_000520735.1 Paenibacillus forsythiae T98
ACGGTCAGCGCACAGACCGGATTCCCGGCAGGCAGCGGAGGCAAGCCTTACGTAAGTGCGGCCAAGCCGTATGTGGCGGTCATTGCGCCCTATGTTCCGCTAGTTGCCGCCCAAGGCTCGAACATCAGCAAGGAAGAACAGCAGGAAGTCATCTCCAGGATGCAGGCGCTGGCTCCGGTCGCTCCGAAGCCGCTTGCCGGAACGTCCGCCGTAGATGGACAGCGGCCGACAGCTCCGGCCGACTCCCCTGCGGAGACGAATTCGCCGGAAACGAAGAGCATGGACACGATGCGCGGAACGATGAAGATGGTTACCCTGACCGATACGGGCGTGCCGACAGGCAAAGCCGCGATGGAAGAGGCCAGGGAGAAGAAGGAACGTCTGACCTTCCAGAAGCTGGACGACAGCAGCAATGTCCTCTACTCCTGGACCTTCGAGGGAGAGACGATCGAGACGCCCGAGGATATCAGCTTCCACATCGATTTCCCGGAGACGGCTCCCGCACTCAAGAAGGCGGCATCTTCCCTTGTCAAGCCGTTCTATATCTCCTTCGCCCATGACGGGAAGCTGCCCGGCCCGGCGGAGATTTATATCAATACCGGCAGCCGGTTCAGCGATGCGGACAACCTGACGCTGTATCTGCTCGATGCGGAGAAAGGCCGCCTGGTTCCGGCCGCGACGAATCTGAATGTGCAGGCGGGCTATGTCTCTTTTACGATCAGCCATAATTCCGATTATGTTCTCGCCGTCGGCGCTCCGTCCTATTCTTCCGGCAGCATCGTTATCGTTGTTGCGGTCGGCGTGCTTGTGGTCCTTGCAGCCGCAGTCGCGGCGCTGATCCTGAATGGCATGAAGCGACGCCGGAGATTTAAAGACGCGGCTTGATGACGAGGCCCGGACACAAAGATACAAAGGAAGGTGTGGAGATTTGATTTCAATTGAAGGGGTCAGCAAAACCTTTGGCCGCTTTACGGCGCTGGAGGACATTTCTTTCGAAATCGCGGACGGCCGCATTTGCGGGCTTGTCGGTTACAACGGAGCGGGCAAGACGACGCTGCTCAAGATGATTGCGGGGATCTATCGTCCCGAAGCCGGAAGAATCACTATCGACGGTATTCCGGTATATGAGAATGAACGCCTTAAACGCAGACTGTTCATGGCCCAGGACGATCCTTATTTTCTTCCGCAAGGGTCGCTTCAATCGATGGCGCTCTTTTTCAGCGGGTTCTACCCGAACTGGAGCCACAAAACATACAGAGAGCTGGTTGATTTCTTCGAACTGGACCCGGAGGCAAGAATCAGCGGATTCTCGAAAGGCATGCAGCGCCAGGCGGCCCTGATTTTGGCGTTTGCAACCATGCCCCAATATCTGCTTATGGACGAGTCCTTTGACGGCCTGGATCTGTCCAAGCGCAATCAGCTTAAGAGCATCATGTTCGAATATATGAAAAAGCACGGCACCAACATCGTGATCTCCTCCCACAATTTGCGGGAGCTTGAAGGGCTGTGCGACTACATTGCGATCATCCGGGACAAGCGTCTGTCCTTCGCGACGACGGTTGATGAGATGCGCAGACGGCGCACCAAGTACCGGGTCACTTTTCAGGGCGATAACGGAGCCGAGCAGTTGCTCGGCATTCAGGCCCGCAATATTACGCGGGATGACGACAGCTATATCTTCACCTGGGACGGCGGGGCCGATGAACTGCGGAGCCGGCTGGAACCGGCATCGCCGATCTGGATCGCGAGTGAGCCGATGACGCTGGAAGAAATCTTCTTGGATGAGATGGAGGACAAGGAATATGACATCGCAACCTTCTTTTGACCGTGTGATCACGGCGCCTTCTCCAGGGCCTGCCGCTGCTGCGCCTTCCCGGGACCGCGCTTTTCCGGTCTATCTCCATGCCTTCACGCGGGCGCTCATCCAGACTCTTGGCGTCGCCGCGCTCGGTCTGGCGGTATTTCTGCTGCTGATTCCCGTATCCACCGCTTTTATTCCCGGCAAGTCGATCTTTGACGAGAACTATACGCATAACCAGATGCAGTACCGGTTCTATTATGAGAGTCTGACCGGCGTCATCCATGCCGCCGTCATCGTATTCGGGGCCGCGCTGGCGATTGTCCTGTTCCGGTTCATGCTGGTGAAGCGCTCATCGGATGCGTACTTCGCCCAGGGCATTACGCGCGGGAAGCAGCTTGGCCTGCGTTTTATCATCGGGATCATCATGCTTGCCGTAGTCATCTTCATTCCGTTCATGATTTCTCTCCTGATGAATATTTCGGCGTTCAGCAGTCTGGGCTATGCCGGGCTCGCCATTAACGGAGGCGTTTATCTCTATGCCGGTTACCTGATTCTGGGGATCGTCAGCTTCTGCGTCACGGCGCTTGTCTGCTGTATGGTCGGCACGATGACGGAAGCGGTATTCTTCTCTCTGATGACCATCGGCGCGCCTTCTATTCTGCTGTACGGAGCCAACGCTTTAATGAAGCATCTGCTCTTTGGCAACTCGTTCGGGTTCTCCGCCAGCACGGGGACGGTCGAAGTGGGTGCCAGTCTTGTGGACAAGCTGGCCAGCTATAATCCGATTCTGTTCTTCTATCAGGCGGCCAAAGATTACTGCGCCCAATACACCCGCTTCGACGGTTTTGTCCAGCCTCCGGTTCGCGCCCTGCCTCTTCTGGGCTGGGTCATTGCCGCGCTGGTCATTGCCGCGCTCGGAGCTGCGGCGCTGTCCCGCCGCAAAGCGGAAATCGCCGGCGTATCGGGAACAAGCCGCATCCTGGGCGTCGCTTCCACGTTCCTGCTGCCGCTGCTTGGCTTTGCCATTGTGCTGGAGTACGGGGCGGATATGGGAACGGGATATTCCATTCTGGCCGCTTCCCTGACGTTTATTGTCGTCTTCCTGATTGTCGAGCTGGTTCAGAAGAATGGCTCCCGTGGACTCAGCCGGGGGATTCTGAAGCTGCCGTTTGGACTTGGCGCGGTGCTGGTCGCCGTAGTGATTCTGGTTACCGGCGGTTTTGGCTATTCCTCCCGGATTCCGCAGGTTGACCGGATTGCCAGCGTTCAGATGTCCTATGCCGGATCGCCGAACTATCTGGATGGTCAGGTCGGCGGCGTCAGCACGGGCGGCAGCTACTATGTCATGAGCAACTATACCTTTACGTCGAAGAGTGATCTGGAGATCATTACGGGGCTCCACAAACAAATTATCGACGGCGGAAAAGGCAAGCTGGCGCGTGACGCGGAGAATTTCTCAAGCACGACCGTTCCGTACGACATTATCGTCAACTATACGCTGGATAACGGTTCGCATCTGACCCGCTACTATGACCGGACCAAGCTCAGCGTGCTGGCTGATTTCCTGTCGCTCGACAAGACCGAGGCCGTCCGTAAGCAGACGCGCAGAACCATTACCGGAACGACCGAATCGCGCTACTGGGCGGCGGGAGCCTTCCGGAACGGTCTCGTGTACCTTGCGAGCAGCTTCTACACCAACCCGAGACAGGTCATTCTGTCGGACAGCCAGCGCAAGGAGCTTCTCGGGCATATTGCCGATGATGTCGAGGCCCAAAGCCTGGAAGACCGTTATTTTCCCAAAGATCAGGCGCTGGGGACGATCATGTTTACCCAGGACGGAGGTCAGGAAAGCCTGAAATTCGGCTATCGGCTGGAGAACAGCATCATTTATGTGACGCCATCTTTTACGAACACTATCCAGTATTTAAAAGAAACCGGCCTGTATTCATATTTGGAAAATACGGAGGAAATCGAGAGCATCACTCTTCAGTCGTATGATCCCTATGTCGGGATGAATAAAAGCAAGGACCCGAAATCGGCATACTTCCTCGGCTACATCGCCGATAACGACCGGGAGTTCATCCAAACCAAAGACTTCGGAGCGAATCCGGTGGTCAGCGATCCGGTCAAAATGGATGAGCTGGCGCCGCTGCTCAAGAACGACTATTACATGAGCGGGGGCGGCTATCTGGCCTGCGTGAAGCTGAAGAACAAGAATCTGTACGTCTACAAATTCCTTCCGGCCAAGGACGCTCCGGGCTACCTGGCGGATGCCGGGGAGCATCAGCATTAGGCGCATATGAGCGGCCATCACACGAATATTGGCGGCGGAAGCGAAATGAGGGATGGAGGGCTGCGCAAGCCGCCGCCCCGTTCGTCCCGATTGCTTCTGCTGCTCGGGGCTTTCCTTCTGCTGACGGCGCTGATCTCCCTGCTGGTGGGGAGGTACAGCATTTCTGCCGCCGAGCTGCTGGCGCTTGCCTCTGGAGGGGACGGCGCCGATGTGGGGGCGCAGGTGCTGCTTGAGGTCCGGCTGACGCGGATTGGCGCAGCCATACTGACGGGCGCCGCCCTCTCCATGTCGGGAACGGCCTACCAGGGAATGCTGCGCAATCCGCTCGTCTCGCCGGATATTCTCGGGGCCGCCGCAGGGGCGAGCTGCGGTGCGGCGCTGGCGATTCTGCTCGGACTGGACGGGTTCGCCGTGCAGATCGTGGCCTTCTGCGCCGGCCTCGCGGCGGTGCTGCTGACCTTTGCGGCAAGCAAAGCGGTGGCGGGAATGGCGGGAGGCGGGCCTATGCTGCTGCTGCTCACAGGGATGGTGGTCGGCGCGCTGTTCGCAGCAGGAATATCCATCATCAAATTCGTTGCCGACCCGTACAATACGCTTCCGGCGATTACCTTCTGGCTGATGGGGGGGCTCAGCTATGTCACCGGGACCGACCTGCTTGTTCAACTGCTGCCGATGACAGCCGGAGCCATTCCCATGCTGCTTCTCGGCTGGAGGCTGAACGTGCTGTCGTTCGGGGATGAGGAGGCGTCCGCGCTGGGCGTCGATGTCCGGCGGCTCAGGCTGGCGTTCATCATCGGGGCTACGCTGCTCACCTCCACTGCGGTATCCGTCGCCGGAATGATCGGCTGGGTCGGACTGATTATCCCGCATCTGAGCCGGATCATCGCCGGAGTGAATCATCGTCTGCTGCTCCCTGCCTCGGCGCTCATCGGCGCGTGCTTTCTGCTGATCGCCGACGATTTGGCGCGCGGGCTGTTCGATCAGGAGATTCCGCTGGGTATTCTGACCTCGATCGTCGGCGCCCCTGTATTTTTAACTTTATTAATGAAGGAACACCAATAAGCTCCCGAAGCGGAGGCTGGAAACCTGTCACCCTGGACGGATGAGAAGAAAGAGAAGAAAGGAGGAAGCCCCTATGGCTGTACGGCGCATATCGCTCATTCTGGCCGCTTGTCTGTTGTCCCTGGCGGCGGCAGGCTGCGCGGATTCCCGGGGAGAAACGCGGACAATCGAGAATATCAAGGGGCAGAGCATCACCGTTCCGGTGGAAGCCAAGCGAGTCGCGGCCGTGTACGGGCCGTCGTATGAAACGCTCGTATTGCTTGGCGCGGAGGACCGGATCGTTGCCTGCTCCGATGTGCAGGTGGACAATTTCCCGTGGGCGCAGCGGATCTTTAAACGCTTGAATTCGTTGCCCAAGCTCGAAAATGTCCATACCGCCGTGAACATCGAAGCTATGCTATCGTATAAGCCCGATTTGGTGCTCGGGTTTCCCCGTCCGAATGAAAGCAACAAGCTGGATAAATTGAAAATCGCCAACGTGCCAGGAGCCGTAACGCCCAATCTCGAAAGCACGCTGAAGCAGCTGGAGGTATACGCCGCCGCCCTTGGCGGAGATGCGCCGGAGCGGGCGCGGGAATTCGAGGATTATTTTCGCTCGAAGCTGAAGAGGATCAAGGAGGTAACGGACAAGCTGGCCGCTTCCGAGCGTCCCGCCGTATATTATTCGGCGATTGATCTTCTGTCCACCTACGGCAAATATTCCGATCTTACGGAAGTGATTTCCGCCGCTGGCGGGCGATCCGTTACCGGGGACTTTGAAGCGGGCAACCATTCCCAGATTACGTTCGAACAGCTGGTTCAGTACAATCCCGCTTATATTTTTATCGATCATGGAGGGATCAACGACCTCGATACGGCGGAGAAAATCAGGCAGAATACTTACATCGACGGCAGATACGGTCTAATCGAGGCCGTGGCGAACAAGCGGGTTTATTTGACGCCGAGCGGCGTGTTCTATTGGGATATGGGCCTGCAAAAGATACTGCTGGTCATGGAAATGGCCAAAATTCTGCATCCCGACCGCTTCGCCGATTTGGACATGAATGCGGAGCTGAGGGAGTTTTACTCCAAATTCTATCACTATGAGCTTACGGCGGAGGAAGCCGGTAAAATTCTGAACAGGGAGAACCCGTGAACAAGGAGGGAACACGAATGGAGAACGGATGGAATACTGTCATTTCCAGATACACTGTGGAAGGAATGCATTGTCCAAAGTGCGAGTCGAAGATTAAAGGGGAACTAGAAGGGATCAACGGAGTCAAGACGGTGGAGGTTGACCGGGAAGGCAAGCGGGTCTCGGTTACACATGCGGCAGAGAAGGATCTTGCGGAAAATATTCGCAGCCGCATCGGAGAGATGCATGACGGGAAGTTTACCGTTACCGGCATGGCTGCCGGAGCGATCGAGGGTTGATGACAACGGTCAACTACGGCCTAAGCTTTATTGAAGGCGTGCTGACCTTTATCTCTCCCTGCATGCTGCCCATGCTTCCGGTCTATCTGTTCTATCTGGCGGGAGTGGCCGGGGAGGAGCGGCAGGAGCCTGGACCTTCTCCGTCTCGACGGGGAAGCGGACTTCCTCTGCTGCGGAATGCGGCGGCTTTTGTAGCCGGATTTACCGTAATTTTTGTATCCTTGGGAGCAGTCGCAACGGTGGTTGGAGCTTTCCTGAATGCGCATTTGGCGGTGTTCCGCGTCATAGGCGGTCTGTTGATGATCCTGTTCGGACTGGGCTTTGCCGGAGTGCTCAGGCTGCGCTTCCTGGAGGCTGAGAGGCGTCTGCCCTTTCGGACCGGGAAGCTGACGTTTATTCGCTCGCTAATATTTGGAGCGGTCTTCGCCTTTGGCTGGACGCCGTGCGTCGGGTACTTGCTGTCCTCGTCGCTGCTGATGGCCGGAAGCTCCGACTCCGTGCTTCAGGGCATGCTCTTGCTGCTGCTCTATTCGCTTGGACTCGGACTGCCGTTTCTGTTCTCATCACTTATTTATAATGAGCTTAAGGAGACGTTTCGCTTCCTGCAGCGGCATAACCGGCTGATCGGCATATTGTCGGGAGCGGTCATGATTACCGCAGGCATCCTCACTCTCACGGACCGGATGCAGTGGCTTGCGAACTTAAGATAGGAGAGAATGCCATGAAAAAGAAGCTGTGGCTGTGGACCGCCCTGCTGGCGATTCTGCTTGCGGGCAGCGCCTTCGTATACAGCCGGGCGCAGGCGGTTCCGGAGACTCCGCTGTCGGGCAGCGTTCCGATTGAGCTGCTGAAGGCCGCATCAGGATATGCGGGGCCGGCCAAGTCCGGCAAGCTGAAGGCTCCGGATTTCACGCTGCCCGATCTGTCGGGCCGGCAGGTGTCGCTCGCGGACTACAAGGGAAAGATCGTTGTGCTTAATTTCTGGACGACCTGGTGCAGCGTCTGCAAGAAGGAGATGCCGGAGCTGGACGAGGCGTCGAGCATTTTGATGAAAAAAGGCGAAGTGGTCCTGCTTGCAGTCAACACCGGCGAAGCCCCGGAGACGGTCAAGCAATATATGAAAGATAACGCCTATTCCTTGCCCGTTCTGCTGGACCCGGACTCATCCCTCTTTAAAAAATACGGATTAAGAGGCTACCCCACCACGGTCGTCATCAATCGCGACGGAACCGTGTACGGCGGGGTGGAGGGCGCCATTACGGCAGATTCGCTGCTGAAACTCGGCGATCTTTGATTCAGAAGATAACTGTCTGTTATCCTATATCTGAATAGGATAAAGGGGGAGTTAAGAATGCAACGTTGCGGCAGCATCGAAGAGGTAAGGGACAATATCGACAGGCTGGACCGGCAGATTGTGGCGCTGCTGTGTGAAAGACACGGATATGTAAATGAAGCGGCCGCATTCAAGAAGGATGCCGATGCCGTTAAAGCCCCACAGCGCGTAGAGCAGTTGATTGAAAAAGTGCGGACAACGGCCGCGGCGCATGACGGCGATCCGGATGTCATCGAAGAAATCTATCGCGGGATCGTGTCGGTTTTTATAAACAGTGAACTGCGGCTTCATCATGATATGACGAATGGAAAGGACGCCCAATCATCGGCTGAGTAACCGGACGATCCGGCGAAGGAGCAGCACCCATGCGGGCCAATGGGTGAATCTTACTCGCAAGCCTCCCGTATTTCAGGGAGGTTTTATGCTATAATGATGCCAGGTAGATTACTATTTTTGTCTGGAGCGTAAGCACAAGTGAATATCGATGCCAGCATCATCATTCTCAATTACAATACGTGCCGCCTGACAGTCGATTGTCTGCAGTCGGTCTATGACTCGGAAACCCAATATGCCTATGAAATTATTTTGATCGACAACCATTCTTCTGACGATTCGGTGGAAGTCATAAGGGAGCGGTTCCCGGGCGTGAAGCTGATTGCCAACCGGGAGAATACCGGGTTTGCCCGGGCCAATAATCAGGGGATGGGGATCGCCTCCGGACGTTATGTGCTGCTGCTGAATTCGGATACGGTGGTGCAGCGGAATACGCTGGAGACGATGATCGCCCTGATGGACCGGAGACCGGAGCTTGGCGCTTCGGGATGCAAGGTGATTTTGCCGGACGGCAGTCTGGATAAGGCTTGCAAGCGCGGATTTCCGACGCCTGCGGCTTCCTTCTATTATGCGTTCGGATTCAGCAGGCTGTTCCCCGACAACCCGAGGTTCAACGGCTACCAATTGGGATACCTCGACCCTGACAAGGAATATGAGGTCGACTGTCTGGTCGGCGCATTCATGCTGGTGAGGCGGGAGACTATTGAGCAGGTTGGCGGACTGGATGAGACCTTTTTTATGTACGGAGAGGATCTGGATTGGTGCTACCGGATCAAGGAAGCGGGCTGGAAGATTTACTATTATCCAGAGGCTTTCATCGTGCACCTGAAGGGCGGCAGCGCGCGGCGCAGACCGCTCAAGATCATTTATGAGTTTCACCGCGCCATGATTGTCTTTCACCGCAAGCATTACAGCAGGAAGTATTCTTTTCTGGTCAATGGAGCTGTATACGCCGGGGTGGGCGTCAAGCTTGCCGCTATGCTTCTGCGCAACGCGCTGACGCCGAGACGGCGGAAGCCAGCGCCTGTGCCAAGTCTCTCTGCTGCGGCCGAAGCCGGGGCGCGTTCCGAATCGAATGCCGAGGTGAGATTATGATTCGCCGCAATCAGCGTTTTTTGACGCAGCTTTACATGGTTGCCGACTTCATTATTATACAGGCTGCCTTTCTGCTCTCCTGGTGGCTGAAGTTCAAGAGCGGCTGGATGCCTTATGAGCATCATATGCCGGTGGAATCGTATGCGTACTGGAGCCTCGTTTATGGCGGAATCGCCGTGCTGCTCGGCATCCTGCTCACGCTGTACATGCCCAAGCGGAAGAAGCGGTTTGCCGACGAGTTTCTGAGGATTTTCCAGGTGCATATGATGGGGATCTTCATCCTGCTCGGCCTGATGTATTTTGCAAGAGAAATCGATATTTCCCGTCAATATTTGGCCATTTATACCGGCACGATTATGCTGTCGACCATGCTGTACCGGTATGTGCTGAAGAAGATGCTGAAGTCTTTTCGGGAAAAAGGGTTCAACCGCCAGTTCGTGCTCATTCTCGGGGCGGGCACGCTCGGCAGAAGAATTTATGATAATCTCGCCCAGTACCCCGAACTGGGTTATGAGATTATCGGCTTTCTGGACGATTACCAAACCTGGGATACCCTCGATTCCCAGCGCTACAAGCCGATTCTCGGCAAGCTCGATGAGCTGCCGTCTCTACTGGAGACGATGCTGATCGACGAGGTGATTCTCGCTCTGCCGCTGGATGTGCATCACAAGTTTCCCGCTATTATCGCGGCCTGCGAACGGGCCGGAGTCCGCACGCTGATTATTCCGGATTTCTTCGATTATCTGCCTGCGCGTCCGTATTTCGATAATTTTGCCGGATTGCCGATGATCAATGTGCGCGATATTCCGCTGGACATGACGGCCAACCGGTTGGCCAAGCGAATGTTCGATATCGTATTCTCGCTGTTTGCCATCGTGGTGATGAGTCCGCTGATGCTGGTTGTGGCGCTGGGAGTGAGGCTGACTTCGCCGGGACCGATCATTTTCCGGCAGGAGCGGGTGGGGCTCAACCGCCGCACGTTCACCATGTATAAATTCCGCTCGATGAAAATGCAGCGGGACGGCGAGGAGGACACGGGCTGGAGCACGGAGCATGATCCGCGCCGCACCCGCTTCGGAACGTTTATCCGCAAGACGAGCCTGGATGAGCTTCCGCAGTTCTTTAATGTGCTGATGGGCCATATGAGCGTGGTCGGTCCGCGGCCGGAGCGCCCCTATTATGTGGAACAGTTCAAGGGGGAAATTCCGAAGTATATGGTCAAGCATCATGTGCGGCCCGGAATCACCGGCTGGGCGCAAAGCAACGGACTGCGCGGCGACACTTCGATTGAGGATCGGATCAGGCATGATATCTTCTACATCGAGAACTGGTCGCTGCTGTTTGATATCCGGATTATTTTCAAGACGATCCGCAACGGCTTCATCAATAAAAATGCTTACTAGGAGAGGCAATGTTATATCGTTTCCCCGTTTCCGCCCATTGTGGGGCGGGGCGGGGAATTGTTGTTCATTCACAGCTTTGCGGCGAAAAAAGCGAAAAAATGTTCGTATTTTCCGCTTGTTTAAATTGACACGTCCAGTCCAGCTATTTTAACATATAAGAAGCAAAAAGCGCGGCGGCTGTAGAGCGGCCTATCCATTTCAACCGAATAAGGATGGAAGATGATGACTGAGGTACGACAAATGATGGAGAGCTGGCGGCATGTATTCAAGCTGGACCCGGACCGCGCGATCAGCGAAGCAAACTTAAGGGCGGTGTGCCAGTCGGGTACGGATGGGATTTTGGTGGGCGGCTCCACGGGCCTTACCTATGACAATACCGCCCGTCTCCTGTCCGGAACACAGCGATACGGCGTGCCATGCGCTTTGGAGGTATCCGATCTGTCCGCCGTCGTGCCCGGCTTTGACGCCTATATGATTCCGATGGTGCTGAACGCATCCGACCCGGCATGGATTGTCGGCCATCACCGGGCAGCCGTTGAGCGATATGGCGATTTTATTCCCTGGGAGCTGCTGCTGGCCGAGGGTTATATTGTGCTGAACGGAGATTCCGCCGTGGCCCGTGTGACCGGGGCGGATACGGGCTTGTCGGCGGAGGGGGCGGCCGCCTGCGCGCATATTGCCGACAAGCTGATGTCGCTGCCCATCGTCTATCTGGAATACAGCGGCCGCTTCGGAGAGGTACAGACAATGAGAGCCGTCCGCGAAGCCGTAGGCCATGCGCGTCTCTTCTACGGCGGCGGGGTGGCCGGACCGGATGAGGCGAGGCTTGCGGCTTCACTGGCCGATACGGTT
>NZ_ASSC01000334.1 GCF_000520735.1 Paenibacillus forsythiae T98
CAGACCTGCTGTCCGCCGCTTGGGAGCTGCTCCCGGGTTACAATCCGTAATAACGGGTCTTGTCCGGTTCGTTGCCGGAGTACTCTGTCTTCAGCTCATTCCGGTAGGAACGTTCAATCTTGCGGACATATGACAGCCTGCGGATGTTCTTCATCACTTCCTCCGCACGGTCTGAATTTACGTACATAACCGCGTAATGCATTTTCCGTGAAATGTAATGCAGGGTGCCGTACTTCTCCAGGTTGCGAGCGGCTTTTACATCGCTGACCCAAATGATATAACCTGTTCGTTCCGCAATCATGCGCTTCTCCGCCTTTCTGTCTTGGGCTTCCTTCGGCGGATCAGCCGCAGGAGCATTTGCCGCCGCTGCCGCAGCCGCCTCTTGGCAAGGGATCGTTGCCGGGAACCTTGATGCTGTCCGAAACCGCATAGGCAATCGTCTCCGACATGGAGAGAAGCATATCGTCC
This sequence comes from Paenibacillus forsythiae T98, assembly GCF_000520735.1. Lineage (GTDB taxonomy): Bacteria > Bacillota > Bacilli > Paenibacillales > Paenibacillaceae > Paenibacillus_AQ > Paenibacillus_AQ forsythiae. The sequence continues at coordinate 469 of NZ_ASSC01000334.1, forward strand.
AGAGTCTTCTCCGCCAGCTTGAAGCGGACAACCTCCTCGAATTGCTCGAGTTCGGCTTCAACCGCCGCAACCTCTTCCCT
>NZ_ASSC01000335.1 GCF_000520735.1 Paenibacillus forsythiae T98
CTCTTCGAACAACTGATGAATCGTCTTCTCCCGCGGGTATTCTGCCTTTGTGTCATTGAATACGGTCAGTATCGTATTCTTTTCTTCCTCGCTGCCAAGAGATACCTCAAGTATTTTTTTAAGTGGATTACGAATCATATCTTCCGCAATCGTTACGATCTGACCGATCATTCGCTGGATTTCGTCTTCTTCGAATAAGCAGGTACGATAATGAACATCGAGTACGATATGCTGCTCATTTAACATTTCCTTAATATGAAGAACCAAATCATTTCCTTCATGGCCACTAACATTCACTTTGCTTTCCATTCTCATCTGACCAACATCTAGGAAACTCATCGGTTGATATTCTACTGCAATCCCAAATAGTCGATGAATATCGTTACTACCATTAAGCTCTCTCAGATCTTGAATTAATTGATTGTAGGGATACTTTTGATGACGTAAAATCGCACTCTGTTCCTTGGCTACCTGTTGCATAAAAGAAACCAGATCCAGTTCCGGCTCTACAAAAAGCCTGGTTGCGGCCGTGCTGGCGAACATTCCGATCGTATCTTTTTCTTTCCTCGTTGTCCGGTTCGCATAAATAGTTCCGACGACGATGTCATTCAGATTAGTTACTTTATGCATGTAAATATAAAAAGCGGATAAAAAGAAAGTAAACACACTGATCTTATTTTGCTGGCAAAATGCCGTCAGAGTGCGATAAAGATCGGCGGTTATTGTAAGGCTTTTTCTTTCTGCAACGGTACTTGACGATAGGGGGTTATATGACTTAAGACCGGTGATCTCAGGTAGAGATTGAAACTTGTCTAACCAATATGCTTTATCTTTTTGAAAGCGCTCTGAATTTACATATTCTTGTTCTGTGTCTATGTAGTCAATGTAGGAATTTTTCTGATCCGCTGCAGGCCAAGTTCCGTTTGTTAGCGCTGCATAATTTTGGGCAATCTGATTCCCAATGAGATTCATAGATATACCGTCAGATACAATGTGATGGATTTTCAAATTGTACCCGAATTGTTCATCTGCCATTTTAAATATAACAAACTCATATAACTTCGATTGAATCAGTTCGATCGGCTTTCTATTATGAACATTCAACCATTTGTCTGCATAGTACTCATTGGAGTATTCCGAGAAATCCAAAAACTCGATTTCCATCTCCACGTAGGGCTCGACATATTGCATAGGTTCGCCACTTGTCTGTGCGATACGGATGTGAAAAGCTTCGTTCTGCCGGATAACCAAACGAATGGACTGCTGCAAAATATCCAGGTTTATTTTCCCCCGGATGATAGCTGTACCGGAAAGAGTACACATAGTTGTATTCGGGTATATTGATTCTGTATACCATATTCTTAGTTGCGCATGCGTTAAAGGAAATAATTTGATTGTACCTGTGCCCATTGTTATCGCTTCCTCGCTATTTAAAATGTATTCTTCTGTTGCTAATCCCACTTCACAAACAGTAAACTCTCAAGGTGAATCAAATCATTTTTTAAGCTCAAGTAATTTCAAAATAAATTTGCGAACTCTTTCATTATGACTAGTGCCAAATTATGTATATTATCAGCTCTATATATCTCTTTTGCCCTTCCAATTGATGTTATTTTTTGAATCGCTCATGCTGAAAGTGATAAATCTCCTCGCCTTGCAGCAACATATTGTAAATTTACTAAAGCAGTTAAATCATTTGGATTATCAAAATATAGGACTGAAGATAACAGCTTGCTTCTAATTAATCTTCCTCCAAATTTTTCACTTTTTTTGAGGCTCAAAACCGAAATTAGCGGTTGACGAATCGATACGAGCGTGAAACTAGGATGAAAATGGAAAAACATCTGCAAATCCTGTATTGTTGTAAGTCCTACCAAACAACAAAAGGAAATGACAGATGCCACTCCAATCCAGTATTTCAATGAGATGCTCGGATTACCAGAGCTACAACTTCATAAAATCGTCTATATGGACGCTCATCAAGTTCATCTGGAGGCATCGCCTGTGACCGACAAACAGCCCTGTCCCGTATGCCACTCGGAACAATACGTCAAGCGGGATGGCCGCAACAAACTGCGGAAGATTCGGCATTTGGCGGTCTTTGGCAGAAAGAGCTATTTGCATGTACCCTCCCTTCGGTTAGCCTGCTCACGGTGCAGTGTCGGCTTCGTTTGGTCTTATGAATTTGTGGGTCCTAACTCGTTGTACGGTATAGCCTTAATCTATGTAATAAAGCTCCATTAACCGCTCGAAATCTGTGCCGGATAAAGTACGGACGTCCGCTTTCAGTATCTGTTCATCAGTCAGCTTTTTGGCAGATGGCTTGGACGATGTATTCCGAACGTTCACCTTGGCCCCAGCGATCCGGTTTTGATTCGTTCTACTGGCCTAAGTGCTCTTTCTGGCTTTCTTGGCCTGTCTCCGTTTACGAGTCCACATGCCGCCAAATATCTCTCCGAGCACCACTGACCCGAACAGAATAGCAAAGAAGTACCCCCAATGCAGACCCGGTATGTTAAGGTAAATCGCTAAACCTCCGAGAATAAAAAGTCCCCTCACGACATACGCTACCTGCCTGCCTTCTGCATAATACGTTTTAGCCATAGGCTATACCACCTTATGCTGTAATTGATCAATCTTTGAATGAAGGTCTATGTACCCAAATTATTCGACATTTGATTTGTTCTTTCTTCTATAATTACTATATTTCGGTTAGATTCTCTCTACTATATCATAAGTTTGGTTAGATCTGGTATGATAAAAAGCCCTCGAACCATATCCGAAGGCCTACTGTCTTGAGTATTTTATTTTTTGCCGAAACCTTTAGCTTGAAGCCAGGACTCTCCCCCTGCCGTACTCAGAAAAGAACCACTATCCAGCTTGAAGCTTAGCTTGACGGAGTCCCGGAATACGGTTACGCATTCAATCAGCGTACGGCGTGACCACGACATGGAAGCCAGTTCCGTCTTTAAAAAAGGACAGCCCGGTATCGCCAAACGCTTTGGGATAGACTGCTTTTTCACTCCAATGACCAAGAAAGTTTGCAGATTCCAGCGTCATTACTGCTTCCCCTTCTGCTGACGAGGAAGCGGAGGGTATAAATTTGAAGAACTGGCGGACCTCTTTTACAGTGGAAATCTTCTTATCTACGCACAAAAAGCATAAATCTTCTACGGTATCCTGAATGATCAATTCTGGAGCGACCTCTTCGTCTGAAGCAACGAGTAACTGCTCATCCTGAATAACTTCCCTAATATCTTAATCATTGCTGCAGATGTAGCCAGCCGACAGAAAAATTGCAGCTGCCGTATGGATCGAAAAGAGTCCACTTGCCGTTTTCAATCCGTTCCCTAACAATCTGTTTGTTAGACTCTATTAATAGTTCGTCTAAGACTTCCGAGTGAATATAAATGGTATCATACAGTTCTTCCAGCCAATTTAGAACGTCGCTTTTTCTGTAAGTTACCGCGAAGTTAATAATATTGGCGTCTATAAATACTTTCCCGCTTCGGCTTCTCATTCTTCTTTATCCTCCGAAGCTTCGGCAGTCGCCAATAGCGTTAAAGCCACTTCTTGATATTCCCGAGCTTTTTGAGGAGCGATGTGGGCCAAAAGGCCGGAAGCCTCCAATAATGAAAGCTTGTCCTGTTCTAATGCCAAGTCAACAATATTTGCGTATCTTTCAAAGGACTCCTCTGTGTAAGCCTCGTCAAACGGACTGGCTGGCAGAGAAAGTTTGCCACGCTGCTCTTTCCACTCGGCATCTGTGATTTTTAACAGTCCGGTTGAAATTGGCAGGTCCAATTCGTGGATTCGCCTGACAACCGCCTCATAGGGAACCGCCGCCATATCCGCGATCAGAATAACCGCCTTATGCGCTTCTAATTTCTTCTTTAATTTTGGCCACAGCAAGCGAATAATTGCCCTTGGCATCATAAGAGCGGCAGCGAAGCGATCGGCTGCCCGTTCCATGTCCAGTTGGTCGGACATTAAATGCTCAAAATCGAGAACGTGCCATAATTCATGCGCCGCTGTATAGTAACGGCTTCTTAAAGGCTGATGTGTATTAAGCATGACATATTTGTCGTCTGGTCCAAAACTCACAGTTGCTCCATAAAAAAGAAGATCCGGGATGTTCTGATAAATGACGGGAGCATGTTCCCGCAATTTATCTTCAACTCCAGAACCGATAAAGGTTTCCGCCCCAAATTGTTCAGTAAGCACCTCATAGGCAAAACCTTCACCCATTTGTTCAGACTGCTTTTTAACTGAAGGCATTATCGTTCCACCTTCGCAAGTGCTTTTTCCAGTTGGCGGCTGTTTTCAATGGCATGCAATAAAATGTTCAAATGCCGTTTAGCAATCCGCGAATCCGCTTTTCCTCTTAAGCTTAAGGTATACTCTTTCTCTTCCGTATGATCCGGTGTCAACAACTCCTGGGTGGTAACGCCTATAACGTTAGCTACCTGAACCATGCGTTTGGGCAAGAACTGACGCTCACCATTCAGGATATGGCCCATTAAGGCTTTACTAACAGCAATTTGATCGGCAAGCCATTGAATGGATTTTTCGTTGGCCTCTAACCATACTCTGACTTTCGCAATAGCTACTGCATTGACTTCATTAGCCATCGTTATTTCCCCCATAAAAAGCTGTTTCTTTACTTATATTATACGCTAAATTGAAAATAATATGTAGACGTATACAAAATATTTTATCATGTCTACATATTAAACACTGTAGCTTTTTGAAGTAAATCACAAACAAAAAAGACGGCATAATCGCCGCCTTTCTTGTCTTGCTATGATGGACTCTCAGGGACTCGAACCCTGGACCAATTGATTAAGAGTCAACTGCTCTACCAACTGAGCTAAGAGTCCATATTAAATTATGGTGGAGCCTAGGGGGATCGAACCCCTGACCTCATCGCTGCCAGCGATGCGCTCTCCCAGCTGAGCTAAGGCCCCATGTTACATATATCCGATATGTATGAATCGGCGTCTTTCACTGTCTTCCGCATTATCGTTGTCCCGCAGCCGACTTCTATATCATATAAAATTATCACGCCTATGTCAACAGTTTTTATAAAATTATTTTGTGGGACATACGCCGGGTTGCAATCCGGCGGATAAAGAGACTGCTGAGCGGACGAACTGTCAAGCCGGGGCTTACAGTCCGTCCGTCTCCGCAGGGTTTTTGGACAAGAGCGCCTTCAGTTCCTTCATGAACATGTTGATGTCCTTGAACTGGCGGTACACGGACGCGAAGCGGACGTAAGCGACCTCATCCACCGGATAGAGCTGCTCCATCACCAGCTCGCCAATCTGCTGGCTCTCGACCTCGGCTACGGCGATGCCGCGCAGCGACTTCTCGACCTCGGAGACGATCATCTCCAGCCGTTCCACGGATACCGGGCGTTTCTCGCAGGCGCGAATCAGGCCGCGCAGAATTTTGTCCCGGCTGAACTCCTCGCGGCTGCCATCCTTTTTGATAACGATCAGCGGAGTTTCCTCCACCATTTCAAACGTGGTAAAACGCCGGCTGCACCGCTCGCACTCCCGCCTGCGGCGTATCGATTTATTTTCATTGGCCGGCCGGGAATCAAGGACTTTGGTATTGGTATGGTCGCAGTATGGGCATTTCATGATCCGATCACTTCCTTTGCAATAATTACGGGTCTATCTTTCCAAAAAACACCTTTAATTCAGAGTAATGAATAGGGCAAGTCCGGTACATAATACAGTTACCAACCGATAGGAGGTGAACAGAAATGGCACAAGCAAGCAATGGTCAATCCAGCAGCAATAACCTTGTCGTACCAAGAGCGAATGCGGCTTTGGAGCAACTGAAATATGAAGTTGCCCAAGAACTTGGTATCACTCTTTCTCCGGATGGATATCAAGGCAATAAAACTTCTTATGAGAACGGTTCGATCGGGGGTTACATTACGAAACGTCTTGTAACCCTGGCTGAACAACAACTGGCAGGTCAATTCCAATAATCTGCCACATAAGCTTGCCGAAGAAGTGCTGATCGGCCCAAAGCGGCCGGGGTCGGCACTTCTTTTCTGATGCATGGCTCCATTTACCGCTAAAATACGTCCCCGTAGATATCCGTATATTGATTGTAATAGTAAATGACGCGCTGTACATAGTGGCGGGTTTCGCCAAACGGAATATTCTTGATGTCCTCTTCCCTTCCGTTCCACGAACCATCCGCGAGCCAGCGCTGAACCATACCGGGCCCGGCATTATAGGCCGCAATGACCGCTGTACGATTGCCGTCGAATTGCCCGGATAAGGAATGCAAATACCAGACGCCCAGCTCAATGTTGGCCGAAGGCTCGTTCTTGAGCCGGCTCATCGATACATCGGGGAGCTTGGCCTGCTCAAGCGCCCACCTGGCGGTATCGGGCATCAGCTGCATTAGTCCGATCGCTCCCTTTTTCGACTCGCGTCCGGTCTTGTAGTTGGTCTCCACCCGGATGATAGCCGCTACAAGATAAGGGTCAACCTGATAGGTGTAGCTGTGCTTGCGGATTTCATTCTTGAAATGAATCGGATAAAACCAGGACATCCAGTTCGTACTGAAAAACAGGATGGCGGTAAAGCCGACGAACAGCAGCAGCAGCACTCTTTTTTTGAGGAGCCATTTCAGCATGGAAGACCCAGCCTGTCCCACAAAACGGCGATCTGCCGCTCGGTATCGGCAAGATCCCCGCTGTTATCAATGACGTAATCGGCTTTGGCGCGCTTGAGCTCGATATCCATTTGCGAGTCCAGCCGGGCTTCCGCCTGGTCCTGCGTTAATCCGTTCCGTTTCTTCAAACGCTCAAGCTGGGCTTCTCGCGGCGCATAAACCACTAAAATCCGTTCAAACATATCCTCAAGACCCGATTCGAAGAGCAGCGGAATGTCCGCTATAATCAGGCGCTCGGGCGTTTCCTGTTCCATGGCCAGCATCCGCTGCCGGATTTCCCGGCGGATAGCGGGATGGGTCAGCCCATTGAGAGCCTTCAGCGCTTCCGGATCGTGAAATACAATGTCCCCCAATTTAGGCCGGTTAAGGGTCCCGTCAGGGAGCAGTATCTCCTTGCCGAAATATGCGGCAACGGCGGCCAGCACCTCATGTCCGGGGAGCATGACCTCCCGGGCAATGGCATCGGCGTCAACGAGCCTTGCCCCCTTCCTGATGAGAATGGCGGACACGGTGCTTTTTCCGGAGGCGATTCCTCCGGTTAAGCCTATAATCATGTTTTCACCTCACAACAGCTTCAATATTCCTATTGCAATCAAGAGCAGCGCAGGCAGCACCGAAGCGTGCTTCATCCAGGAGGTTCCGGCAAAACGCAGTCCCGTATGCAGCCCCAGCAGCAAAATACTGCCGCTGAACAAGGCAATAACGAGCGACGTCCAAAGCGGATTGAATCCGAGCAGCGCCGCGCCAAGGCCCGTTCCGAAAGCGTCAAGTGAAAGGGCAGTGCCCAGCACAAGCGCCTCCACCGGCGAGATGCTGCCCGATTTATCCATGTCGGCCGATGACGGGGTACGAAGGATTTGAATAACAATCCCGAGCCGCCGCAGCTCCAGGGAAAACACCGCGGATTTCTCAGGTTCTTCCCCCGAAGCTCCATCCACTCCTGCCAGGCTTGCCGGGCTGTCATTCTGTCCGTCCCCCGGCACTCCGCCCGATTCTTCCTCCGTCTTCTCCTCATCCTTCTGCATGACCAGCTGCACAAGCGACCAGCAGCCCATGATCAGAATAATGACCGCCCCGACCAGGGAAGCACTATGAGGCGAAACGACCTGGGCCAGCAGCACGCCAACCTGCATCGAGACGCACATCACAACTCCGGAACAGAGCGAGATAATGAGAATGGAGGGCAAAGGTATTTTCAATTTGCGCAATCCGTATGTAATGCCGACACCGAAACCGTCCAGACTCAGGGCAAATGCCAACAGCAGCAGTGAAAAAATGGGGCTGACCACCCGCAATCCCTCCCGTTGAAGAACCGAAACCTCCAGGGCGTTAAGCCATGAGGCCGTCGTTCGCAAATGTAGCATTCTTCACCCAGTATATGGGCGGGGTGGGCTGAGGGTGTCAACCTCAATGAAAGACTGTGAAACACGAAGAAAACCGGCGGAAATCAGCGAAATAGCAAATTGCCGTCCTGGCTTTGAAAGCTTGACTCGGACCATATGCGCGACTCCGGGTAATTCATAGCTTGGCCCAAAAAAGTTCTTTCATCCGAGCGGCTGGCAGCTTGGACAAAAATGCGTCCCGCGTCCGCCGACCACGCTCTTCTCGACCTTGGACCCGCAGGAATAACAGGTCTGGTCTTTACGGCCGTAGACCAGCAGCTTGTGCTGATAGCTTCCGCTCTCTCCCTGGCCGTTCACATACGATTTAACGGAGGAGCCGCCGGCATCCACCGCTTCCTTCAGTGTGGCGATGATCGCCTCATGCAGCCGGTTCATCTGTTCTCCGGTCAATGCTTTGGCCGTGATCTCGGGATGAATGCCGGCACGGTGAAGGGACTCATCTACATAAATATTGCCGATGCCGACCACATATGCCTGATTGAGCAGCATAGGCTTGATTTTTGTATTCTTCCCGGACAACAAATCTCTAAACGCTTCGGGCGTAAATTCCGGGTCCAGCGGCTCCAGTCCCAGCTTGTTCAGCGGAGGAAGGCTGAGATCCTCTCCCGGCAGAAATAAATCCATAGTGCCAAACTGCCTTACGTCCGTATAGCGCAGCTCGGTGCCGTCTTCAAAATGAAAGATGACATGTGTATGTTTATCCAAAGGCTCTCCGGCGGCATACAATCCGTACTTTCCTTCCATCCGCAGATGGGAGACGAGCACCAGATCGTCCAGCAGAAAGCGCAAAAATTTGCCCCGGCGCTCCACGCGCTCTATCGTATGGCCTTCCAGCATCGTTTCAAATATTCGAATATCATCCGGACGCCGGATAATGCGCGGCAGCCGGACGGTGACTTTTTGTATCTTTTTCCCTTGAACCAAGGTGTTCAGCGTTCTCTTGACGGTCTCTACTTCCGGTAATTCCGGCATGATGTCTTCACCTCTACTCCATTATACCGGATTGAGCTGGCCTGCGGGACCTTTATTTCGCCTCATACCAGTTGCTTCCATAACTTACCTCTGCCTTGAGCGGCACGGACAGCTTCAGCGCGCCTTCCATCACTTCGGGCACGAGCTTCTTCATCGTATCCAGCTCATCCTCCGGCACCTCAAATACCAATTCGTCATGCACCTGAAGCAGCATGCGGCTCTTTAGCTTGCGCTCGAACAGGACCCGGTCCATATGGATCATCGCCAGCTTGATAATATCGGCCGCGGTTCCCTGAATCGGCGTATTCATCGCCGTACGCTCGGCGAAGGAACGCAGATTGTAGTTGCTCGCGTTAATCTCCGGCAGATAGCGCCGGCGCTCCAGCAGCGTGGTCACGTAACCCGCCTTGCGGGCGTCGCGGACGATCTCGTCCATATAGCGGCGCACGCCCTGGAACACCTCGAAATACTGCTCGATGAACCTTGCCGCTTCCTTCCTTGTAATATTCAGGTTCTGGGAAAGGCCATAATCACTGATGCCGTACACAATCCCGAAGTTGACCGCCTTGGCGGAACGCCGCATGTTGGCGTCTACCGCATCGGCGGGCACGCCGAATACGTCCATCGCCGTCTTGGTATGAATATCCATATCATGCACAAAAGCTTCCTTCAACCTTGCGTCGTCCGAAATATGCGCGAGCACCCGCAGCTCAATCTGCGAGTAGTCGGCGGCCAGGATCGACCAGCCCGGCTCGGAGGGCACGAATACCTTGCGGATTTTGCGGCCTTCCTCCAGACGGATCGGAATATTCTGCAGGTTCGGGAACTGGCTGCTCAGCCGTCCGGTCGCCGCAATCGTCTGGCGGTAGAAGGTATGGACCTTGCCGGTCGACGGGGCAATTTCCTTCAGCAGCCCTTCGACGTAGGTGGACTGCAGCTTCGCCAGCGTGCGGTACTGCAAAATCTTCTGCACGATTTCATGGTAAGGCTCCAGCTTCTCCAGCACCTCGGCATCGGTGGAATAGCCGGTCTTGGTCTTCTTGATGACGGGCAGGCCCAATTTATCGAATAGAATCTCCCCGAGCTGCTTCGTCGAATTCAAATTGAATTCCGTGCCCGCGATTTCATAGATTTGTTCCACAAGGCCCGAGATCGTGCTCTCAAACTCACGGCCCAGCTCCTTGAGGCCATCCGTATTGACGGAAATGCCCTGCTTCTCCATATCGGCCAGAATGCGCGAAAGCGGCATTTCCAGATCATGAAACAGCCCGGGCATGGCTGTGTCTTTCAAATCCTGCTCCTGCTTCGGCAGAACTCCCAGCACGGACGCGCTCTTCGAGGCGACATGGGCGCCCAGCGTGTCCAGCTCCGGCACCTTGTATTTGGCCCCCTTGCCAAATACCTCTTCATCCGGGGCAAGCCGGGGCAGACCGTATTTGGCAACAAGGTCGCTGAGGTTCTGGCTCGCTTCGGTCGGGTCAAGAAGGTACGCGGCGAGCTGCACGTCATGCGCCGCTCCGGCGAAGGGAATTCCCTGCCAATGCAGCGCCAAATCGGCGCGGTGCAGGTCATAGCCGTTCTTCGGCGCATGCTCGTCGGCCAGCCAGTTCCGCAAGCCCGCTGCGGCTTCGCTCTTCAGCAGCTCGAACGGCACAAAATAATGCAGCTCCGGCGTCGAAAGCGCCAGTCCGATCACCTCGGAGCGATGCGGGTTATCGCCGTTCGTCTCGACATGCAGCGCCTTCACAGCCGTTAGCAGGGCTGTCAGCTCTTCAAGCTCCGCTTCGCCCGCAAGGACGATGTCGAGGTCCTCCGCTTGGGGGGACGACGCTTCGTCCACAGGGGCGCTCCCGCTCAGCGAAAGGCGCTCCAGCAGCGACTTGAACTCCAGCTTCGCCAGCGCGGGTCCGGCAGTGTCCTTTTTCAGCCCCTGAAAGGCCATATCCTCCCAGGAATGGGTCAGGGGCACCTCACGGTAAATGGTCGCCAGCTTCTTGCTCATGATGGCATCCTCGGCGTGGGCCTCCAGCTTCTCTTTCATTTTCCCTTTCAGCTCGCCCGTTCCTGCGATCACTCCCTCCACGGAGCCGAACTGGGCAAGCAGCTTGAGGGCGGTCTTCTCACCGACACCCGGGACGCCCGGAATGTTGTCGCTGGCGTCGCCCATCAGACCTTTAAGATCAATGATCTGCTGCGGCGTCAGATCGTATTTCTCGCGGATTTTCTCCGGTCCGTACAGCTCAATCTCGGTAACTCCCTTGCGGATAAGCGCGATAGTCGTATGCTCCGAAGCTAGTTGCAGCATATCCTTGTCCCCGGATACGATCATCACCTGGCGTCCCGCCTCGTCCGCCTGACGGGAAATGCTGCCGATAATATCGTCCGCTTCATAGTTCTCGATCTCAAACTGCGGCACCCCGAGGTCACGCAGCAAATCTTTAAGCAGCGGGAACTGCTCCGACAGCTCCGGCGGCGTCTTCTGCCGGCCGCCCTTGTACTCCTGGTAGCCTTCGTGGCGGAAGGTGACCTTCCCCGCGTCGAACGCGACGATCAGATGCGTCGGCTTATGCTCTTCAATCAGACGCAGCAGCATCGTAGTGAAGCCGTATACGGCGTTCGTCTGCTGCCCGGCCGTATTGGTCAGGGGAGGCATAGCGAAGAATGCACGGTAAATGACGTTGTTTCCATCTATAAGAATCAGCTTGTCCATTTTGCACCTCGTCTTTAATTGCTTATCCTTTACATCTTACCACACGCAAAATGGCCCCACAAAGTACCGTCAAGGCTTCGAGACTGAATCCGCTTATATCGTCCTTCATTTAAAAAAGAAGAAAGCGCCCTCGCCGCGTAGCGGCATGGTGCGCTTTCACTCCACTCTATATTCGGCGTTCCCGCCTCACTGCCTGATTGTTTCCTACATATTTAAATCCGGACGCTTGCCCGTTACCAGATAGACGACGCTTTCTCCAATGTTGGTCGCATGGTCAGCGATCCGCTCGATGTACCGCCCAACCAGCGTAAGCAGCATCGCTTGAGCGACCGATTCAGGCTTCTCAACCATGTAAGTATACAAATCGTTGATCATCGAGCTGTATAAATGATCGACCTGATCGTCGTCCATTGCCATTTTGTGCGCTAGATCCGTGTTCTCGTCCAAGTAAGCGGTAATGGCTTCACTGGTCATAAGCTGTACAATCTCGGCCATTCGCGGAATGTCAACCAGCGGCTTGATCAGATCCTGACCCTGGATGCGGAGCGTCACCTTGGCTACGTCCAGCGCCAAATCGCCCATCCGTTCAAGATCGCTTGATATTCTGAAAGCCACAATAATTCTGCGCAAATCCTTGGCTAACGGCTGG
>NZ_ASSC01000336.1 GCF_000520735.1 Paenibacillus forsythiae T98
ATGAATTTATGGGCAAATAATCATTGAAATATCTATATCTATCTTCGGATAACGCTTTGGCGGCTCCTTGCGCATCACGAACCCAAAATATGCTTGACCCGGCCCACCTGGCCGCTCGTCAGCCTTACCTTAATGCCGTGCGGATGGCGGGGCGAATTCGTCAAAATATCCTTGACCGTGCCCCGGGTCAGCTTGCCCGTGGCCTGGTCCTGTTTCAGCACGATATCCACCTCAAGACCCGGGCGGATATCCGCTCTGCTCTGTCCATTCATGAATTGTTCTCTTCCTTTCATAATAATTTTACATACAGACAAGGATGAACCAGCTATGGCTTTCGGCATCAAGCGAGAAGAACTGAACCGATGGAAACAAGCGGTCTCCGCAGGGGAGATCGCCTTCCTGACCCATTTTTGGCTCGACCCGAGGTTTCCCGGCATGACAACCGTGACCAAAGTCGGGTGCAGCGACCTGGTGCGCCTTGCCGACTGGTGCAGGGCCAACGGACTGCCGCCGCAGCGTATTCACAACCGGCCGCCGTTCCCCCATTTTGATCTGATCGGCCCAAGGCAGCCCGAAATCCTCAAGCAAGAGGGGCAGTGGGAGCAGCTCCGCCGCTTCCATCTGCTGTAATCCGCTCTATTTGCGGCGACGCAAATCCTCCATAATCTTGCGGCCGGTCGGCGTCTGGGCAAGCCCTCCGCCCGCCGTCTCGCGGTGCTGCGCCGGCATGGCCGAGCCCACCTCAAGCATGACTCTGATGACCTCGTCGGACGGAATGACGCTGCGCACTCCCGCCAGCGCCATGTCCGCCGCCGCCAGCGCGGTCACAGCGCCGAAGCCATTGCGGACGATGCAGGGGATTTCAACCAGTCCCCCGACCGGATCACAGATCAGCCCGAGCGTATTCTTCAGCGCTAGGCCCACGGCATGCACCGCCTGAGCCGGAGTGCCGCCGCGCAGCTCGGTCAGCGCCCCCGCCGCCATTCCGATCGCCGAGCCGACCTCGGCCTGGCAGCCGCCTTCGGCGCCGGAGACGAAGGAGTTATTGGCAATGACATACCCGATGGCTCCGGCGGCGAACAGACCGTATGTCATGTAATCATCATCCCAGCCGAAGCGCTCCTGGCCGCTCAGAAAGACGCCGGGAATAATGCCGCAGGAGCCGGCCGTCGGCGTAGCAATGATGCGTCCCATCGAGGCGTTCACCTCCGAGACGGCCAGCGCGTAGGCCATGGCCTGCCCGGCAGGTCCTCCAAGGCAGGATTCGTTCGCGTCATTATAGGCGCCGACACGCTGGGCATCGAGTCCCGTAAGTCCACTACGCGAAGTCGTATCTTCCTGCATTCCCCGCCGCACGGCCTCCTTCATCACCCCGTAATATTCCTTCATTTTGGCAAATTCATGTTCCTTGGACCGTCCGGATTCCGCGCTTTGTTCTTCCACCATCAGAGCGCCGATGCTTAAGGCCCGTTGTTCCGCCAGAACGGCGAGCTGGCTTAACGTTTGAAAATTCATAGGCTCCGCCCCTCCCCATTCTCTTCCTTCGGGCTTTCGTCCAGGTGGATCAGCTTCACCGACTTCACCGCCGGCAGCTCTTCCAGCTCGCGCAGCAGCTCCCGGGGCAGCACCTCATCCAGCTCCAGCACGGTCAGCGCCGCGCCGCTACGGTTCTTGCGGTCCAGGGACATATGTCCGATGTTGACCTGTCCCCGGCGCATTGTATCGGTTACGCTTGCCAGCACCCCAAGATAGTCCATATGATGAATCAGAACGGCCGGGTACATTCCGGACAGCTTGACGCTGAAGCCGTTGATATCGACAATTTCGATATTGCCGCCGCCGATGGATATGCCTGTAAGCTCCAGTTCTCCGGCGTTTCCGGTCAGCCGAAGCCGAACGGTATTGGGATGGGGGAATAACCCGGTGCCCTGCCGGAATGAAATTTCCATGCCGCTGCTTTCTGCGATTTCGATAGAGTCCGGCAGCCGCAGATCGTCGGTTGCAAAATCCAGCAGCCCCCCGGCAATCGCCCGGTCTGTGCCATGCCCCTGATATGTAGCCGCAAACGACCCGAAAAAGATAATCTCCGCCTTCCGCGGCATTTCCCCCAGCAGTTGCCTGGCCGCCCGGCCAATGCGAGCCGCGCCCGCCGTGTGGGAGCTTGATGGCCCGACCATCGCCGGCCCTATTATCGAAAATACATCCTTAAACCGCATGCTCAAGCCCCCGCCTTCTCCCAAATCTCACCATGCCGATTCCAGCTTCTCTCCGCTTTGTCCCTTTAGGAGCAAAGAGAATCATTGCCTAATCATTATACTTCAGCGGTGAAGGAACCCAAACTAGCAAGTCCCTCTCTCTGCAAAAAAAGCGGCCCGGGCCAGCATCAGGTGCTGTGTGAATACAGCAGAATGCCGTTCCTGAGCTCCCAGCCGATTCCGCTCCAGAACCGCTGCCCGTCACCATTGCTTTCAATGACCATCAGGTGGCATTTGGCGATACCCTCTGCGCGCAGCCGATCGAGGCAGCGGGCAACCAGCCCGCGTCCGATGCCTGTCCCCCGGTACCGGCTGTCTACAGCCACATGGTACAAAAAGCCGCGCCGCCCGTCATGCCCGCACAGCGCCGTACCGGCCAGTCCGCCGCCTTTCGCAATGCATACGTGGCTTAGGCCCCGGTTGCGCTCCAGAAAGCGGACAATCTCCTCCCGCGAATCCGCCGCACTGAGCCCCATGCCCTTGGTATTCTCCCACAGCCCATAGGCCGCGCTGTAATCTTCCTTCGTCATCTCTCTGTAGATCATGCTTCTCCCCCATTTTTCATGCAAATAATCCATTCCACGCTTTGCGAAGCGACCACCCGTTATTTCATAGCCAGCTCCCGGTAAAAAAGATGCGCCGCCTTATCATTCATTTCATGGATTTTCAATTCCATTTTCATTTTCATGCGCTTCGGTTCTCATACGTTCCGGGGCGGTCACCCTCTCTTGGGCGAATGCATAGAAATATACGAGAAACTGAGCCGCCCTGATAACGCAGAACTATATCCGATTTCGACAAAGGAGAGTTGGTATGAAACCTACCCACCCCGGGAACCTCCCATCCGTCCGCCTGACGGCGGGCATGTACGCGCTGAGCAAGCTGTCCGCCGCCGGTCTGACCTTCACGCTGCTGGGACTGCTCGCCCTTGCCGCGCCTCCTGCCGCGTCGGGCTGGCTGGCCTCGCCTGCGTACAATGTATACGCCTATGCCCTGACCGTCTCGCTGCTGGCCGACGGCCTGCTGAGACTGACGGGAACCGGACCTAGAGCCGTCATCATGGTCATATACGCCATCGCCGGGTTCGGCGCGGGCCTGTGGCTCGCTCATGACCAGGGCAGCGGCTGGGCAGCCAGCGCGTTCCCCGGAATCGCAGTGCTGCTCCTGTTCCGCCTGACCCAACTGGCCGGAGAGCGCCTTCCAGCCTTGCTGCCCGTGTTCGCCCTGTTCGTTCCCCTGCTCTGCCTGCGGCTGCTCTGAATCAGAGCGCCTCAATAATGTCCGAAGCGATAACCGACACCGGATCGCCCCGGAGGAGAGCCGCCCTTTCGCCCGCCAGCCCATGCAGATAGACTCCGAACACCGCTGCCTGAAAGCCGCTTAATCCCTGCGCCAGCAGACCGGCGATAATGCCGGTCAGGCAGTCGCCCGAGCCGCCGGTGGCCATCCCCGGATGCCCCGTCGTATTGACAACCAGACGTCCATCCGGCGAGGCAATGACCGTATGCGCCCCAGCAGCCCCCCGGCAATCGCCCGGTCTGTGCCAT
>NZ_ASSC01000337.1 GCF_000520735.1 Paenibacillus forsythiae T98
TCATGGCGGCAATCCCCCCGCCCTTCTCCTCCAGTACCCTCTTCAGGTCGTCCAATGAGCGCTCCGCCGCCTGCTCCGGCGTCAGGTCCAGGTCATAGGGACGCCGGATGAAGGTTACATCCTCGTCCAGATATTTATCGGTCCGCCACATGGGCAGCCCCGTTACGCTCATCGTCAGATTGGTGCGCCCATGCAGCCCGCTCTCCAGCGCAATAAATCCTTTGCGTCCGGTATGGAGCCTTGCCAGCAGCAGCGCCCCCTCGTTCGCCTCCGAGCCGCTGCCCACGAAGAAAGTGCGTCTCAAGTCCCCAGGGAGCACTTCCGCCAGCCGCTCCGCCAGATCGACGTTCGGCTGGGTCAAATACACGGTCGTCGTATGCTGCAACTGCTGCAGCTGGTGAATCGTCCGCGCCGTAATCGCCGGATTGCAGTGGCCGCAGGCGACCACCGACACTCCGGCAAAGAAATCGGTGTACTCTTTGTCATTCTCGTCATAGACATACTGCATCGACCCGCGGACAAGCTGCGGCGAATCCCGGTAAAAATGCTGCGTGCAGGGGTAGAAATAGTGTCTGCGCTTGGCCGCGACGGCCTCTCTTCCGATTATGCGGTTCTCGTTCACAGCCCATCCCTCTTTTCTTTAATCGAATTGCAGCGATCCCAGTGTATAGCCCGCATAGACAGGCTCCAGACCGGAGGTCAGCCCCTGCTGCGAAGCGCCCCGGATAGCCTGCTGATACGCGGCAATGATGGTACACAGCTGCTCCGGCGTATAGGTCACTCCCTCAATGCGGAAGCTGGAGATGCCCGACGCATTCAGCTCATCCAGCATCGGCAGATAGCACAGCTCCTTGGAGAACAGCAGGTGACAGCGGCCATGCTGATCGCGGTACACCGGATTCTCCCCTTTGTCGGTCATCAGGACAAGCACATCGTTGCCGACGTAGCGGTTGTCTTCCTCCCCGATCGGCTCCATGACCTCGGCATTCTCATACAGATCATGCTCCATATACATCAGCGCAGGCGTGCCGTGCAC
Organism: Paenibacillus forsythiae T98; assembly: GCF_000520735.1. Lineage (GTDB taxonomy): Bacteria > Bacillota > Bacilli > Paenibacillales > Paenibacillaceae > Paenibacillus_AQ > Paenibacillus_AQ forsythiae. The sequence goes on from NZ_ASSC01000337.1 coordinate 1,037, forward strand.
CACCATCTCCAGCGGCAGCGGGCAGCGGGAGGCAAAGGCCCCAAAATGCTCCAGCGTCATTTCCGGCGATACGGTGATCCGCTTAAGCCCAAACCCGGCATAGATTCCGGCGGCCAGCGTGTTGTAGATATTGAGGCTGGCATCCCCGGTCAAAGGATACCCGGAAGTGTTGTAGCGGCGGATCGCGCCGAGGTTGGTTGCGAGCAGGCCGTCAATCGGCAGACGCTCTCCATGAATCAGCAATTGGTCGTACTGGTTAAAATGCAGCTCCGTCATCATGCGCGGCAGTCCCAGCACCAGCTTCGTCTCTCCCTTGATCGCGCCCAGCTCCATAATGTCGCGCTTGGTGAATGGACGGTCGGGCTCGTAGACGTCGCCGGACAGATAGAGATGCTCTACCTTCGCTTCCAGCGCGGCCTTCGCCTGCGCCATATTGTTGACGCTCACCGCAAGCTCCGGCTGTACCCGAAGCTGCCCGGGCCGCGCCGTCTGCGCGAGCCGTCCCTTAAGCTGCGTGACACGGCCTTCGGACAGCTCGCGCTCCGCCGTCGGCGTGCTGAACACCTTGCCCGTGCTGTAGAACTTGCCCGTACCTTCATACCGCCGATTTATATTCCGAAGACCCGGCTTGCCGAAGGCGTAGGCGGTGGAGAAATCGCGCTTGCGGTTCTGGTACAGCAGCTTCGAATCCACTGTCCGGTCGAACCCTATGGGATCTTCGATATACCGGTCGAGCGCATCGCCGTAGCTGTTGACGAGCATGACGATAAAATCCTTGTCCCGCATGCGACCTTCGATTTTGAAGGAAGTGATTCCCGACTCGATCAGCTCCGGCAGATTCTCGTACATGAACATATCCTTGACCGCGAGCGGGTAGTCCGCCGGGAAGACATAGCCATCCTTTTTAATCCGGTAATTCCACCGGCAGGGCTTCATGCATTTGCCCCGGTTGCTGCTCATTCCGAACACATGGGAGCTGTAATAGCAGTTCGCCCCGTGAACCGAGCACATATCGCCATGGATAAAATACTCCAGCTCCATCCCGCTCCTTGCGCCCAGCAGCTTCGCCGTCTTGAGATCCATCTCCCGCGAGGTGACCACCCGGCTAACGCCGAGATCGCGCAGCGCGTAAATCATCTCCAGATTATGCACATTCATCATGACCGAAGAGTGGACAGGCAGTGTAAGCCCCATTTCCCGAATCAGCTCCAGCACCGCCATATCCTGCACAATCAGCGCATCCGGACGGACGCCGTTCAGAAAAGCGAGATATTCGCGGGCTTCCACCGTCTCCTGCTCGCTGAACAGGTTGTTGACAGTAATGTACACCTTTTTTCCAAGGCCATGAGCGATGGACAGCGCCTCCGCAATCTCCTCATGAGACAAGTTGTAGCCCTTGCGCATCATTCTCATATTGAGCACCGGTCCGCCCAGATAGACCGCATCACAGCGGGACTTCACCACCTCTTTGAAAATCTCGAAGGTGCCGGCCGGCGCCAGCAGCTCAATTTCTCTTCCGTTAAAATAACGCGTCATTCTTGTTTCTCCCCCTTAAGTGACTCCCCTGATGACTTCCCTGCTCACAGGATGGCTGCGGCGATGCCCAGCAGGATGAACATCGCGATAAAAAAAGTATCAGCCCCGCCCCACCTCAGACGCCGATACCGCGAACGGGGGGCGTCCATTTGGAAGCCGCGGGCTTCCATGGAATAGACCAGGTCCTGGGCGCGCCGGAACGCTCCGGCAATAACGGGCACGAGCAGCGTCACCAGCATCCGGCCCTTCTCCTTCATCGGCAGCTCACTGAGATCGGCGCCCCGCGAGGCCTGCGCCTTCAGAATAATCTGCGCCTCTTCCAATATGGTCGGAATGAACCGCAGGGCGAGGCTGACCATCAGCGTAAAGCGGCCCGGCGAAAGTCCGATGAACCGGAGAGGCGACAGAATCCCCTCAAGCCCCTGATTCAGACGGGCCGGAGTGGTCGTGAACGTCAGCAGAGCGGTGAAGGCCACCAGCAGGAACGTGCGGGCTGCCGCGAACGCGCCGAGCCTGAGCCCCTCCCCGTGCAGGGAGTACGGGCCGATCGTCAGCCATACCGCTCCTTCCTTGACCGATATCAATTGAACGATAAAAATAAACAGCATTAAATATCGCAGCGGCTTGGCCGCTTTCAGATAATATTTCAGCGGAATCCGGGTTGAAGCCGCCACCGTTACCGAGAACAGGGCAAGCAGCCCCATAGCTGCCCAGGACCGGGACAGCAGAATGGCGGCGACGTACAGCAGCATCCCGATGAGCTTGGACCGGGGGTCAAGCTTATGTATCCAGGAGCCGGTCTCAATGCTTCTGCCGAGCAGCAAGCGCTCATTCATGGCCGGCCCCCTTGTCTTCCGCGCGGGCGGCGCTCCCGCCCCTTCTGGACAGAATCAGCTCCGCCAGCCCTTCCGCCGTCAG
>NZ_ASSC01000338.1 GCF_000520735.1 Paenibacillus forsythiae T98
CCGGAAGCCGTTATAGTAGCCGCCCCGCGCGCCCTCGATGGTCTCCTCCTCTTGAGGATTGCCCTGACGGAGTTCCTCGCGGGCTTCGGCAATCAGCTCGGCTGTCTTGATGGCGGTGCCTGACGGCGCGTCCAGCTTCTGGTCTCCATGATACTCAATAATCTCCAGATTGGGAAAGTATTTTGCCGCCTGCGCCGCAAACTTCATCATCAGGATCGCTCCAATCGAGAAGTTCGGGGCAATCAATCCGCCTATTCCCTGCTCTCTGCACTGCTTGTCCAGCAGCTCAATCTGCTCGGGCGTAAAGCCGGTTGTACCGATGACCGGCCTTACACCATACTTGATTGCAGCAGCCGTATTGACATAAGCGGAATGCGGTATCGTAAAATCGACCATAACATCCGCGCCGCCGGCAGACAGCGCGGCTTCAAGATCTCCGGTTACAGCTACTCCCGCTTCCGGGAGGCCAACCAGCAGGCCCGCGTCGATATCATGCACCGAACGGTCCACCGCAGCTGCGAGCGTCAGCTCCTCATCCTGCAGAACCAGCTTCACCACTTCCCGGCCCATCCGGCCGCCGGCTCCCGAAACTACAACCCTGATTTTATTTTTCATATTAAATATGGCCCCCGCTTTCGTTTCATCTGATGATTACTGCACATACTTCTGCAGCGATTTCTGAAGATCCTTCATCAATTCCCTCAAGCCTTCGTCGCCCGGATGCAGCGATATGACTTCTTTCATGGCCGCAATCGCGGCCAGGTGATCGTTCACCCGGCTGTGGGCAATGGCCAGCCATACATAAGCATCCCCATACAGCGGGTCAAGCTGCACAGCTTCCTTCAGCAGTGTGATCGGCCGATAGGGATTGCTCTGGAAGCCGGTCGCTTCCTCAAGCAGCCCCTTGGCCTCCCGCACATGCATCATGGCCTGCAAATGCTGCAAATGCAGCCGGTAATCCTGCTTCTCGCCGTCAAGCTTCACCGCGGCTCTGGCATGCTCCGCCGCCTTCTCGAGCTTCCCGCTGCGCGCGTAAGTGATTGAGCAGCGATACCGGACCTCCGGATCGTTCGGATCGGCCGAAATCGCGGCTTCGAAGCACATGATCGCTTCCTCAAAATCGCTCCGCAAAATACAGCGGTACGCCTCTTTGACATAATCGCCGGGACTCATGCGTACCACCCCCACTCATATGCTTCATCATATGCGTCTGGGCCTAATCGGTGTTTTTTTTCGTCCAGCGGTCCGCGTCCCGGGTATTAAATTTATGCATGACCTTGTTCATGGCTTCCGTCAAATCGATGCCAAGGGAATTGGCGAAGCAGACAGTGATAAACAGAATATCACCCAGCTCCAGCTCGATGGAATTATCCGGCTCGTCCGCCTTCTTCGGCTTCTCCCCGAAGGAATGATTAACCTCCCGGGCCAGCTCCCCGACTTCCTCGGACATGCGCGCAAGCATCGAGAGCGGACTGAAATAACCCTCTTTGAACTGCGCGATATAAGCGTCCACTTCCCGCTGTATTTCCGCGAGACTTTTCTCCATTTCCCGAAGACGCCCCTTTCACTCTGCCGCATATTGCCTTTTCGTTTGCCCCTATGTTATCGTAAAGACGTTTTGAAGACAAATCTTTTTTGATTGTCCCGTCCCCGGGCAATAGGTATACTTTCTGGCCGCCGGAGAAAAACTGCCGTAATAACGGCCTTAACGGAGGAATCCATGACATTTGCGAAATTGGCTTCAATCATCAAGACGGTCGCTCCAATCATGCTCGGGACCGCAGTATACGCTTTCGGACTGCTCTATTTCATTATTCCCAACCAGCTCATGGAAGGAGGAGTCACCGGGGTCACCATTCTGCTGAATTACGGCTTCCACATTCCGGTATTCCTTACAACCCTGCTGCTTAACCTCCCGCTGTTTCTGCTGGGCTGGAAAGTTCTCGGAGCGCGGCAAATCGTCTATACCGGCGTCGGCATCGGCTCGCTGTCGTTCTTCCTGTGGCTCTTCGAACGGATGATTGCCCTTGGATGGTTCAATCCCTTTCAAACGGAGCATGATTTCATTCTCGCTTCCCTGTATGCGGGGGTCACGCTTGGCCTTGGACTGGGCATCGTCTTCCGATTCGGGGGCACGACCGGCGGCGTCGACATTGTGGCCCGCATCTGGGGCCGCCGCTTCGGCTGGAGCATGGGACAGGTCATACTGGTGACGGACGTCGTTATTATCGGCTCATCGCTTCTCTACATCCCGAGGGAGAAAATTCTGTACACGCTGGTGGCCGTCTTTATCGCTTCCCGCGTAATCGATTTCATCCAGGAAGGCGCGTACGCCGCCAAAGCCTTTACGATTATCAGCGACTTCGGTCAGGAAATTGCCGAGCTGATTACCAAAGAGATGGAGCGGGGCGTCACCCTCATTCCTTCCATCGGCGCTTATTCCAAGCAGGCGAAGCATATGGTCTACTGCATCGTCTCCCGGCAGGAAATCCGGCAATTGAGCCGGCTGGTCAAATCCGTGGACCCGCGGGCATTTGTCATTATCAGCGATGTGCACGATGTTCAGGGAGAGGGCTTCCGGGAAATTTAACAAAGCATCCGCGTCAGGGCGGATAACCAAACTCAAGCGGAACCAGGCATGGAAGACTTCAGGCCCGATCCCGCTTTTCATTGTTCACCTGCTGTTTCCCGCTCTTTCAGAACGGCTGCCATCGGCTACTCTCGCCTCTGTATTTCCTGTAAGCGGTGTATGCAAGCGCCGCCAGGATAAATCCCGCGCCCAGCCATCCGGCAAGGCCGTATTGCCGGGGAGCTAGCGGAAGAGACAGCGCCGGTTCGTCCTTCTCCTTCCCGAACATGACCCTGGCGGCTTCCCGGCCTTGCGAGACGGCGTCCCTCAGCTCTTCCCTCCCCGGCGGACGGCTTCCTGACGCCAGTCCGCCCGCATAGGACAGCCAGGCATCGAACCGGTTCACTTCTTCCGGCTTCCGGGCGATAATGACGGCGGGCCGGATCGTATCGTAACGCTCCTGAATACGGGATACCGCCGCCTTCCAGCCTGTCAGATCGCTTCCGGCCGCGCTTTGTTCCATATCGTCCAGATCCTCGCGGATCAGCTTGTAGTATTGAAGCCA
>NZ_ASSC01000339.1 GCF_000520735.1 Paenibacillus forsythiae T98
GCATCGGCTTGCCGCCGCCCCCTGTGTTTTCGTAATTAAACGCCAGCGCCGGACTGGCTGCTCCGCCCAGCGCCGCCGTCATTACCAGAGCAAGTGCGAGGAGCAACTTGACGCATTGTCTCCAGCCCATTTTTGTCACTGTATGCATTGGTTCAAATTCCACCCTTTCCTCTCTATTTTGAAAAAAAGTGCTCTGCACAGATCAGAGGGAGGACGATGGTCCTCCCTCTGCCTGCCAACATGTAAGGCTCAAGCCCGCATATCGCCTACTTGTTGTAGATACGGTACAGGAATACGGCGGCTTCCGCACGGGTCGCCTTGCTCTTCGGATGGATTCCGTCCGCCGCTCCGGTGATCAGTCCTTCCTTCACCAGCGCTGCAAGACTGTCCTTCGCATAGGCGGCGATATCCGCCTTGTCCGCGAAGCTTTCCAAAGACGCGGCGCTTCCCGCTGCGGCCTCCAGTTTACCCAGCTTCTTCAGCGCCCGCTCCGTCAGCACCATCATGTCCTGTCTCGTAATCGTCGCCTGCGGATCAAACCGTCCGTCCGCCTGTCCTTCCGCGATTCCAAGCGCCTTGGCGATGCCTACCGCTTCGTAGTAGTACGCGCCTTCCTTCACATCGCTGAAGTTGCCTTTAACCTCTGCGGTCAGGCCCAGGGTACGGACAAGCAGTGTCAAGTAATCCGCACGGGTAACGGCGGCTCCTGGAGCAAAGCCGGTCTCCGAAGTTCCCTTAATGATTCCTTTGGACGCCAGCACCTCGATCTCATTCTTGGCCCAGCCTGTGTTGTCCAGATCTCCGAATGTTTTGTGCACAGCCGCTACCGCATAACGGCTGAAGTGAGTCGTGCGGAATACGATTTGTCCTGTGGAAGCGTCATACTTGCCGCTAGGCACAGGAGTCAGTACGCCTGCATCATCAATATACAGCACCGTCAGATGCTCTAGGCTGTTCTTCTCCTCGGCTGACGGCGCGTACGGGATCGAGACCACAACCGAAGCGTTCTTGTTGCTCCACGCAACGGATTTGCCGTCAATGAGTACTCCAAGCTCAACAACCGGACGGCTGCCCACCGCCTTGCGCGCTTCCTCTGACAGCGACGACTTGTCCACCGGAGCCAGCCGGAGGGAGACTTCCTTGCCTTGAAGCTGCCCCAGGGAAGCCAGCATATTGCCTGGAACCGTCAACGTTGCAACGTCAGTCTTCAGTTCGATCTTCTGGTCCGCCGAAGCTTGGGTCAGAACGCTTGAAGGAAGGTTGGCAGCATAGGCTGATGCCCCCTCCACTTTGGCAAGCTTCACCTGAACCGTCTTCGTTCCATCCTTGTCCGCCTTGGCCTGGGCAAAAGCATCCGCAAGCGCAGCCGGATCAATCTTCGCAGCAGCCACGCCAGTGGCCGCATCCAGCACCGGCTTCACCTGCACCTCGGCAGCAGGCGTTGGTGTCACGCCGGTAGGACCCGGCTGCGAAATAGGACCTTCTCCCGAACCATCGGCTGTTTGCGTATAAAGAACAAACTGCGTGAAGTGCTTGGTCCATACGACCAGGTCGTCACCGATAACAATCCGGCCGTCTCCCCCTTCAGGCAGGGCATCCCCTGCTTCCTGGGTATCGGATTTAAGGCTAGTTCCGATTTTGGCAAACACGCCATCCCGGAAGTACCCGACGCTCTTGCCTGCCTGACCCGGGAATACAATGCGTACCGCCTTGTCCGTCGTAAGCGGAACGCTCCAGCCCCCAACCTCAATCACGGAGTCGATAGTTGCCTTCTTGCCTTTATCCGGTGTCACAGTGACGCCGGTGATTGCCGGATCAATGACTCGGGGCACATTGAACAAGCCGTTCCAGTACACTGAACCCGTTACACTAACCCCTTGGGGAATGCGGATCTCGACAGGCTGTGTTGCGCTGACAGCAGGAACTGCCGCTTTCAGCGCAATGCCCGGCAGGGATTGGGCTGTTGTTCCCGTTTCAGCTTGATTGAGCAGAGATGAAAGATCCAGCGCCGCATCCGTAATCTCCCGGGGAACAGAGACTGTCACTTCCGTAGGAGTTCCGCTGCCGATAGTAACATAGGAATTTACGGCTCCCGCAGTCAGATTCACTTCACTCGCCGTATTTACGGCTCCCGTTGTGAAATACACCTCTTTATCGTAGCCCAGCACCCTGTTGTTATTGGACATGATCTGACGCCCAATCACCAGCTTGTAGGTTGTCAACGGCTTTAACGTCCCCACGGGACTGACGAACAAATACCGGCGTTCCTCAAAGGTGGAGCTCGCAGTCACGTTCACCGGTACCGGTGCCAGCGTTTCTCCGGCAACCTCATAAAGCGAGAAGTAATCTTTATTGGCGTCCGCTCTCCCCCCCACATTGAAATAGAAGAAGGCTTTAATAAGCGGCTTGAGCGGAACACCAACAGCATTCTCAAGTGAGGTTCCAAAAGTGGACATTTCAGCATTTTGCTTGGTTTCTGAATTGTACTGGTTGTATGAAGAGCTTAAATTAACACCAATTACGAACGGATTAGGCACAGTGCTGCCCCCCGTTCCATTGCCTCCCCCACTTCCAAAAGGAGCCTCGGGGATATTTAATGGTTCTCCGGACAGGACGGTTGATTCGTTCCCCGCCGCATCTATTGCTGTGACTTGAATATGGTAGACATGCGTATTCAGCAAATTCGCTTCATAGCTGGTTGCGCTGCCGGGAACATCTGCACTAAACGCTTCTCCCGAATCGGTCACATCGCTGAATATTACATGGTAATGATCTACACCCTCGTTATCTAAAGCGGCGGGCCAGGTGATTCGCGCACTGTTCAGGGAGGTGTACAGATACGCCAATTGCACTTTTCCTACCGGCCAATATGGCGAATAAATATCCGGGGCCTTATGCGTCCGAAGCGTTACACTGGGGCCTGTATGACTTAAGTAACCGTCGTTGTCCTGCGCTTCCACTTTAAGGGTATAGCTTTTGTCTCCATCCAGACTGTACACATCACTGTAATAGACTGCATCGGTGACATTATAGCCGTATACCGCTTCGGTAACTTCCAATCCATCCTTATAAATTCTGTATCCGGTTACTGTGCCGTCATCCGCAGCCGCCGGCCAGCGCAGTTGGAGATGATCGAAGGTATCCGTGTAATCCGCAGTCAATGAGCCATCGGGCCAAACAGGGGCCGAGGACAGCGGGGTATGCACCGGAGCAGATTCCAGCGCCGTCTCAGTCCAGTTGCCAAACGAGTCCATCGCTTCAATTTTAAACGTATAGTCTGTATCCGGTAGCAGCCCGATGGCATGATATTGGGTGATATCGCCCGGGGTCTGGTCAATGATCGAGCCATTTTGATATATCAGATAATGGTCAATACTGGAGTTGTCCGCTGCGGCAGGCCAGCTCAGATTCAGGTTATCCGGTCCAACATCCGAAATACTCACCTCATTGGCAGTCCAGGTTGGCGCTTCCGTCTCGGAGGCCGCCATCAGGACAGCGGGATTGACTTTGTAAATAAGGGTATCTTTAGTGGTATCTGAAGTGGCAGTTTTCTTATAGGCGCGAGGCAGCCCCTCTAAATTACCGGAAACTGTCGTACCTTGGCCCGCCAAGATGACTTGTCCCTGCTCATCCAGAGCGAGACTTGTCAGGTCAAGAAAGCTGGGAAGAGCGGATGATTTGTCAATTGTAAAATTTGAATTTAAAATGATAACAAAACCGTTATAAGCTCCGTTTACCGATAGCTGGCCTTCCGTGATCGGATAATCGGATGACTTGGTAAGCCCTCCCAAAATAACCTGTCCTGTTGGTGCTATTTCAATATCCTTAACCTGGTCAGAATTAGCTGCACCTATATACGTAAGCCCCGCACGGGTCGTGAGGTCTGCCGTCAGTTTAATGGCGAAAACATCATCCAGTGCTGCGTTGGCAGCATCGCCATAGCTTGCTGTAATCTGTTCTTCCGCGAAACTCCCCTTATTACAGGAGCCTACAGCATAAATATAACTGCTCCCATCTGCATCTGTAATATATTTCAACTTGTTTACCGTTTCAACTTTGCCATCGCTTCCGACAAAAGTAGCTTTTGCCCCTTCAGCAGTCAGATTTGAGTTCAGGATAGCAATAAACCCATCCCTTGCGGCATCGCCGAAGCTCCCGTCAAAAACACCCGGAGACACGGGAATAGCAGTATTTTGGGCTTGTGTAGCCCCCCCTACGATAATCCGTCCGTCAGATGCAAAGTCAACGCTTTTCAAATCAGTCGGTAGACTGCCTCCAAAAAAAGTAGAAGCAACAATTTGCAGATCATTATTAAATTTTGTTATATAGGCAGAAGCGGCAGTAGTTTGAAACGCCTCCCCCACAATTGGAAAAGTTGGAGAATACGTACCAGATTTAAGCTGAGTGGAACCAACAGCGACTATTTCATCTTGTCCGTCGTTGTCGCGTACAGCCATAGCTATCAGCATTTCATTCCCCTCGCCACCGAACGCTGTAGCTTTCATTTCAGTCAGAGCAGGAGTGAATCTCGCAATATAGCCATCTCTGCCACCACGCGAACCTGCTGTATAATCAGCGGGAAACTCGCTGCCCGATTCGGTCCAGCCGCCGACATACACGTTGCCGTTTGACCAGGCAATGTTAATGGCGCTATCATTGCCCGAACCACCTAAAATGGAAATAGCTTTCAACCGGGTAAGATCGCCGCTCAATCTCGCCACGTAAACGTCATACGTTGTATCTAAACCGTAATGAGTCAAATTCTCTCCAACTGTATCTGGAAAGTCAGTAGAATACGAATATCCTGTTACGTATACATCCCCATCCGGAGCCACGACCAGATCAGCAATCGAGTCGTTCTTCCCTCCTCCCAAATACGTGCCTGCCAGCAACGGATCAATAATCAGCGGGTACGCCGAATTGTATGAGCCCACACTGAACCCGTAGTGATCGCCTTCCACCCGGTAGGATACAGGCACATTTGATTTTCTTCCATCTATCTCCTGATAGGCAACAGGGGCTGTGAACGTTACGTCTCCAAGGTCGGTTTTAATCGCTAATCCACCTTGTTCATTTACCGCCAATCCTGTTGCGGCACTTATTTGCATCGTTATAAGAGATGGGTCTCCGCCTGGCTCTACGGTAAAGATTTTCTCTACATTGTTACCCTTGGCCCGAAGCGTCACATCCACTCCCTGGAATACACGTCCCAAGCTGAGTTCTTCATATCCGGTGACTCCCTTTTGCCACTTGGACTTATCGCCTTTGAAGTAATTGATTTCCGTTGTTACAGGATTTTTTCCGGTTGCCAAAAAGGCCGAAGCGTTTACGAACGTTTCATTAAGCGCCCAGGACGCTTTACCATCCTCTCCAGCTTTCAAGGCATACGTCAGGCCGCTGCCCGTTACAAATATCCGCCCCGCAAACGTATCAGCATAATACTGTACCTGCTTGCCAGAGATTTGTCCTTCATTTTTAATAAACGGCAGCACCAGTTTCCCGAGCTGCTCTTCCGCTTCCCGCGCAAGGGATTCTTCCCCTTGATCTCCCTTCGTCTGACTCACAGATGCCGCAAATTGGGCAGATGCTTTGGGCGGTAATGGGAAAGCCATAGAACCAACCACTGTTATCAAGATTAGCATTATTAGCCCAAAATTTTTCCTTCTCACTTTTATTCTCATGATCCCATTCCCCCATAAGTATATATGCCCTATATTGAAGGTCTTCCCGGTTCCAGAACCACGGCAAATCCGTATGTCCTGGAACGGGAACGGCCTCATTATTTATATTGAGTGCTTACTCTCCTGCTGTTCCCGAACCGGCAATCGTGAATCCGGCGACGCCAGCGGCGTTCTTGGGGACAATACGAACATAGTATAACTGACCTGGCGTAAGACCCGTGGCTGTGTAGCTGTATGGCGACGATCCTGTTACAGTTCCGGAGGTATCAGCTGATGCCCAATTGGTGGAGGCCAGTCCAAATTCAGCGGTGCTGATGTATACATCAAACTGGGTGGCAACCGGAGTGATGCTGCCCGCAGACCAGGTAATATCCAGTTCCCCTGAAGCCGCCCCTGTCGACACCGTTGGAGCGGAGCCAATCCATCCCGCGATATCACTGGACACGGTAGTAAAGGAGGCTGAACCGGCGCTGCTGTACGAGTTGCTGCTGACATCGGTAAAGTTCGGCATAGTAATGGTGTAGCTGTTGGATGATTGAGTCAAATTGTAGGCCGTATTTGTGCTGCCCTTGCCAGTCAACGGGAAGAACAGCGTGTTGTGTTCATCATTGGCGTGAGGTGTGTAAGTTTCTGCACCTGAAACCGCTGTGGAGTCAATGACCGAATCCTGAGTCACAGTTGTTCCGCTTTTCTTGAAGTTGGTGCTTAAATTGCTCAATACTGTACTCACATTCGTGATCGGGCGGTCAATTACCACAACCGGATTCGCCTCCCACTTAGTGGTTGTCAGGAAAGTTACAGTAGGCGTTCCGGTATAACTTCCGCCACTGTTAGGTGTTTTCATGACAAACGTGGTGTCCTGATGACCATTGTAATTGCCCAGAGTAATGCCGTTGGACGCTGCTATAGTAGGACTTAAAGTAATATCATATTGAGTGTCGTAGCTCAAGTTGGAAGCCAATGTAAGCGCTACTGTAGATCCGTTATCCAGTTGGCTGTCGCTGGTGCCGCTGTAGCCGTTTCCGGTTGTCAATGTTTTGCTGGATACGTTAACCGTCGTAGCGGAGCTGTGCTCTTTTACTTTAAATTGACTAACGTCAAGCTGGGCAGAATCTATTGCTCTGTCAAAATACAAATACAATGTATTTCTGCTTGAATTGGTAAACTTGTAGCCGTTGAGACTGAGCGGCTTATTTCCGGTTCCGGTGCCGCCACCTCCGCCATTCGAATTCAATGCCGATGCCGGTGATACGCTGACAAGGAGCATTGCTGCTGCTGCCAATGCCATAAAAGTCTTTCTGGATTTCTTCAACATTTGTTCATCCTCCTAAAATTAATAATGTGACTGCTTCCCAACTTCCCCCCTGCAACTCTTACAAAGCCATCCCCCACCACCCTGTATTCAGCTTTCTAGTTTATCTGCACCGTTTTGATTACAAAACGGATGGTGTACCAGAGATCAACCCCTTAACAGGGCTATAACTACTCTCTTTTCCGTCTTCTTTTCCGGAAATAAAGCACCTCCGCCAGCGCCCAGCCAACGAGCAGTACGCCGG
>NZ_ASSC01000340.1 GCF_000520735.1 Paenibacillus forsythiae T98
GCTTTGTTCTCGCGGATCGGCATTGCGAAACCGCCGCATACAACGTCACCCAGTACGTCATAGGAGATGAAGTCCATGCCTTCATAAGCGCCTTGCTCTTCCAGGAAGTTGATGGAAGTGATGATACCGCGGCCTGCGCAGCCTACGCCTGGTTCCGGACCGCCGGACTCAACGCAGAGGATGTCTCCAAAGCCGGTTGCTACTACGTCTTCGAGTTCGAGGTCTTCAACCGAGCCCATTTCAGCAGCCATGTGAAGTACAGTTTGTTGAGCTTTCGTGTTCAGGATCAGACGAGTGGAGTCGGCTTTAGGGTCACAGCCTACGATCATGATTTTTTGACCGAAAGTGGTAGCCAGCTGGGCCAGAGTGTTCTGGGAAGTTGTGGATTTACCGATACCGCCTTTACCGTAGAATGCGATTTGTCTTGGTTTCTTACTCATGAATAATCATCCCTT
>NZ_ASSC01000341.1 GCF_000520735.1 Paenibacillus forsythiae T98
ACCACTCGGCCTGCCAAACTGCTTTGCCACCAATTTCAATCCACGCTCTCGCATGGAGAGCGACATCACTTATCAATCATTCTTGGACAAATTAAAAATTTCAATCCACGCTCTCGCATGGAGAGCGACCGGCGGCCAACTATATATAGGAGTATCCTATAAACATTTCAATCCACGCTCTCGCATGGAGAGCGACCAATATCCTACGCACCGAATGTGACAATTGCGAAATATTTCAATCCACGCTCTCGCATGGAGAGCGACGTTATCTGGTTCTGGGAGCCCACCGATCTCAAGAATTTCAATCCACGCTCTCGCATGGAGAGCGACTTTGGCTATGGGACTCATCGCCCTTGGTGCGTCGGATTTCAATCCACGCTCTCGCATGGAGAGCGACATCGAATAACCATTAGGAGGAAACATGCCCATGTCATTTCAATCCACGCTCTCGCATGGAGAGCGAC
>NZ_ASSC01000342.1 GCF_000520735.1 Paenibacillus forsythiae T98
CCGCTCGGCCTCGTTCGGCGAGATGCCGAAAAATTCCGGATCGAACTGATCCATACCATCGATAAAGCCGCCGAAGCGGGTCACCATTTTGCCATTGCTCTCGCGGTCCGGATCGTAGTAGTCGTCCAAGCCCCAGCGCTCTGGAGGAACTTCGATAATGGCGTCTTGTCCTCTTCTCAACAATTCCCAGAATTGCTCCGGGTTGTTCACCCCTCCGGGAAACCGGCAGCCCATGCCGACGACGGCAATAGCCTCCCGCATATCTCGGCCAGCGGCGGTTTGGTACGTCTCTCTTTTTTGCATCGGTCAGCGACCTACCTTTCCGCATTTTCATCTTATCTAGCAAATGGGGCCCATACGCAGACGGAGGCGACAGAATCGCCGTCCGGTCCTTCCATCAGCTCATAGCCGAGCGTGTAGACGTTGCCCCAAGGGTCGACGCACAGCTTATCCGCATTGACGCCTGCGGTAGAGGAGATCAGCGCTCCGTCCGCGTCGTAAATGTCTAGCGCGTACTGGCTCGGCTGCGATCCGTCTCCTTGGTAATATAAAAGGTACATTCGCCCTGAACCGTCGATATCTATATCCAAATAATGGATACCACCATTCAACTTTAGCGGCAGCAAGGCCGACGTTCCGAAGTACGGGTACGGATTGCCGAACACGTCGAACGCCTGCAGCCGGCGGTTGCCCGCCTCCAGTACGATAAACTGGCCACCAGGCGCAACCGCGACTGCGACAGGCATGAACAGCAGCCCTTCACGGGTTCCTCGTCCGCCGACCGACACCGGAACCGGCGCCTCCGCATCGCTCCTAACTTCCGTGCTAAGGCGCACGATTTGCAGACAATCGGCCGCAGCGCCGACGGCAGCGGCGAAGCTGGCCGGAAGGACGGCCAGATCATCCACGTAGCTTAGCCCGACCGTCCCAAGGCTTATGCCCGAAGGGAAGCGGAACGGCGTCGTATCGCCCACTTCGATGGGCCTAAGCTCATACGGAACCGTGCGGTTGTCGTAAAACAAGTTGTCCGCAGCTCCGTAGCCGCA
>NZ_ASSC01000343.1 GCF_000520735.1 Paenibacillus forsythiae T98
CGAATTGGTCGATGCTCTCGTTCGAGCCGATCAGCACCATGATGTCGCCTTCATAGACATGGTCGTGAGAAGTCGGCGCGACGATAACCCCGCCCCCCCGGTTAAGTGCAATGATACTGCAGCCATACTTGGCGCGGGTATTGATCTCGGCGAGGCTTTTGCCGTTCATGCAGGCGGGAACAGTCAGCTCGACGATTTTGTACTCCTTGGACAGCTCGATGTAATCGAGCAGATACGGAGTCACCAGCTGATGCGCCACCCGGACCCCCATATCGCGCTCCGGAAAAATAACCCGGTCCACTCCAAGCTTCTCCAAGGCTCGTCCATGCAGGAGGGAGATCGCTTTGGCCACCACCATTTTGACGCCCAATTCCTTCAGGAGGATGGCAGTCAGGATGCTGCGCTCCATATTGTCTCCAATCGCCACGATGCCGCAGTCCAGGTTCCGAACGCCCAGCGACCGCATTACGCCCTCGTCCGTTGCGTCCGCCACGACGGCATGCGTCAGCTTGTCGGTCAATTCCTCCACCCGCTCCTCGCTATGATCAATGCCGAGCACCTCATAACCCATTCCCATCAGCTCAAGCGCCAGACTGGCTCCGAACCGTCCAAGACCAATGATTACAAATTGCTGTGCTTTCATTCCCGTCTATCCCCTTATCCGATAATCATTTTGCCTTCCGGGTAACGATACAATTCCTTACCCTTTTTCGGTCCCAGCGCATAAGCCAGCGTCAATACGCCCAGCCTTCCGGCGAACATGGTGAAGCAGATCAGGATTTTGCCCGGCGCGGAGAGCTCCGGCGTCAATCCAAGGCTGAGTCCCACAGTGGAAAAAGCCGATGTCGTCTCAAACAGCACGTTCAAAAAAGGCGTATTCTCCGTGGTGGAGAGCACCATAGAGACGGCGACGATCAGCAGCAGGGCCAGCAGGGTGATCGTCAGCGCCTTGAACACCCGTTCCTGGGCCAGCCGGTAGCGGAACAGCACGATATCCTCCCGGCCGCGCAGCATCGCTATCACCGCTCCGATCATGATGGTAAATGTCGTGGTCTTGATGCCGCCCCCCGTCGAGCCGGGAGAAGCCCCGATGAACATCAGAATGACGATAAAGAACTGCGAGGCTTGCCGGAGACCCGGCATGTCCAAGGTGTTGGCCCCGGCCGTTCGCGGGGTGACGGACTGGAAGAGGGCCCCCCATATTTTGCCGCCCCAGCCGAGCGAACCCAGAGTGCGCGGATTCGTAAACTCGAATATAAAGAGCACAACAGCGCCGGTCACGATCAGCGCGGCGGTCATGGACAGCACGACCTTGCTGTGCAGCGAGAGCCTGCGTTTCCGCCTGTAATCCATAATGTCCGACATGACGATAAAGCCGATGCCGCCGGAGACGATCAGGAACATGACCACTGTATTTACAACCGGGTCGGCCGCGTAGCCGGTCAGGCTGCGGTAGCCGCCGAACAGGTCGAAGCCAGCGTTATTGAACATGGAGACGGCATGAAATATCCCGAAGAAGACGGCTCGTCCCAGCGGCATATCAAAGGCCCACCGGATCGCAAGGAGCAGCGCGCCGCAGGCTTCGATGACCAGCGAATAGATCAGGACGCTGCGGATCAGCCGGACGATGCCTTCGATGGAGTTCTGATTCATCGCCTCCTGCAGCACCAGCCGCTCCCGCAGGGAGATGCGCCGGCGGAATACCAGAGCGAATAAAGTCGCCATGGACATGAAGCCCAGGCCGCCAACCTGGATCAGCAGCAAGAGAACGATCTGCCCGAAAGTCGAGAAGAAGGTGCCGGTATCATGAACAACCAGCCCGGTAACGCACGTAGCCGATGTGGATGTAAACAGCGCCTCCAGGAAGGTGATGCGATTCCCCGGGGCCAGCGAGATTGGCAGCATGAGCAGAAGAGCCCCGATCAAGATGATGACGGCAAATCCGATCACCATGATTTGGGGCGGGGACAGCTTCAGCCAGCGGAATTCGGAAGCCTTCGGAGCTTGTGAAGCCATATCCATTCCCTCCATTTATAAAATGCGCTCTTTCATCATATATTGTTCTTAGGCGATCGTATCAAATTTAGTGTGCAATTTCACTGTTTTTCAGCGCATTTCGCCATTTATAACCTAAAAAATGGCTTTTCGCACCCTGGCTGTGATATTTTAAGATAGTTGTACCGTTTTAGAAATCATATATTCAAGGAGGCGTTTCATGAATCCCGTCGGCCAACCTTTGCATCAGCGGCCTATCTCCAAAAGACTCGTTCTCGCAGGCCTTGCCGGTCTGATTTTGTTCGTCCTGTTCCAGATTGTCCCTCCCCTTGTTCAAGGCGGTCCCGGCAGCGAACAGGCGATCAGCAAATCGGAAGCCCGCGAGAAGGCGATCCGCTTTGCGGCGGAACAGCTTGGATACATACCGGAATCCGGCGACCAATGGATCGTCACTTATAAGTCGGATTCCTCTTTTTACGGCTACATGTCCCGGGAAAATCTGCTGGAGGACTACAGCAAAAGAAAGCTGGACCAACGCTATCCCTTCGACACCTTTCGTGTTTCCCTTGACTCCCGGGAGGATCAATGGGCGAATCTCGCGGTCGATCTGAACATGTACACCGGCGAGACGGTCGGTTTCACCCGTGTACCGGCGGGAGCCGGCAAGAAAGCGAACGAGACGGAAGCCGTCCTGACCGGCAAAGATGAGAGCGAGGACATCATCAGCAACGCTTCGCTTACGCCGGAGCAGAAGGAGCGGCTGGGGCAGGC
>NZ_ASSC01000344.1 GCF_000520735.1 Paenibacillus forsythiae T98
GCGGCGATTACGGCAGCGGCAAAGCCGCTGGAGGCAAAGGCCGCCGCAAGAAAAAGTCGAAGAGCGGGGTCTTCATCGGCGACTCCGTAACACCGGGCAATGTCGGGGCTGCCGTAGGTTCCGGTTCCAAGAACGGCAACGGCGAAGGAAGAAAGCGGAAGAAGAAAAAATAAACGCTGGACTAAGCTTTTCAAGATAACCAAAGCGCTGAGGTCCCCGGCGAAGGGCCCGGCGCTTTTTAATGGAATATACTGCCGGCCTCCTAAGATCATTTGCTGTACTTACGTTCGTGTTCAGAGAAATGCCAATGGGAAGGGAAACGCTTTATCAATCCTTGCTTTTGCTGGAATGATTTTGATACAATAAGAAATGGACGTTTTCTGTTTGGGTTGCTTTGCACTATAGAAACAGCAAGAGAAGAGACGCCGCAATTTTCGATTCAAGGAGTGATTGTCATGGGTAAAAAAGCCGACGGGAAAGTGCTCGCCCAGAACAAAAAAGCTTCCCATGATTATTTTATCGAGGACACCTACGAGGCGGGCATGGTGCTGACGGGCACGGAGATTAAATCGCTGCGCAATGGCCGCGCGAATATCGGTGATGCGTTTGCCACGATCCGCGGCGGCGAGATTTTTGTGCATAATATGCATATTAGTCCCTTTGACCAGGGCAACCGTGCCAACCCGGATGACCCGACGCGTACACGCAAGCTGCTGCTGCACAAAGAACAGATCAGCAAGCTGCTCGGACATTCCAAGCAGGAAGGGTACACAATTGTGCCGCTGAAAGTGTACGTCCGCAACGGCTATGCCAAGCTACTGCTGGGCATCGGTAAAGGAAAGAAGCAATACGATAAACGTGATTCCGCCGCCAAACGCGACGCACAGCGCGATATCCAGCGGGCACTGCGGGAGAAGCAGAAGGTCGCAAGATAAGCCTGTCAAACTCCGCCTGTGTTTCCTGTAAGCTCTATATGATTATGCTGCAAAATGTGATATACTCTTTTATGTAAAACCTAATGCTTCAGATTATCCTTTCGCCTATTGGCTGGGAGGATAATGGATACGAATCGCTCTTGCCGGCGGTTCCGCTTGATCCAGGAAGCCCTTTTAATGAGGGGCCGTTTTTGGATTCGACGGGGGTAGTTCGAGCATGGGTAGCGAGTAGTGGGGACGCGTCCGCTTCATCAACGCTAAAGCCAATTAAACGGCAAACAAAACAACAACTTAGCTTTCGCAGCTTAATAACCTGTGAGCTAGCTCCTACCTTCCATCGCCCATGTGGCGGGCTAGGGGCTCAACTTTAGTGGGATACGCCGCTTGGTCTCCGCCTGGGGTCAACGGAAGAAGATAATCAGGCTGACCTGAAGGGAATCCGGTGACAGGGAGTCTCTAGGGTGACATCAAACCTGTCACTACACTCGTAGAAGCTTATGTGGCGTTATCTTCGGACAGGGGTTCGACTCCCCTCGGCT
>NZ_ASSC01000345.1 GCF_000520735.1 Paenibacillus forsythiae T98
AGGCTTCGGCCGATTCCGAGTCGCTGCCAATCCGGATGGACAGCGATATGAATTTCATAGACATGCCGGTTGCTCTTCATTCCGGTGGGGCAGCCGAAGCCGACATAACCGCACAGCTTGTCCCCTGTGACTGCCACAAGCTGGGAGCCGGGAGGCGCATGCAGCAAATAGTCCTCGCTCGACCGCCACGACAAGGCCGCCGGGGCCGTGTCCTCGGTCCAGATCAGGTGATCCAGCATAATCAGCTCCCGGACGTCGCGAAACTCCGAGAGCCGGATGGTCAGCGTCTCTCTGCCTATGTGAAGCATAGTCCTATCCCTCCTGAATCTATGCAAGTCTACGCAAGCACCCCCTGTGAACTTGTTTTAACACAGTTCAACCTGAACCGTCGCCGAGAAGAAAGTCGCTCCCTTCCCCATATCGCTCAGCCGGTCCGGGGTAAGCACATTGCTCCGCTGCGGGCGGTCTTTCCCTTCCCACCACAGCCCCTGGCTGATGACAGTCCCCGGAAGCATCCGGTCGGTTACCGCCGCCCAAATCTGTACCATGCCGCGTTCGTTGTACACCTTGACCTCATCCCCGTCGGCAATACCCCGCTTGGCCGCATCCTCGGGATGAATTTGCAGGGTCGGCCTTTTCTCCAGCTGCTGATGCTTCCAGGCGTTGGAGAAGGTGGAGTTCAGAAAGCTGTGGTTGGGCGGCGATATGAACATCAGCGGATATTTCTCCCCTTCCCCCGGACGCCGGATGCCGTCAAAGCCTTCGACAAGCGGAGTATAGGCTGGCAGCGGCGGCAGTCCCGCATTCTCCATCGCCCGGGAATACAGCTCGATTTTGCCCGATGGCGTAGGCAGGTTGTCCAGATAGCGATCTTTAGACGTCATATCCAGTTTGACATGCCGCCCGGCTTTCAGCCGCTCCAGCGTCACTCCGTTCAGATAGGGATTGCGCGGGTAGTCCAGCGCTTCGCGGATCATGTCCTCCTCACCCTGCCTGAAAGCTTCATCGTCAAAACCCATGGCCCTGCCCAGCAGGGAGAACAATTCGAAATTGCTCTTGCACTCTCCCGGCGCTTCCAGGATCGGCTCCTGAAGCTGGATATAGTGATGCCAGTAAGAGCTGTACAAATCGGTGTTCTCAAAAGTCGACGTCGAGGGAAGCACAATGTCGGCATACCTCGCCGTATCGGTCAAAAAAAGATCATGCACGACCGTGAACAGGTCCTCGCGCGCGAATCCGCGCCGCACCCGCTCCGCGTCCGGCGCGACCACAAGCGGATTGCAGCAGTAGACGAACAGCGACTTGATCGGCTGCTCTGTCATTTCCAGCGCTTCGCCAATCCGGTTCATATTTATGCTCCGAGCGCGGGGGTTCGGGCGAAGTCCGGGGCGCTGAAGGGCCCGGGCGTTCATCTCGGCATAGCCGCCGTTGCCCTTGCAGGCGCCGCCCTTCTTCAGCCATTGTCCCGTCAGCGCGGGCAGACAAGCGATGCTGCGCACATTCATGCCGCCGTTGTCGTGATGCTGCAGCCCGTTGCCAATATGGATATAGGATACCTTGGCCTCTCCGTACAGCTTGCCTAATTTCTCAATATCTTCCGCCGGAATGCCCGTTATGACGGCCACGGCCTCCGGCGTATATTCCTCCGCTTGCTTCCGCAGCTCTTCATATCCCACCGTATAGGCCTTGAGGAAAGCTTCGTCCGTCAGCCCGTCGCGGAATAAAATATGCATGATCCCGAGCGCCAGCGCCGTATCCGTTCCCGGATAGAGCGGCAGGAACCAATCCGCCCACTGGGCCGTGCGGTTCCGGTGGACATCGATGACGATGATTCTGGCTCCCTTCTTCCGGGCCTGCTCGGCCAGCACAATCTGATGCATGTTCGTGCTGACGATATTGCCGCCCCAGACGATGATCAGATCGGCGTTCACGATATCCTCCGGGCTTGTCCCGCCCTTGAAGCCCATCGTATAGCTCCAGCCCGCGCTTCCGGCAGCATTGCAGATGGTCTGCTCCAGACGGCTGGCCCCGAGCGCGTTAAAGAACCGGCGATCCATGCCCTCCACACTGAGCACGCCCATATTGCCGTAGAAGCTGTAAGGCAGAATGCTCTCCGGCCCATATTCTTCCGAGAGCCGGCGGAACTTTCCGGCAATTTCGTCAATCGCCTCGTCCCAGCTGATCGGCTCAAATACAGCCCCCCCCTTGAGCCCGACCCGGCGAAGCGGGGTGGTCAGCCGCTCCGGATGGTGGATTCGCTCCGCCATATGCCTGACCTTGTTGCAGATGGACCCCTTGGTAATCGGATGCTCCGGATTCCCTTCAACCTTTACAATTTTCCCATCTTGTTTATGGACAAGAAGACCGCATGTGTCGGGGCAGTCCAGCGGACATACCGCCGGAAATATGCCGTTCTCCAATTTTTGCATACTCGCAGCCCTCCTTTTTATTACTGTTGTTATTGTATAATTTAAAGTTCCCTTGCGTAAAGGCGAAACACAGCGGGCTGTTTCATTCCTGCAATCAGCGGGTAATAATGAGCATGAAATACTCCCTATTGACTTCGCCGTAGGCTGCGGTTTCGTTCCCCCGGACCGCCAGCTGTACGGCGAACTTTGTGTTGGCAGTTGGCCGCCCAATTAAAAAGGCACCGCTCCATTAGGAACGGTACCTTTGATTGATTACGGTATAGCGGTAATGATTGCAGCTGGCAACCGGAATTAAGCGTGCTTCTTCACACCCGCAGACGCTACGCTGTCAAGCGGTTGAACCGCCGCAGGGGATTTGCGCAGGTAGGCGTTCCAGTAGGCGCCCGCTACGAAGAGAGCCCCGCCTGTCAGATTGCCGAGCCAGACCGGCACGAAATTGCCAACGTACTGTCCCCAGGAGAAATGGCCTTCGAAAATGGCCGCCGGAATAAGGAACATGTTGGCGACAACGTGCTGGAAGCCGATGGCGACGAAAGCCATGGTCGGGAACCAGATGCCGATGATTTTTCCGCTGAAATTGTCGGCGCCGTAGGACAGCCAGACCGCCAGCGCGACCAGCCAGTTACAACCGATACCCGAGACGAAAGCCTGGAGGAACGTAGCATCCAGTTTATGCTCCGCAAGATCAACGAGCTTGTCGAGGTAGACGCCGTCGGCGGTCAAACCCACAACATGGCCGAAGAAATAAGCCACAAACAGTGCTCCCACCAGATTGCTGAGCGTAATCAGGATCAGATTCTTGATCGTCTCCGCGAACGAGATTTTCTTCGAATACAAAGCGAGCGGCACGGCCATCATATTGCCGGTCAACAGCTCGCCCCCTGCCAGAAGCACGAGAATCAGCCCGACCGGGAACACCGCTGCTCCGATAAAGCTGGCAATGGACCCCCATTCCTTCGGCGCGCTGGCGATGACGCGAATATCAAGCAAATATCCGAGAGCGATGAACGCCCCTCCCAGAAAGCCGAGGATAAGCACGGTGGCCAGAGGGTTATGAGCCTTCTTTATGCCGTTCTCCACCGTTACTTCGGCTATTTGCTGCGGTTTGTTATAAGCCATGGTTCCTGTCTCCTTCTAATTATTTACTTTAAATTTTTCCTTTACGTCCCATTGTAGCGCTTCGCCCCCCACATTTACGTGATAATTATCACTTGAAGAAAATAACAGGTGAAAATTTTCACTTGTGTGTCAAACTTTTAACCGCTTCCGTTAATTGGTAAAATTATGCGCGCCCGTTCGCTGCTTAATAGCTAAGAAACTGGCCTGCAAGCAGGATTTTAACGCTTAAGAGACAACCATATGTAAAAAAACGAGCCGAGAGGCCAAAGGGTTGTATCCTTAAGCCGCTCGGCTGGCTGCGAGCATGAATGCGTACTTCTGGATGTTCCAAGATCAAGGGGAGGAGGCCACGTTGCCGCGTTGTTCGGATTGAAGCTTAGCATCTGGCAAATGGGCAAAAAGTGCAGGTTTTTCAGAGCCAAATCCTTCATCCATCGGAAATTCCCGATTTTATGCAGGTATTGGAGACCGTATGAGCCGAATGCAAGACGGAGTGGAGGAAAAAACTGTATCTTCGCAGGTGTGTGCCACGAGGGAGGTGCTCACGCGGCCAAAAGATGTACAATTTCAGGCTTTCTTCCTG
>NZ_ASSC01000346.1 GCF_000520735.1 Paenibacillus forsythiae T98
ATTTACGCAGGCGATGCGGCGGTTAAAGTTAAAGAAGGCATCTGCGGCTGTACGACGCTCGGACGCGATGAAATCGTAGCCGAGATCAAGCGGATGGAGCTGAAGACGGTCAAGGAAGTTATGAATGTGCTCGAATGGAGCACAGAGGAAGGCTGCTCGAAATGCCGTCCTTCCCTGAACTATTATCTCGGCATGCTGTGGCCGGAGGAATACGCGGACGAGAAGGAATCACGAATCACGAACGAGCGCTACCACGCGAACATCCAGAAGGACGGCACCTTTTCGGTCGTTCCCCGGATCTACGGCGGCGTGACCTCCCCGGGCGAGCTGAAGAAGATTGCCGAGGTTGCCGAGAAGTTCGACGTTCCGATGGTGAAGTTCACAGGCGGACAAAGACTGGATCTGCTGGGCGTCAAAAAAGAGGATCTGCCTAAAATTTGGCAAGAGCTTGACATGCCTTCGGGCCATGCATACGGTAAAACGCTGCGCACAGTCAAGACCTGTGTCGGTTCGACCTTCTGCCGGTTCGGGACTCAGGACTCCATCGGCATGGGCATCCGGCTGGAGAAAGAATTCGAACGGCTGAACACACCCGCCAAGGTCAAGCTGGCCGTCTCCGGCTGTCCCCGCAACTGCGCGGAGGCGACGATCAAGGATTTCGGCGTTGTCGCGATTGACGGCGGCTGGGAGCTGCATGTCGGGGGCAACGGCGGCGTGCATGTCCGGGCCACGGATCTGCTGTGCGTTGTGAAGACGGAGGACGAGGTGGTTGAATGGGCGAGCGCGTTCCTTCAATATTACCGCGAAAATGCCGCTTGGAACGAGAGAACTTCCAATTGGGTTGAGCGTGTGGGACTGGACAGCATCAAGGCGGCGCTGGATAACCGAGAAGACCGGCTGGCGCTGCAGGGAAGAATCCGGACGGCGCTCAGCGTAACGACCGACCCGTGGAAGCAGATCGTGAAGGATAAGGAGCTTCGCAAAAATTTCGAGCCGATCTCCCGGGTGGAGACGGTATAACAGGAGGGTTAAGGGGATATGACGATGACCAAAATGCATGTCGGCAACGTAGCTGAAATCGACCGCAAGGGCTCGCGGACTCTAAAGGTAAACGGCCTGGACATCGCCTTGTTCCGCCTGTCGGACGGAGAGGTGCTGGCCGTAGAGAACAAATGCCCGCATAAAGGCGGTACGCTGTCGGAAGGGATGGTCTGCGGCAGCAAGGTTCACTGTCCGCTGCATGACTGGCGGATTGATCTTCATACCGGCAAGGTCGAGGAGCCGGATACGGGATGCGTGCCTACCTTTGAGGTTGAAGTGGATCAGGCCACAGGAGCCGTTTACCTGACGATCTAGGGCGAGGGGCAATACCAACTGGACATGGAGGGAGCTAACCAAATGAAGACCGGCACCATTTCGATCGTCGGAGCAGGTCCGGGAGACCCGGAATTGATAACAGTCAAGGCGGTGCGCCGCATCCGGGAGGCCGATGTCGTGCTGTACGACAGGCTTGTGCCGCAGGAGCTTCTGGACTATGCGAAGCCCGATGCGCGTCTTATCTATTGCGGCAAAGCGCCGGGGCGGCACTCCATGTCCCAGGAGCAAATCATTCATGTGATGATCCGTCAGGCCCGTCTTGGCCATAAGGTCGTCAGGCTCAAGGGAGGCGATCCCTTCGTCTTTGGCAGAGGAGGGGAGGAGGCGCTGGCCGCCGCCGAAGCCGGTATCAC
>NZ_ASSC01000347.1 GCF_000520735.1 Paenibacillus forsythiae T98
TCAGGTCGGGACGGCCCAGCAGAAGATTGAGCGCATGCTTGGAGAGCACAACCGGATGGGGACGGAGCCGGCGAACCGGTCCGGAATAATCGTTCAAGGCGATGTCTACACCTCCCCTTACAGCCGCTGCGAAAGGCCGGAGCTGCTTCGCCGGAATTACGAGATCGCCGTCTGTAAACAAAAGGATATCCCCCTTCGCCGCCTCCGCCCCAACGCTGCGGCCAACATCATGTCCCAGTGGCTCCGCGCAGGAAATCACGCGCGCTCCGCAGGACGCGGCGATCTCCGCAGTGCCGTCCGTAGAGCCGTTGGCCACAACGATGACTTCACAGCGCAATCCGATCTTTCTGGCTTCCGTAACAGCCGCCGCAATCGTACCG
>NZ_ASSC01000348.1 GCF_000520735.1 Paenibacillus forsythiae T98
CGAAACGGTGACCGGCTCCACCTATATGCTGGACGGGCTGAACAACGGCCAGAGCTACAGTCTGTATGTGACTGCCATTAACGATCAGGAGCTTGAGTCGGACGGATCGGCTGCAGTAACTGTCACTCCGCAGGCCGCGGACAGCCCGGCTCCGGCTGAAGTCAGCGGGGCGAGCGCCACGGATGACGGCAGCGCGGTAACGCTGACCTGGAATAACCCTGACTCTCCCGACTTTGACCGTGTAGATATTTATCTGAACGGCGGACTGATCGGCTCTTCATCAAGCGGAAGCTACACAGCGGAAGGACTCTCGGCAGAAACGGATTATTCCTTTACTCTCCGGACGGTGGACAGAAGCGGCAATGCTTCACAAGGCATTTCCCTCTCCATCCGGACCAAGGATATAACCCCGCTGACTGCTCCCGCGCAGGTGTCCGTGACGGGCGGCCCGAGCAGAGTTTCGGTGTCATGGGCAGCCAACACAGAGAGCGACCTGGCCGGGTACAATGTGTATGTGAACGGGCGGCAGATGAACGCGGAGCCGCTCCTTCAGAATAACTATGTGGCCACTGGCCTTGATTTCGGCACAAATTACAGCATTCAGGTAGAGGCCGTGGACACCAGCGGAAACCGCTCGCCCCTGAGCGTCGCTGTGTCGGCAACGCCCACGCATTATTTGATTGATCTGGCCCGCTGGGGAATCTATAACGATGGAACGCATCCGGTGGAAACCGTTAAAGGCATCAATCAGGCGCTGGCCTGGGCGCATCAGAATGGAATTACGGCAACGACGCTTCCAGCCGGAACCTATCTGATCGACAAGAACAGCCGGATCGCCATGGTCGGCAATATGCTGTTTGACCTGCCGATGGATGCCATTCTTCAGAAAGAGACCAACGGCAAGGAAAGATACGATGTCATGTATGTCGGATATGGCGCCAACAATGTTACGCTTCGCGGCGGAACCTACCTTGGCGACAAGCTGACTCATGATTATTCCCAAAGAGAGCCTCATAACTCGGGCACTCACGAAGGCGGGTACGGCATCTTTATCGAAGGCGCGGCGAACACAACGATAGATGGAGTCAAAGCGATGAATTTCACCGGAGACGGGCTGGTGCTTGGAGGCTACGGAACGATGTTCAAGGATCTGTATGCCGCCAGCTTCGTACCCGGAGGGCTGGACGGCAGCGGCCAGCCGCGCAGCGACAGCACAAAAATCCGGACCAGGGAAGGCATTTATTTCACCCATCCCATCTTCAAGACGGAGCGGACCTTTGAAATTTCCAATTTAATCAATCTGCCCGGCGGCTTTACCGTTTATTTCTATCGTGCGGACGGCAGCTTCATTACGAGCCAGCAGGCAACGGCAAGACAGACTCTGACCATACCCGGCGGCGCAGCCTATTTCCATCTGGTGTTCAACAAAGCCTCGTCGACGGGAGCTTACCTGGAAGCCTGGAACCGGACCGTCAGCCAAAATACAGTCGTTAAAAACTCCGAGTTCGCATTCAACCGCCGTCAAGGAATTACGGTGGGCGGCGCTGACAATGCGCTCATTATGAACAACATCCTGCATGATATGAAAGGAACGGCCCCTCAATCGGGAATCGACGTTGAAGGGGGATTTGGACAGAACGGAAGCCTGAATACCAATATTTATATCCGGAACAATGAATTCTATAATAACGCGGCCTATGATGTCATCCTGTACGACGGACATGATGTCACCGTTGAAGGCAACCACCTTGCTTCCAAGGGAGCGATCGGGCTGGCGGTATCCGAGTCCTTCCGAAATGCCCTGGCCGTTAACAACCATTTTGACGGAAGCCGGATCGTCGCTTATCATGATGCCACATTTTTAAATAACCGGTTGAATGATTCCTACACTTACTTTGCAGGGCCTAACATTATCATCGATGGCATGGAGGTCACCAACGGAACATTGTCTGTCAGCGCCAGAACGACAGGCGGGATCAAGGTGTCCAATGTCAATATCAACATTACGAAGAACGTGGATGCGGGCTTCTCCCTCAATGGAAAAGGCATTGAAGTCTCCAATGTTACGATAACCGGAAAAGGGGCGCTCACAAGCTTTAAGAGCAGCACCACGGAGAGCAGCGTGTTCAACAACATCAAGGTGCTGGGCTTCAACTCTGCCTATGGCATGACTTTGCCGCCAGGAACATACACCAATTCCGTCTTTGAAGCAGCGGACGGCAGCAGATTCGGCCAGACGATTGTGGCGAATGGCAAATACAGCTTCGACAACTGCACCTTCACGTCCAACGCGACAGGCAATACGGCGCTTATCGCAAGCCATGCCAAGCTGGACTTAAGGATCACGAACTCCAGATTCATTGTCAAAGGGGACGCTCCGGCGATTACCGTTGAAACGGCCAATAAAGTCGTTCTGGAGAACAATACGGTCACAGCGATGAATCTCACGCGCACCGCCACCGAGCTGATCAAAATTAATGATTACTGGAAAAGAAATGATCCGGCGGATATCCTGAGCGCAACCATTACCGGCAATACGATCACTTCCAACATCGCCGCCGTCGGCATCTCCACGATTTATGCCGGAACAGGAGCGCCGCCCTATACGGTGACGAATAATACTCTTACCAAGGCCGTGCTTGCACTCAAGAGCAATGATGTGCAGAGCGGAAATGTTCTGAAATAATGAAAAAGATGGCCCGGGAGAAATTCTCTCCGGCCATCTTTTTTTGGCGCGTCTTCAGTAGCAGTAATACTTCTTCCACAGCTTGTAGGAGTCATGCTTGTTGTCCTCCCACCAATCTTCTTTATCGCCATGATCCTTGCCCTTGAGCCAGCTTAACCATCCGCCAGATTCCTTATAGCCGCCATAGGATGCGGACTCTTCCTTATCGAACCAGAAAGAAAGCGCATCGGTTAGCGAGGAAAAAAAGGAGGTCGCATAAGCAGCGTTGTACTTCGCTTCCGCCGCGCCAGAAGCTGCATAGGCAGAAGCAGGCAGAAGCATTAGGCTGACCAGCGCCGCAATGAGCATGAGCCGGGCGAACTTCTTCATATACTTTGCCATACCTTCCGAATCCCCTCTCATAAAGGGTCTAAATACCTAAAAAAGTTCTTTATAAAGAATATAATAGAACGTATATTTTGTAAATAACAAACAATACCTGGGCAAAAATATGCAGCGGGACTTCTCCAAACATCTTTGATCCGGAAAGATCATCCTTGATTTTTGATCTATCTTTGGTAGACTCACCTTAAGACTACAGACACCCCCAACCGGCAGATGTTGTTTCTTCCAACGAACTCTCCCGCAATTCACAATTCCTGCAGATTGGAGATCATTCCATATGAGAAAACCAAGGCAGCTCTTAAACACCGATGTTTACCGCTGGCTGAAGCAATGTATGACGGGAAAATGGGGCGCGCTGTCCGTTATCATCCTTCTGAATGTAATCCTCTCCTTAAGCGGCGCCGTTCTCGCCATTGTCTCGAAGCAGGTCATTGATTCCGCCGTGCAGAACAGCATGAGAGTCAGCGGCATCTACGCCACCCTGTTCGCACTCATCCTGATCCTCCAGTTGGCCCTTTCATCCTTGCTGACCCTGCGAACCGTGAAGCTGAGAGAAGCTATGAACAATGATTTGCAGCAGAGCTTCATGGATCGGCTGTACAAGACAGAATGGAACGCGGCCGGAAAATACCACAGCGGCGACCTGTTGACGCATCTGACAAGCGACATTGCCAATATAACCGACGGCCTGGTCAACACCTTGCCCAGCATCCTGTCGCTGGTCGCCCAGTTTGCAGCCGCTTTCATTACTCTGCTTTACTTTGACAAGACGCTGGCTCTCTTCGCATTTCTGCTTGGACCTGTATCCATGCTCGTCAGCTGGTATATTGGCAGCAGGCTGAAGAGGATGCAGCATCAGATCCAGTCGGCCGAAAGCCGCTATCGCTCCCTGCTGCATGAATGCGTCCAGAATCTCTTGATCGTCAAGACATTCGAGCATGAACAAGACAGCCTGCACAAGGTCCAAGCCTCTCAAGCGAACCGGCTGTTCTGGATACTGAAGCGCACCCGTTTTAATGTCGCCGCAGATTTGACCATGGGGATCGGCTACCGGCTCGGTTTTTTTCTCGCCTTCATTTGGGGAGCATACCGGATTTCCACCGGGGCAGCCAGCTTTGGCATGTTTACCGCCTTTTTGCAGCTGGTGGGGCAGATTCAGGGGCCGCTTGAAGGGCTGGCCCGGACGTTCCCCGTCCTGATCGCCATGATCGCCTCGTCGGAGCGGCTGATTGTCTTTCAAAAATTGCAGTCCGAAGACAGATCCAAGGACATGCATGAGCGCCTCCCTGCCGCCTTAAGCGGCATATCCGGGCTGCAAATGGAGCATGTGGGATACGGATATGAAGCAGGCAAGCCGATTCTTACCGATGTTTCCCTCAGCATTCGGCCCGGCGAGCTGATCGCTCTCATCGGCACCTCGGGCGAAGGCAAGACGACTCTGCTTCGGCTTCTCCTTGCGTTAATCAAGCCCCAGGCCGGGAATGTCTGCCTGATTGGCCCGCACCACGAACGAATCAGCCTCTCCGCCGATACGCGCTCTTACTTCTCCTATGTTCCGCAGGGCAACACGCTGTTCTCCGGCACGATTGCGGACAACCTGCGGATCGGCCATCCGGCCGCCACCGAAGAGGAAATCAACGCCGCCCTTGAAGCCGCCTGCGCCCGGAGCTTCACCCAGAAGCTTCCCCACGGCATTCATACAGTGATCGGCGAGCATGGCTCCGGCTTGTCCGAAGGCCAGGCCCAACGGATCGCAATCGCCCGCGCGCTGCTCAGGCCGGCGCCGATCCTGCTCCTTGATGAAGCGACATCGGCGCTTGACATGGATACGGAGTGGGCCGTCCTGCAAAATATCCGCAATCTGAAGCCGGCCCGGACATGCATCGCCATCACCCACCGTCTGTCCGTATTTGATGTGTGCGATCATATCTACCGCTTGTCCAAAGGCCAATTGCTCGAACAAAAGAAAGAGCTTGTTACTCTCAGCGAGTAGCAAGCTCTTTCCTTGATAAATCAAAAGAGACCTCTACCTTTAAAAGCGTCCGAAGTCTCTTTTTTGTTTCGGTCTTAAGAGAAGGAATACCAGGTGTGTACACCGTCAGAGTAACTGGCATCAGGTGTGGTTTTAAGCAGATTGCCATACTCCGTGCTGCTTACTTTAAGCTCTTTCACTTCCGGCTTTTCCCAAGCTTTCTTGTTCATGCGCCTTCACCTCCTGATATTGTAAAAATATTGCCGCTCCCCTAAATAGGCTTGCCGCTGCTCAAGGAATATAGCAATATTTTTATCTACAATACACTACTTTCTCTGGGAAATCAAGATTTTTGATCGTTATTAAGAACGTATTTTTTAGTTTATACTATCATAAAATCAAAAATATGTTATAAATATTAGATATTTATACGATTGAAGCGCTTTAAATTATGAATTATGCCCTTGATTTGTTCATCAACTGTGAAACCGGACTCCGGTCGTTCGATATGGAAAACGGACAGCCCCGAAGCGAGCCTGGAGCAGCGCCTAAAATGCTCTCTCTGCCTTCCCATGAACTCGATAAGCTCGGGACGGTAGATATTCCGCAGGAGGACCATCAGCTTCTCCGGGCCTTTGATTTCCGAGACGACAACCTCTGAACCCGGATGCGTGGTCAATTCAAAAAGCGCGTCGAGCCTTTGGGGAGCTTTGATAAATTCTCCGTCCATCCGCACATGATACTTGTCCCGAACGCCCGGAATCCGGCTTAAGGCATCCACGCTGCCAAAGATCCGCTCAGCCGTATCCCGCCACAGCTTCTGCCTCGGAAACGAGGGCATAATCCATGATTCGCCCCTCTCATCTTCGCTCAGCGCCGCAATATCATCCGCCAGAAAAGAACAGCCCCGGCGGTTCAGCGCCGCCGCCAGCGTCGATTTGCCAGCGCCCGATTGTCCGGTAATAATAATATGCCGCTCCTCCAGCGCCAGAGCGCTGCCATGAACCGGAAGCAGGCCACGCTGCATCAGGAGCGCTCCCATGCAGGTGCCAAGGATGAACAGCACATGCGCCTCCGGCTCGCAGCCTTCGCTTCTCTCCGCGATGATGTGCGTACCCCCCGAGACGAGGAACGTGCCGATATCTTTAACACGGAAAGCGAAGCCGTCGTTGTCAACGACAGTATAGGCATGGGAATCTTTAGGACCGGGCACCTCCACAGGCACTCGTCCCTCCCGGATATAGACCTCGGGCAGCCCTTCTGCCGGGAGCAGGCCATCCAGCCGAACATTCGACGCTATATTGAATCCAAAAGCTTTGTAACGAAACTCAAAGTCATGATCGCTCATTGTATCCCACCTCAGACCATGGATATAATACCAGCTGTCAAGAATGCCGCTGCTTGAAATCTTCGATAAATCGGGAGAAAATGACGGCTGTCAGAATAGACCGGACCACACTGTCCTCCGCCTTGCTCACGTCCCCGCCCGCCTTGGCCAGCTTCTCCCTGAGCTTATCCACTTCGACGTATGGCTCCAAATTCCCCTTCTCCAAGGCCTGCCCGGCCTCGGCCAGAACGCCTGACCAGATCGGGGCGAGCCTGTGCACCCAATCGGCGCTCTGAAGCCCCTTGGCAACAATGTTCAGCCGGATCGGGTCCGGGAGGATGCCTTTCATCGCCCGGCGCAGCAAATACCTTTCCTGGCCGCTTCGCACAAATTGTCCGGAAGGAATCGCCAGGCAGAACTCGAACACGCGTTTATCCCGGGAAGGATCGCGGATCGTAATTCCGCTGGCCAGGGACAGCTTCGTTTCCACCGCCCCGATGTGCGTGAACGGCAGCGGACTGGTCCGAGCCTTTCGGTCTTCTTCATAATCCGGAAAACGGCTGATCGGCGTATTGGCTTCAATCTGATCGAGTCTCTCGGTGACATTCCATTTGTGGACGAGCGACCTTTTGACCACCACATTATGAAAACGGTCGAACTCCCGCAGCCTCGTCCGGTGTCTCCACAGCTTCAAACGGTGCGGCAGCACCACCGGAATCGCGCTCTTCAGCACCTTTGTTACCGGCTCATTCACCAATCTGCTGAAGCCGTAAAGCTCTCTGGCTGCGGAAACGATTCTTCCTTGTCTGGACAGCGTGACCAGATGGACCGCGAAATTGCCGTACGAGATCGTATTGTTGCCTGTCTGTCCATTCAGCATAATGGCGCAGTTTCTTTCGGCTGCCAGCTTCAGGAACGAGTGATACCAGGTCATGTTCTGAAAGACCTTATACGGCTGTTCAAAGACCTGGATCAGCTCGTCGATATCGGTCAGGCAATTTTTGTCCGCAAAGCTGCTGTACGTCATCCCGATATTGGGATACGCCTCAGCGATGAGCCCGACCTCACGGGATTCGTTGTATATGGTCATTCTGGGCGGACGCTCATTGAACTCCGGAACCGGGATGGACGTGAAGCCATGCAGCTTCTTCCCCTTCTCAGCCAGCTTGGGGGCCGCAACACAGGCGATCGACCCGGAATCCATCCCGCCGCTCAGGAAGATCCCCGTCTCGCCCGCGCTTCTCAGCCGGCACTCCACCGCCTCGGAGAAGCAGCGTTTGAACGCTTCCACATACTCTTCATCCGTCTTGAAACGGATCGGCTTAATGTCGCGCAGCGGCTCCCAGTACTTCTTCTTGGAGAACCCCTCCGCATTTACGATGCCATAATGGGCGGGCGGCAGCTGGTAAATCCCCCGGTACACCGTTTCCTCACATTCCATTTCATGCTGAATTCCGTCTATGGCCAAGAAGTCGGCGATCCATTTCTCATTCAGTTCGGCCGGTCTGCCGAAGAGCTTCAATAACGGTGTTTCGATTGTGCAAAAAGCAAAGAAGCCACGTTCATAGCTGTAATAGAGCGTCCTTGATCCCATGGCGTCCCGGGCGAGAAAAAGCTCCTGCTTGCCGGCGTCCCATAGGGCAAAAGCATAATCGCCAATCAGATGCTCCGGGCAGGAGTATCCCCATGCTTCATAGGCCCGGAGAATAAGCTCACTGTCGGTGATAACCCGGGATTCCTCCGGTTCCAGCTTGAAGCTCTCCAGCAGCTCGGCACGGTTGTCGATGATCGCGTCCGCTGTAAGGACGAGAGTCCGGCTCTCATTGCTGCGCGGCAACTCTTCCAATCTGGACTCGGGTGTGTTATAAATAATTCCACAGCCCAAATGTACGGAATGATCGGTCCATTCGCCTGTCCGTTCGAAAGAACAAGCCTTCAGTTTCTCAAAAATGGCAGAGCCGGCCGGGGCGGCATCCGTATCGCTTCCAATCACAACTATTCCGCTGATTGCACCCATCCTGTCCCCCTCCAAGTCTCACTCAATGCAGCTGAGAATCGCTGCGGCTTGACTATAATTTATCATCTTTTCCGTGCTTTATAAAGAACAAACTCTTCATCTCAACGATCCAATGTTAATATATTCGTAACACTGATTAGTACCTGGTACTAAGAATTCTTGCTATAATAAGAATCGTAATGACTATTACCTTTCACTATGGGAGATGGATCAGTTGATGAACGAGCAATGGATAGCCCCGGAGCGCTACAATATGACGTCGGAGATGGAGCGTCATCCGTCAGGAAAGCTTGCGCTGAAATGGTTGAGCGATAAAGGGGAACACGAGGAAATTACGTATGGAGAGCTGATAAAGCGGGCCAACCGGCTGGCCGGAGGCCTGGCCGAGCTTGGGCTGCGTCAGGGCGACCGGGTGCTCGTCATGGTTCCGCGCCGAATCATCGCCTATGTTATATATCTGGCCTGCCTGAAGCTTGGACTGGTCATCATTCCTTCTTCGGAAATGCTGCGGGCGAAGGATCTGTCCTACCGCCTCCGCCACTCCGAAGCCAGAGCGGTCATATCGTGGTCGGAGGTTACGGGAGAAGTAAATAAAATCGCGGAGGATCTGCCCGCTCTCGATTTCCTCCTCTCAGTTTCGGCCGCCGGCGGTGAAGCCGAGCCCGGCTGGCTGGCGCTGGAAGGGCTGATGGAGGGCCAGCCGGATACCTTCGCCGCGGCTCCAACCACGCGGGACGATATGGCGATTCTCGCCTACACCTCCGGCACCACCGGCAATCCGAAGGCGGTCGTGCACAGCCACGGATGGGGTTACGCGCATCTGCGCATCACTTCGCTGTGGCTCGACATTCAGGAGTCGGACACGGTATGGGCAACAGCCGCTCCAGGCTGGCAGAAGTGGATATGGAGTCCGTTTCTGTCTGTGCTCGGCAATGGAGCCACCGGCTTTGTCTATAACGGCTCCTTTCAGCCGAACCGTTATTTGCAGCTGATCCAGGACCGGGAGATCCACGTCATGTGCTGTACGCCGACGGAGTACCGGCTTATGGCCAAAATCGACGGACTTGGCCGGTATGACCTGTCCCGCCTGCGCTGCGCAGTATCCGCCGGGGAGCCACTGAACCAGGAGGTCAGCAACGAATTCAAACGCCATTTCGACATTACCATCCGCGACGGCTACGGGCAGACGGAAAGCACGCTGCTGATCGGCACGCTGAAGGGCACGGAGGTCCGGATCGGCTCCATGGGCCGGGCGACCGCTGACGGTATGATTGATGTGGTGGACAGCAGCGGCATCCCTCTTCCTCCGGGAGAGGTCGGCGATATTGCCGTGCATGTGACCATGCCGGCCCTGTTCCAGACGTACTACAAGGAACCGGAACGCAAAGCGGGCTGCATTCGCGGCGAATACTTTATTACCGGCGACCGCGCGTCCAAAGACGAAGACGGCTACTTCTGGTTTGAGGGCCGCGGCGACGACATTATTATCAGCTCCGGGTATACGATCGGGCCCTTCGAGGTGGAGGAAGCGCTGATGAAGCATCCGCTCGTCAAAGAATGCGCGGTCGTAGCCAGTCCCGATGCAATCCGGGGCCAAATCGTCAAAGCTTTTGTGGTGCTTAAAGACGGCAACAGCGGCTCGCCGGAGCTTGCAAAGGAATTGCAGGCTCACACTAAGGAAATCACGGCTCCTTATAAATTTCCCCGCAAAATCGAGTTTGTCCCCGACCTCCCGAAGACCAGCTCGGGCAAGATCCGCCGTGTCGAGCTGCGGGCGCGGGAGCTTGCGGCCAAGGCCTGAGTCCGGCCGATTTCAATGCTTAAACTGAATGCCCCGCCAGGAACCGGGCCTGACGGGGCATTTTATACACTCTACCGATGTGAGCTGACGGTCATTTCATTCGTATCGATTATTAGACCAATTACCTTCATGAAGTCAAATCCAATAATACCATCAATCTCCATACCATAGTCCATGCTTCCAATCTCGACCTGAAAATGAGAAATCGAGTGACCATCGAAATGGATGGCTTCCATCCCAATCTGCTGAACCAAATCCGCATTGAAAAGCGTACTTGCCGAACCCGTATCGAGTAGCATTTTATTCAGTTCAAGTTCTTTACCTCTGAAAGCAATCACTATTCTTACAAACGGTAATCCGTATTCCTCTGTAATGTTCATCTTGGCCCTCGAACTCCAACATAACGTTCCCTCGCTATCAGTTCTGGTCGGGAGGTGTGAAAGAAGCAATATTCGCGGTCAGGTTCTTGCCGATGCAGTTCGCTGTAGCGGCGAAGAGCCTCTGTAGAATCAGCAAACGTGTCAATTACAACCACTTCTTCAATATATCGATGACCTCCATTGGAGTGAGCCTTCGTTGCCTCCAAAACAACCCATTCATCTGGAAACCGTTCCTGTACTTCTTGCCAGCGCATTTTGCCACCTCCAGTAATTCTTGTTGCTATTATTGTATCACAAGATATCGATACCGAATCGAACCCCAGTCAGCAAAAAGTGCTTGAAGGTACATGCAATTTATCAATGCGAGCCACCCGATTACACTAATGCTTCACTTCAGAGCTTCAATCCCTTGGATGAACGGATTCATAACGATCGCGTATTTCCCGGTTTTTAGCGTATATATACAAATCTAACGCTTCGATTCCTCTACGGGCAAGTTTAACGAACAGGACAAACGCATAAATTCCCAGTCCAATGGATATGAGCCACCCGATAAAAACCAAAGGGGCAAGCCCTCCCCCATAAAAGAAACCTGGCTGATGCATGGGATCTTCATCTCCTTTGCGCGAGCAAATTTTCATTAAGTGTACCCTCTATGGTTAATTCTGTAAATGAATAGAATCTCGGCAAGGAAATGTTTCTTTAACAAAAAAATAGCCGACATAACCAAGCCGCATTTCGAGAAACCGGGAATAGGCGCTCAACATTCAATCGCCTTTCCATGCAGTACGTACCGGCCCGTATTACGGTTTCGGATAACTGGCCGCTGCTCATTTCTCCTGCCGCCCTGTATAATCCGGCGGTATTCTGCGCGCCGATCCGGTTCGGATGGCCGCCTCGATTACCGCGCCCCGCACATG
This sequence comes from Paenibacillus forsythiae T98, assembly GCF_000520735.1. Lineage (GTDB taxonomy): Bacteria > Bacillota > Bacilli > Paenibacillales > Paenibacillaceae > Paenibacillus_AQ > Paenibacillus_AQ forsythiae. The sequence goes on from NZ_ASSC01000348.1 coordinate 11,488, forward strand.
CTCAACGACCTTCTCATTAAAAATACTCGGAATAATGTACAGCTCGTTGAGTTCATCCGGCTGAACCACCGCCGCAATCGCGCGCGCGGCCGCCAGCTTCATCTCCAGATTGACGGTTCTGGCCCGGCAATCCAGCGCCCCCCGGAAAATGCCGGGAAAGCACAGTACATTGTTGATCTGGTTCGGATAATCGCTTCTTCCCGTCGCCAGTATACGCACATGCGGCTCTGCCAGCTCTGGCTGGATTTCCGGGATGGGATTCGCCATTGCAAAGACGATGCTGTCCTGAGCCATACTCTTAACATGCTCGACATTCAGGATGCCGCCACCGGCCACCCCGATGAACACATCCGCCCCCTTCACCGCTTCTCCAAGCAAGCCCTGGATACCCTCGGGATTGGTGGAGAAGGCGAGCTTTCGCCATTCCTCATTTGTATAGGGCACACCTTTGCAGAGAATCCCTTCCCGGTCGACCGCGCATACATGCCCGGCTCCTGCGGCCAGCAGCAGATTGCAGATCGAGACTCCCGCCGCAC
>NZ_ASSC01000349.1 GCF_000520735.1 Paenibacillus forsythiae T98
CAACTAGCTAATGCGCCGCAGGCCCATCCCTTGGTGACAGATTGCTCCGCCTTTCCGCCTTCCGGTATGCACCAGAAGGTCTTATCCGGTATTAGCTACCGTTTCCGGTAGTTATCCCGGTCCAAGGGGCAGGTTGCCTACGTGTTACTCCCCCGTCCGCCGCTAAGTTGATCGAGAGCAAGCTCTCTCACAACTCCGCTCGACTTGCATGTATTAGGCACGCCGCCAGCGTTCGTCCTGAGCCAGGATCAAACTCTCCAATAAGGTATTGAAAGAGCGATAAGCTCATTTTGAAACATCTGACGAGAATTTGCATTCTCTTCATTTTGGAACTCGCTTCAAGCGAATTCCCACTCACTCGTTGTTCAGTTTTCAAAGATCAAACTTTTTTGCCGCCGCTCAACTTCTCGTCAGCAGCAACTTTTATAATATACCATACTCGACCGTTTAATGCAAGCTCTTTTTTTAATTTCTTTTCGAACCAGAACTCGTATTTCTTGGCCGGAATTAGAATATACCATGAATCCAGAATATGCGCAAGCATTATTCGCGAAAATAATTAATTTATTTTCTACAGCTCGCTCCTGACATCGCCGCTTATTCCGCAAGCCGAAATCCATACTCCTTCCAGACCCGTTCTTCCAGTTCCATATAATATTCCGCAGAAACGACCGGCCGCGCCCCGCGCAAAATCTCCCGGAGATAATGTTCCGGCGGAGCCACATCAGAGCTTTTATCCACAACCACAAACGTTACCGCATCCCGCACACCGCCGTCAGCGCACTGCACAGGGAGAACCGCCGGACGATACTTTCCGCTGTGAACACCTTCTCTAAGATATAAATACCCATCCAGACATTCGGCAGGTATAGAGTACAGCTTGCCCTCCGTTCTGCCTCCTCTCTCGACAAGATCGGCACGCCCGCCGTCCTCGGCCTGGTACGTAAATTGAAGATTGAAGCCCTCTACAACCCCTCTCCCCCTCACATCAGCGAACCATTCGGCGACTCCGGCGAGTGCGATTCTTTCCGTATCCATACAGCTTCCATAGGCAAAATAAAGCACACTCGGTTTCTGTCTTAGCAGATACAGCTTCCAATCCCCATAAGCAATCACTTCATGCTGCCTCTCCCGGTATACATACACCCACGCTTCCCGCTTTCCGCTGTCGGTCGTCACATCTGTCAGGACGCGTTCATACTCATTCTCCGGATGCCCGGGGCCATGAAAGTCCTCCAATTCGTCCAGCCGGGTCATCATCTCCGGGGTCACTTCGTACAGTTCTCCAGCCACGATGCCAGCGCCCTCAGCAACCATAGCAGGATAGCCGCGCCGAGTATCCATCAGAATCCCTTGCGTATACGCCATCAGCGCAATCGCCCGGGCATTCTTCATTAAATGATGATTCTCTTCCCCCTGACGTAAGGTACCGTAGACAAAAACAAGCTCCATATCGTTTTCTCCTCCCGCGCAGCGTTCGTCCTTTATTGTTACTCTACCACACCGGCGCATCAATTGGACGGAATACATCGTTAACAGGCAAACAGGTTACATTAATACCAAGCCCATAACCGAAGGAGGAGAATCATGGAAAGCACCAATGAATTTGTGGAAAAATTGCATGATACCCAGAAGAAGGAGGAAAAGAACAAGCACCATGGCAAAGGGAATCCCGGAGCCAAGCTGCAGAACAAGCAGCACAGTACGAATAAGTAATACCAAGTGCCCCAAATCCCATAGGATGACCGGGGCGCTTTTGCGTTATTTACCGCTAAAAAATAATAGGGTCCCGGCGCAGCTCAGCCCCTCCTATTTCACTTTGCGAGTTCCGGTTTACCGGATATCAAACGCCCCGGACGCGAACTCTTGTTCAGAAATGACCTTGAAGCCCTCGCGCCGGAGCAGCGCCGCCGTTACACCCTCTCCGGGAATTTTATTGCCCGAAAAATGGCCGTCATAGATCATCCCGCTGCCGCAGGAAGGGCTGTTTTCTTTTAGAACGATAAGAGTCGCATTGTGCTTGCGCGCCGTCTCAAGAGCTTTATAGGCTCCCTCGACAAAAAGCTCCGTAACCTCCCTGCCGGACCGGTCGATCACCTTCGCCCTGCCGTCCAGGACATCTTCCCCCGTTCCGAAGACAATCTCGGCCGGTTCGCGCGGTGTGGGACACCCTCCCATCACTTCGGGGCAGACCAGCACAGCCTTGTTCTCGCCGGCCAGCTTCTGTATTTTCTCCAGCACATTATGTGAGCCGTCATACCGGCACTCAACACCGGCCAGACAAGAGCTGACGATGATTATTGGACTTTGCTCCTTTATTTAAAGATGAGATAGATAGCAAAAAAGAGCATCACCCTAATCTGACGCAGATTGGTGTTTGCTCTTGTTGTGCCGGTGTTCGGCCTTGATTCAAGGACGGTCCTGTTATTTTACCGAAGACCATTGGCTCTCCAGCCACTTGTCGAAATCGGCGCCCTTGTCGCCTTCATAAGCGTCGTATACATCGATTCTCATCTTCTTCAGCTTCTCTTTAAACTCTTCATACGTATGCTCTCGGGGGAGGCTTTTCTTGATCCGCAGCAGGATTTTGGACACGCCTTTGAACAGCTCGGGCTTGTCCTTGGAAGGCGCTGCCACTGCCTCGCCAAAGGCTTCAAGCTTCCGGTAAGCGGCCTCCTGAACAGTATACACGGGATCGCTCTCCGCGAGCCGCGTCAGTATATCAATGACCTGCCTGTGAGGATATTGTCCCAGCTCCTCCACCGCCTCAAGACGGGCTCTCCAATCGGCGGAGCGTCCGGCGGCTTTTTTCAATTCGGTATAATTCTCGGGCAGTCCAACATTCGTCTCTTCGTTATTCAAACGGCACATTCCCTTCTCAGATCCAACTTGTGATAGGGATATTGTAGCGTAGTCTTGAGCGCGACTCAACCTTCCGACGAGCCGTTAATCGGCAATAGCCATATATATGGAGAACAATCAATCGTTATGGGCATTCAAGCATTCGGGGCTCATTGATTCTCACGCTCCGTCCTACGCTCAAAATGGACATGAAGCCGATATAGCACGATTTCCAAGCTCCAGCGATGCAAGACAGCTTTATCCTCCTGTATAATATCAAACGCCAGCGAGAAAATTCCGTCCGCAAATTTAGTGCTGCTGCCCTTGGCATTTGCCCATTTGGACATCGGCATATCTGCAATCAGCTTCGCTACCCCCTTGGCGGTCTTCTCATTCCATTCCCACAGCTTCAAGGACTCTTTATCCGAAAAATCAATTCGCCGCCGATATTCCTTGTCGGTCAGATACTTGTGAAAAAAGCCAGCGGCTTCCTCCGCCCTTACCGGCTCATCCCAACGCTCCGGTCCGCGCTTTAGCATATAGAGCAGCCGATCATTTTGTAGCTCTTGGTCATTACAGTCTTCTCCGCGTCCCGCAACCAAGCTTCATACCGCATAAATATTTCCTGTTCGCGCTCACTCAGCAATTCAGCCCAATACAAGAATCCGACGTAAGAGCCGAATTCGCTCCGGTAGCCAATGGTTTTTCCTCTCCCCATTAAATGCAGCTCCAGATAAGTCGGGATTCTGCCCAGTTCCTGCTTCAAATCCAGGAAATCGCGATGCAGCTTTTCCCGGTACGGGAGTCTTTTGCGGCTCAGCTCCTGCAGCAGGTTCACTACCTGGATATCCAGTTCCATGCTGCACGCTTCGGGCAGCTCAGGCAGTCCGCCGTCCCGCTTGCCCCTGCCTGCCTCTTCCCCATCCTGACGGAACACTTGCAGCTTCACGTCCGCGTTCCGGTAATTTCCGATAAGGTCGATGATAGCACAGTGGGATTTGCCTTCCGCAAGCCGAAGTCCGCGTCCGATCTGCTGGGTGAACACCGTCAGCGATTCGGTAGGACGCACGAACAGCAGCGTATCCACCGCCGGAATATCCGTCCCTTCATTAAATAAATCGACCGTAAAAATAACGGATAGCTTACCCTCCTGAAGCAAACGTATCGCCTCCGGCCGTGCCATTTCCCGGGTCCCCGAATGCAAACTTAGGCTGGCTACACCCTGACTCCTGAAGAACTCCGACAAAAAATCCGCCTGCCGAATTGAGGAGCAAAAGGTAATGGTACGGGACTGTTTATACCGGTTCCAGGCTTCATAAATTTTCTCCGCCCGGGATTCCCTCAATTGCGCTTCAGCCAGCTGTTCTTCGTCATATCTCGTACCCAGCCAGCGGATCACAGCGTAGTCCGTATCGTCATACACCCCGTAATATTGAAAGGGAGCAAGCCAATTCCGCCGGATGGCCTCGATAAAATGAATCTGGTAAGCCACGTTCCCGTTGCACAGCGCATACACATCCTGGCCGTCCATCCGGTTTGGCGTTGCGGTAATGCCGAGCAGGAACTTTGGCTGAAAATAGTCAATCACCGATTGATATGTTGCCGCTGCCGCATGATGGAACTCATCGACTACAATCAGATCAAATGCATCCTGCCGAAAGGCTTCACGATGTTTTTTTCGCCCCAAGGTATATATTGATGCAAAAATCACATCGGTCGCTCCCTCCTTGAACTGTCCGTTGTAAATCCCAAGCGATCTGTCCGGCATGATTCGTTCGAAAGACTGCTTTGCCTGGTTCAGTATCTCCTCTCGATGCGCAATAAACAGAACACGTATGAACCGTTGTGCGAAGAAACCCGCCAGATACGTTTTACCGAGGCCGGTTGCCATTACCACCATAGCCCGGTCATACTGCTCTTCCAGGGTCTGCTCCAGCGCTTCCAGCGCGTCTTTCTGGGAAGGACGGGGGTGAATAGGCGTTAGTTCAGCTCTTTCTGCCGTCTCTACAACAGCATCTGGCGTCTGCACCCGAACCTCTGTCTCTTCCATATCCGTAATCTTCCTCAGCATCTCCGGATTCTTCTGGTGCTGCCTCTGATATTCCTGCTCATAACCAGCAATCGTATCCGGATTTACCGGCAGGGTGGTCTCGTGGTAAAAGCTCTCCATGAACTTATCCAGCGCATTGCGGAACGTATACGGCTCGACCTCCGCATTCATGGCAAGGTTCCATTCGAAGCCTGTCTTCAGCGCCGAAAAGGAAAAGTTGGATGAGCCCACAATCAGCAGCCCTTCCCCCTCGTCATAATCCAACAAATAAGCTTTTGGATGAAAAGAAGTTCCCATGCTCCGCCACAGCCGCGCCTCCAGCCGCTCGTCAATTGCAGTCAGCGCCCGCAGCCCATCCGGCTGAGTAATATACAAATAGTCCCCGGCGAGCATCTTGACCTCGGCGCCCCGTTCCAGGGCGCTCTTTAAATGAGGCGCAAGCAGCCGCACACCAGACTGCATCAGAAAAGAAGTCATAATGTGATGACTCCCATCCCTAAAGGGAGGGGCTTCT
>NZ_ASSC01000350.1 GCF_000520735.1 Paenibacillus forsythiae T98
TCAGGGACTTAACCACTTGAATATGGATGATATGCAAAAATGACAATCACTGCCTTGGCGCAATCCGCCGCAGCTCTACACCTTCTCTTCGTCTCTCAGAGCGTCCAGAATCTGCCGGGCGAGCTTGTCGCCAATGGACAGGGGACGGAAATCCTCAATGGTCGCTTCTTTGATTTTCTTGAGCGACCCGAAATGCTTCAGCAGCAGCTTCCGCCGCTTCTCCCCGATTCCCGGGATGGAATCAAGCCGAGAGGTGACCATTGACTTGCCGCGCTGCTCGCGGTGGAATGTAATGGCGAAGCGGTGCACTTCGTCCTGAATGCGCTGGAGCAGATAAAATTCCTCGCTGTCCCGGGCGAGATGAACCGGCTCCGGCGGGTCGCCGACCAGCAGCTCCGCAGTCTTGTGCTTGGCGTCCTTGACGAGACCGCAGACCGGGATGAACAGGCCCAGCTCGTTCTCCAGAATATCGACGGCCGCAGAAATCTGGCCTCTGCCGCCGTCCACCACGATCAGGTCCGGCTGCGGCAGATTCTCTTTCAGCACCCGCTCATAGCGGCGGCGGATCACCTCGCGCATCGTCTCATAGTCGTCCGGCCCTTGCACGGTGCGCACCTTGTATTTGCGGTACTCCTTCTTCGCCGGCTTGCCGTCGATGAACACAACCATGGCCGATACGGGATTCGCCCCCTGGATGTTCGAGTTGTCGAACGCCTCGATCCGGCTGAGGCTCTCCAGCCCCAGGCTCTGCCCGAGCCCGAGCGCCGCGCCGGAGGTTCGCTCTTCATCCCGCTCGATCAGGCGGAACTTCTCTTCGAGCGCCACGCGCCCGTTCTCGCAGGCCATGCGGACCATCTGCTTCTTGAGTCCGCGCCGTGGCACCATGACCTTGACGCCCAGCCACTGCTGCAGCGCAGCCGCCCCGCC
>NZ_ASSC01000351.1 GCF_000520735.1 Paenibacillus forsythiae T98
CCGTACCGCTTGGGTTCACGCTCTGAAAGCGGATAAGATCGGCCAGCAGCTCTACCGTCCGCTCGGGACGGATGAGCGGCTCTGCCGCGCGAAGATCCCCGCTCATAGCGATTTCACCATCCCGCCGTCCACCAGCAGCGTCTGGCCGGTTACATAGCTCGCCGCATCCGAGCACAGGAACGCGACCACGCGGGCGAATTCATCCGGCTGCCCGTAACGCCCGAGCGGAATCTGCTTCTCGCTCTGCGCCTTGATATCTTCCGGGGCAACCCCGGCCTTGTCCGCCCGGATACGGTCCAGGGAACGGACCCGATCCGTGTCGATCCGGCCCGGAGCCACCGTATTCACGCGGATGCCGTAAGGGGCAAGCTCCTCCGCCAGCGTCTTGCCGAGTCCGGCCACGCCCGTCCGCATCACATTGGAGAGCGTCAGGCCGGGGATGGGCTGCTTGACCGAGGAAGAAGCCAGATTGACAATCGCGCCTCCCTGTTCCTTCAGATGCGGAAGCGCGCCCTGGATAAGACGGACGACGCTGAGCACGTTAAGCTCATAGGCGTACTTCCAGTCCTCCTCCTTAAGCGACTCGAAGTTCCCGGCTGGAGGACCGCCCGCGTTGGTGACGAGAACATGCAGTCCGCCAAATATGCGGACCGTTTCTTCCACGCAGCGGGACAGGTCGGAAGCGGAGCAGACGTCGGCCTGAAGGCCGAGCGCGGGCATTCCCGTTTCGGCGGTGATTTCCGCAGCCACCGCATCAGCCTCCGCGCCATTTCGGCTGAACAGCGCCACCTTCGCCCCGCCGCGCGCCAGCTCGAACGCCGCCGCGCGGCCAAGCCCTTTGCTTGCCGCCGCTACCAGCGCGGTCTTTCCTGCGAATTGTCCGCTCATGCGTTAACCCCCTTCGCTATGGTCAGCTCGCGCGGCAGCTTGGTCAGCACTTCGCAGCCGGTTTCCGTTACCAGGATCGTCTCGCTGAATCCGACGCCGTAGCGGTTCGGAACGCGAAGGGCCGGCGGGATGTGGAACACCATGCCCGGCATCAGGACGCGCGAATCGTCACGCTGGAGACTCATAATATGGCCTTCGCCCCAGTCCGGCGCAAAAGCGACGCCGATCGAATAACCGGTGCGCTTGCGGAACTGCTCGTACAGCCCGGCGCGCTCGATGGTTCCCCGGCAGGCCTCGTCAACCTCTCCTGCGGTAGCGCCCGGACGAACAGCTTCAAGCGCCGCGTTCAGGGATGCGATACACACCTCGGTCGCCCGCTTGATTTCATCGGTTGGCGTACCGGTGTAGGCGGCCCGCATCAACGCGCCGTGATACCGGTTGCGGGCGCCC
>NZ_ASSC01000352.1 GCF_000520735.1 Paenibacillus forsythiae T98
GCAGGGTCGGCGGCATACGCGTCGATTGCCCGGCGGTAAGTCTTGACCGCCGCAACATTGTAAGCGGTCGGCTTAAGCAGCCCTTCGATCTTGAAGCTGTCAACCCCCGCCTCCATCAGAATATGCAGATCTTCCAGAATGCACAGATCATCCGAGCTCATAATATGGGTGCCGTTCACATCCTCATAGACCGGGAACTTCTCATCCGGACGCTCGGCCTCGACCAGGAACAGACCGCGTTCCTTCCCAAGGCTTCCCCCTGTAACGGGACGCCCCTGATGGGCCATATAGCTCTCCACCAGCTTCCGCTTGGAGTGATAAATATTGGTCATGCCGTGGACTTGCACCTGTGCCTCCACTTCAAGCTTCGGCATCATTTCCGTAATTTCGTCCATGTTCAGCTCACGCGCCAGAACGACGCGGGAAGCGCCCTTGCGTCCCCAATAATTGGCCGTAGCGAAATTGGTGGACGTCATCTCCGCATTCCAGTGAAGCTTAAGGCCGGGCGCTTCGCGCCGGGCCGCGGCCAGTACGGCCGGATCGCCGAACTCGGCGGCATCCACGCCGATGTCCGCAATGGCCTTGATATAGGCCGGAAGCTCATCCAGCAGCCGGTTCGGCATTAGACCCCCGAGCCCGGCATATACTTTACGGCCTCGCGCATGGGCCATTGCCACGGCCTCCGCCGTATCCTCCAGACTGAAATGTCCGGCCAGCCTCATGCCGAACCGGTCGTCGCCGATGAGCAGCGCATCGGCTCCGGCATCCAGCAGCGCGGCCGCTTCCGCAAGGGAAGCGGCCGGCGCTAGCAGCTCCGGTTTACTCTTCATCATGTACCCTCCTGTAGACGCATCCGGCACAGTCAGGCGCCGGGCTGCATCCTTAATTATAACCTTTTATTGGGCCGCTTCCCGGCTCTTTTGGATATTGGCCAAATGCTCCTTGTACGTCTTGGCGAACAGATGGGCATGGCTTCCATCCTTCTTCGTCACATAATAATAATAATCCGAAGCCTCCGGCTCCAGCGCCGCCTTAATCGAGGCAAGACCCGGGCTGCAAATCGGACCTGGCGGCAGCCCGGTGTTCCGGTACGTATTATATGGACTCTTGACTTCGAGGTCCTTATACAGCAGTCTTTCCTTGGGCTGGGGTAGCAAATACTGGACGGTCGCGTCAATCTCAAGCTTTTGCCCTTTATCCAGTCTGTTGTAGATCACTCCGGCCACAAGCGGCCGCTCGCTATCCACGACGACCTCACGCTCCACCAGAGAGGCAACGGTCAGCAGCTCGTGCAGGGTCAGTCCGCGCGCTTTAAGCTTAGCCTGCCAGCCCGAAACACTGTCCAGCCTCTTCTCCAGCTCTTCCATCATCTTCTCGACAATCTGCTGCGGTGTGCTGCCTTTGACCAGCTCATAGGTCTCCGGAAACAGATAACCCTCCAGTCGGTGGCGGATACCCTTGTCCTGCGGAATGCCCAGAAGGTCCGTCTCCCGCAGCTCCGCCCCCGTATCCATCAGCGATACAAAAAGAGCGGCGTCCGTGCCCCAGGTCTGAGCCAGCCTGTCCGCAATCTGCTTCACCGTATACCCTTCGGGAATCGTAAAGACGACGGTTTCCTTCTTCACCACATCCCCCGCATTCAGGCGAGCAATCAGATTGTCATAGGTTGCGCCGGGCGCGGCGCTGTACGTTCCCGCCTTGAACTGCGATCCTTCGTTCGTCCACTTCAAATAGCCTTTGAACAGAAGAGCGCTGCGGATAATCCCTGTCCTCTCCAGCAGATCGGCAATTTCCGAGCTGCCCATGCCTTTTTCAATCGTAATCTTGACAGCAGGCCCTGACGGCTCCACCGGCTTCATCCCATTCCATATATACCAAATGCCTGCTCCCGCCAGGACGACAAGCAGCAGCAGGATCATCAAAAGATTGCGGACCCCGGATTTCAAGCATTCTCCTCACTTTCCGACTATAAATATAAAATTGTATTCATTTAAATTCAATAGATATTTTCAAAAATCAGTTATTTTCCAAGCAAAAAGAGCGCGGAATTGCTCCGCCCTCCCCTGCTTGTGGCTGCCTGCCATCGGCCCGAGGGCCGAAAGCGGCTAGCCGTATATGCTTACACTTCGTCGCCTGGAAAGGTCAGCTCGTCATACAGCTCCGACACATCTTCCCATTCGTCGTCGTCTTCAATGCTCTCCAGCTCTGGCGGACCGCCTTGGGACACCACTATACGCAGAATTTCCTGCTCCCCGATCCTTTCCGAATCTTGCAGCACCGCATAGCTGCGGCCCTGTACATCAAATTCGGCGATGATCTCGTATACGGAAGCTTTACCGTTCTCGTCTTCCAGCTCCACGGACTCTCCATAAGCTTCTTTCAGCCTGGAGGTCCATATCACCTGGCCGGCAGAAAACTCAGTCATTCCCCGCTCCCCCGTCCAGCTCGTCAACCAGCGTGTTAAAGGTCTCTTCGACAATCGCCCACTCTTCATCATCATCGATCATGAACAACTGCAGATCCTCTCCGTCCTCTTCATAGCGGAATGCGTATACCTCGTCGGCTTCTTCATCCTCGGAATCGAGCGGAACCACCATCATATACTTGGAATCGGAACCGTCGACCTCGAACTTCATGATCACCTCGAATTCCTCTTCGTTGCCTTCATCATCGGGAATGTAAATAATCTCCGGTTCCTCATCCATGCCGATCTGCTCGTTTGCCATGTGTGCGCACCCCTCACCTTTTACTGTTGGCGTCCAAATAATTTTGCAAAATCAGAACCGCGGCCATTTTATCCACAATTCCTTTGCGCTTCTTGCGGCTGACATCGCCTTCAATCAGCACCCGCTCCGCGGACACCGTCGTCAGACGTTCATCCCAAAGGGATACGGGCAAACCCAGCGTCTCCCGCAGCCGGTTCGCAAATTCGATGCAGAGCTCGCCGCGGGGGCCCACTGTGCCGTTCATATTCTTGGGAAGGCCGACTACAACCTCGGATACTTCGTATTCCTCGATCAAGCGACGGATTCGCTCCAGCTCGCTCCCGTCCCGGCGGCGCTCAATGGTCTCCAGTCCCTGAGCGGTCCAGCCAAAAGCATCGCTTACGGCTGCGCCGATCCGGCGGTCCCCGTAATCCAGACCGAGCTTCCTCATTTGACCTGATCCGCCGGCTGATTGGCAAGGTAGAACCGGACCAGTTCCTCAATCAGCTCGTCACGTTCTTTCCTCCGGACCAAACTTCTCGCATTGTTGTGGCGCGGGATGTAAGCCGGATCACCGGAAAGAAGGTAGCCTACAATCTGGTTGATCGGATTATAATCCTTCTCCACCAGGGCGTTGTGAACGGTAAGCAGGATCTCGCGGGGAGATGCCTCTTTCTCGTCGCCCTTCACATTGAATTTGACCGTTTTGTCCATGGAGTCCATTTGTGACACCTTCCTTCTGCGCAGTCAATGCTTGACGGGCCTTCGCAAAGTTGCTGCATTACTATATTTGTATCTCACTCCATCATAACATATTCACGGTCAAACAAGAAAATCCTGCCGGAATATAGCGTTTTTTTGGGATAATGCTCATGAATAACGCAAAAACAAGGAATGGTATGCAGAGCAGGCGCGAAAAACGCGGGAACCTGTCCAGCCAAGGCCTGCCGGAACCCGGGCACCGGCTATACCGGCTCGCCAAGTACCCGCACGGATATTGAAACCCGCTGCGACTTGATCCCGGGTCCGGAACGCCGCAGACTCCTGCTTGAAGCCGCCAGTTTAGCCCTGGTCGGCCACCAGTTCTTCGGCCTTCGCCAGCGCGGCAGCCAGCTTGGAGGCGTCCTTGCCGCCAGCCTGGGCCATGTCCGGACGGCCGCCTCCGCCTCCGCCGCATACCGCAGCGACTTCCTTCACCAGCTTGCCGGCATGGTAGCCCTGCTTCACGAGCGCCTGCGGCACTGCCACGACAAAGTTCACTTTGTCGTCCATGGCGGCGCCCAGCACGATGACCGCCTCCGGCAGCTTCGCCTTCAGTTCGTCGGCCATGGAGCGCAGCGCGTCCATGCTGCTCGCCTGCACGGAAGCCGTCAGCACCTGTACGCCGCTGCCGACCGTCTTCACACTGCTGGTCAGCTCGGCTGCGGCTGCTGCGCTGAGCTTCGATTGCAGCGACTCATTCTCGCGCGCAAGCTCGCGCACCTGGCCGCTCAAAGCCTCGATTCGCTTCGGTACGTCCGGCAGCGACGATTTCAGCAGCGCCGCAGCCTGCTTTAGCACGTCGAGCTGGCTCTCCGTGTGCTGGTAAGCGTAACGGCCGGTCACCGCTTCGATCCGGCGCACGCCGGAGCCGATGCCGCTCTCGCTGACCAGCTTGAAAATGCCGATCTGCGACGTATTGCGCACATGACAGCCGCCGCACAGCTCAAGGCTGTAATCGCCGACCTGCACCACGCGGACGATATCGCCGTACTTCTCGCCGAAGAGCGCCATCGCGCCCATCGCCTTGGCTTCATCGATCGGTTTGTTGTCGATCACAACATCCAGTCCGCGCCAGATCTGCTCATTGACCTTATGCTCGATTTCCGTCAGCTCTTCCGGCGTAATCGCGCCAAAATGCGAGAAGTCGAACCGCAGACGCTGCCCTTCCACCAGCGAACCCGCCTGGTTGACGTGGCCGCCGAGCACTTCCTTCAGCGCTTTATGCAGCAGATGGGTGGCCGTGTGGTTCTTCACAACATCCTCGCGCTCCGCCCGGTCCACCTCGGCGCGGACCGTATCGCCCACTTTAAGCTCGCCGGATTCCACCGTTACGAGATGAACATGCTGGCCGCGCGGCGCTTTGAACAATCCGTTCACCTTCGCCGTAACGGAGGTGCCTGTCAGCACGCCGTGGTCGCTGACCTGGCCGCCGCTCTCGGCATAAAAAGGAGTCGATTCCAGGATAACCTGCGCCTCGGCGCCTTCGCCGGCGCTGTCCACCAGCTCGTCGCCAACGACGATCGCAGCGATTTTCGTTTCGGCTACGAGGTCATTATAACCAACAAATTCGCTTTTAACCGTCAGCTCGGACAATGCGCCGCCCTGCACCTTCATGCTGCCGCTGTCATGGCGGGCCGCTCTTGCCCGGTCGCGCTGCTCCTGCATCGCCGCGTCGAACCCTTCGCGGTCGACCTTCAGCCCCTGCTCCGCAGCGTAGTCTTCCGTCAGGTCGAACGGGAAGCCATAGGTGTCATACAGCTTGAACGCGTCCGCTCCGTTGATCGTGTCCACGCCGTCCGCCTTCGCCCGGTCGCTGATTTCGCCCAGGATTGCCAGGCCGTCGGACAGCGTTTCGTGGAAGCGCTCCTCTTCCGTACGGATGATTTTGGAAATATATTCGCGGTTCTCCACCACGGTAGGGTAGTAGACGCCCATAATGTCGCCCACAATGCTCGTCAGCTCGTACATGAATGGACGGTCAAGGCCAAGCGTCTTGCCGTAGCGCACTGCGCGGCGCAATAGACGGCGGATAATATAGCCGCGGCCTTCATTGGAAGGCAGCACCCCGTCGCCTACCGCAAAAGTCACGGTACGGATATGATCGGCGATGACCTTCAGCGCGATGTCCTGCTCCAGATTATCCTTGTAGTTCACCCCGGCCAGCTTCGCCGTTGTTTGAATGATCGGCTGGAACAGGTCGGTGTCGAAGTTCGAATCCACGTCCTGAAGGATGGAAGCGAAACGCTCCAGGCCCGCGCCGGTATCAATGTTCTTGTTCGGAAGCGGCGTGTAGCTGCCGTCCTTATTGTGGTTGAACTGCGAGAACACCAGGTTCCATACTTCGAGATAGCGTTCGTTCTCGCCGCCCGGATACATTTCCGGGTCCGACATGTCGCTGCCGTAGGCCTCGCCCCGGTCGTAGAAGATTTCCGTACAAGGTCCGCACGGCCCTTCGCCGATATCCCAGAAGTTGTCCTCCAGCTTGATGATGCGCTCTGCGGGCAGTCCGATTTTTTCATTCCAGAACTTGTACGCTTCTTCATCCTCGGGATAGACCGTAACAGCCAGACGGTCCGGATCGAAGCCGATCCACTCCTTGCCGGTCAGGAATTCCCATGCCCAGGTAATCGCTTCTTCCTTGAAATAGTCTCCGATGGAGAAGTTGCCCAGCATTTCAAAAAATGTATGGTGCCGGCGCGTCTTGCCGACGTTCTCAATGTCATTTGTCCGGATACACTTCTGCGAATTCGCTAGACGCGGATTTTCCGGCTTCACGCGCCCGTCGAAATAAGCTTTAAGCGGCGCCATGCCCGCATTGATCCACAAGAGCGATGGATCGTTATGAGGGACGAGCGATGCGCTGGGCTCGATTTTATGGCCTTTGCCTTCAAAGAACGTCAGCCATTTGGAACGGATTTCACTTGCTTTCATCTGATACAGCTCCCGTCGGTTTAATAATGTAAAACAAAAAAACGCCCCTGAATAATTCAGGGACGATTCATATCGCGGTACCACCCTGGTTATCGCCCGGTTGCGTCACGGCATCTTAATTAAAAGATGCACCGGGACACGCTTCCAGTGGGCGATCGCCTTGTTACGGCCGTTAACGGAACCATCCGGCGGGCTTGTACCCGCACTCCGAAATCAGCTTTCCGCCGGCCCGTCTTCCGGATTCTCGCAGCCGCTTGCGTCACCCGCAAGGGAATCCGTTCTCTGCTGAAGCCTTGTTTCCGGCGTACTTCATTTCATCTGCGTATTCATAGCTATGCTGTTAACGCATTTTATCATCATAAGTATATCCATGCTCTACGTTCCTGTCAATCTGCTAGTGAAGATAGGTCAGGCAGGTCTGCTCTCACCCGATCCGCCGTGAAGCCGCCGTCCTCGTTACAGCACCGCCGAAGAGCCTCCGTCGATATTGACCGATGTTCCGGTAACGTATGACGCCGCATCGGACACCAGGAACGCGATTACCTTAGCCGCTTCCTCCGCTTCGCCGATCCTTCCCAGGGGAATGCCGTGGCGCTGGTCGGTGGAGAACTCCTCCCAGCTAAGCTCCGGGGCAGCCTGCTTCCATTTCCGCTCGATTTGGTCGCTTCGGATGAGACCGATGCATACCGCATTGACGCGAATACCCGCTCCGGCCAAATCCTTGCTCATCGCTTTGGTCAGCGCAAGGCCCGCAGCGCGGCTTACAGACGTTGGCAAGGAAGCGGCGGACGGAGCCTTGCCTTTGACGGCGGTGACGTTGACGACGGCTCCGCCGCCCGCCTTCCGCATATACGGAATCGCCGCCCGCGCGCAGTGTACCGCGCCCAGCAGCTTCAGATCGAGATCGGTGTCCCAGCCTTCAGCGGTTACTTCCTCGAACGGCTTGGCTGCGGAGGTGCCAGCGTTATTGATCAGAATATCGACGCCGCCAAATTGCGCGCCAGCCGTCTCGACCGCCCGCCGGGCGCCCTCCTCCGACGAAATATCGGCCTGAATAACCAGCGCTTCCTTTCCTGTCGCTTCATATATATGCCGCGCCGCCGCCTCAAGCGGCTCCGGCGTTCGGGCAATGATCGCCACCTCCGCGCCCTCACTTGCCAGAACAACAGCCGTGGCCAAGCCGATTCCTTTGCTGCCGCCGGTTATTACCGCCTTTTTCCCTCTCAAACCCAGGTCCATAGTTTACTCCTCCTAAGAGCGACGAATTTTGCGCCGTCCTGCTAAATTTTCTCATATGTACATTATACATACTCACGAACGTTATACATACTGCGGCCGACGGTCAAAATCTCCGTTCACATTCTTAAAACATATCTTTACAATAATCGCAAACAGGCGTATAATCTCTAATTGTTCGGGCGCAATATTTCCTGATTATATCCACTAACGAGACGTGGCTCAGCTTGGTAGAGCGCTTGCTTCGGGAGCAAGAGGTCGCAGGTTCAAATCCTGTCGTCTCGATACTTGATTTACACGGGATTCCGGTCATTGGACCGGAATTTTTTATGCTTAAAGAGCCAAATCTACCGATGGGCCAATCAAGCGTAAAATACAAAGTCCACTGTCGAATCAAGCAATTCCACGTGTTCTAATAATTTTATAAATTACCTCAATTGGAGTACCTCCATCCTCCTTACAGTGGATACTTGCGTTGAATTTTCCTGACTGCTAGAGAGCGCATCGCTATTGCGGCCCCGAATACGCTAATACCAAGAAGTATCCATATTTTCGTATAGCCCAAATCAATAAAATTACCGACAACAACCGGACCTAATGCATACCCTGAGCCTGTTATAATGGGCAGCAGTGAAAGTATTCTGCCTCGGTGAGTTTCAGGCGTATTATTAGCTATAAATACGTTATAGTTCATTACTATCATTACCTCTCCCAATGTCATTATGGCAATAGCAATTACGAATACACTTAATGTATTCGCAATGCCAAATGTTATAAAGGCCGCAGCATAGCAGACTCCTCCGAAAATAATGAGATTTATTGCACTAATTCTCCTTAGTTTGTAGGTTAACAAGGGAGTCAAAAAAATTACAGCAAACCCATTTATGCCAGCAATAATTCCGTAAAATTGTGTGCCGGCTGCATTGAATCGATCCACCATTTGTAAAGGAAGAAGAAAGCCCCATTGGGAATATGAAAACTGGTATACAAACATAACCAGAGCTGCGAGGATAAGTATAGGATTATTAACTAATATTCCTACTGTTTTTTCCTGATAAGACCGGCTCTCCGCTAGATTCCTTGGTTTTCCAGTCTCACTTTCCTTAAAACTGTAGGGCTCTTTAATAAATAGGCAAAAAATTATAATTGAAATGATCATACTTGCCGCATTGACAATAAACAGAATACTTAAATATTTTGAGAACAGTAACCCACCCAACAGGGGCGATACTGAGAACCCGATATTATTTGCCAAGTACATTATTGAAAACGAAGCGTTGCGATTTTCTTCATTTGTAAAATCCGCGATTAACGTATTGAAAACTGGCCCCGTAACTGAAAATAAGATGGAGGCCACAATAATCAGCAAGCCCATAAAAAAGCTTGGCTCTATCAGGCTGCAGGCTAAATAACAAGACCCAGCCAGCATATAGGAGAAAATAATTAAGGGCTTTCTTCCATAATGATCAATCAATTTGCCCCCAATTAATAAGCATGGCGCTTGACATATAATAAATAATGTAATAATTAAGCCAATTTGGTCTTCGGTAAAGCCTATTTTCAATTTGAGTATAAATGTAATTAATGGAAACACAAAACTGCCCAGACCATTAATAACCATACAGATACATAGAATATATATTTTGTTCGGCAGGTTGGTATACAGACGCACCATGTTTTTAAAGCTTCCCAATCAAGAGGTCCCCTGTCACTATTTAATTCTACAAATAAACTCGCCGCTCCTAACAGTGACCAAGACAGCTTAATATGGAATCAAAATATTTCCATATTAAGCTGCTGGGCTGCTATTACTTAAAATATTCGCTGTCGGAAACTCACTCCAAATTCATTACATTTTGCCGTTCAAGGTAATCCAATAGTTTTGCCGTAATAGTAGCCTCCATTAGCTCTTCATCTTTTTTACTCAAGGAATTTACCATAACAACAATGTTGCTCTCTGAATACATCGTATTAAAAGTGATGCCATTTAGAACTTCTGAATCTTTATCCCGACTAGCCAAATGATTCAAATGATCACTGTACGAATGTCGCAATGTTTCTTGCTCCTGTAAAGACTTGTAGCCTAAGAAGTTAAACATTAGTTGATCATTCAGTCTTCCGTTGATTGGATTTATGAAGTAGTCCTTCACAAAATTATCGCTGCCGCTGTCCAAAACCAAATTAGAAAAGTTAATTTTGTTGTTCGTCAAATAATCGATTTTGTCTTTCAATATTGACCAGTGCGATATCTGAGATTGAACGTCAACTACTATCGGAGTTAAATCTATATACTCACCAATCGAGCTATGGTAATTATCTCCGAGCTTTCTGCCATTGCTATAAATCAGTGCCGGTACTTTATCAACGTTTAAATACGTTGAACAAAAAGCGCAAAATAGTTCAAACGAAATTTCCCACACATTTTCGTTGAAATAGTCTTTATGTTCTTCTGGAACAGCCAAGCTTACACATAATAAACGGCTTGCCTCGTCCTTAACTTTGTCGGTTATTGCATTATGGGTACCACGTTGAAGAACTTTGAATTTTTCAAGCTCCAACACAGAAATTAAATCCTGCGCACTGACACTTAATGAGTTTTGGGTAATGTCACTTATGAAAATGTCGTAGTCCTTGATTGGCAATATTTCATTTACTCCACTCCGCTTATAGTTATGCAAATACTGCATGAAAGTTTGCTTCAAAATTCTGCTGCTCTCTCCATCAAAAATACTATGATGAAGCGACCACATGACGACTGCTTGTCTTCTATCCTTTTTTAGAATCAGGGCTCTATACAACAAACCGCCAAATTCGCTGTCATTCAGTTTAGTTCTGACAGTATTTATCAAGCAGTTTTGCGACTGCTGGTCATAGCTGGAAATATCAATCACAGGGACATCATAGATTCCTGCTTGATGGTCAGGGTATCTATACTCCTCCCAATATGCCCCTTGTTCACCAGCTGCAACTTTACTTCGGAGCAATCCAAAGGTCTTGAGCACATCATTCGTAACACTCCGCAGTATGTCATAATCAGGAGTTTCCTCAAGAGCAATCTCGACCAAAATTTTTGAATTGTATTCCAAAGTATAACGTTGGATTGGGAGTATTGGATAGCTCTTCTCTACGGGCTGAACAAACAAACTTTTTTCAAAGGAGGTAAATGATAGCTCTGCTTTATTCCACAGATCCAATGGGTCCTCAAGGCAATTTTGTAAATTCTCAAGCTCAAGCAGTTCGCAAACATCGTCGTAATTGACGAGCGTCTTACCTGCAGTATTGTCTATAATGGCTTTCTCCTCGGCCATACAGATATAATTTGGAGAAATGCTATACTCAAACTTATCTTTTATGAAATCATTTGCCTCGTCACTCATTTTGTTTACAAATAAAATAATTATTTCCATTCCTTCATTCAAGAAATGTTCATATCCGGATACAATGCCGAATTTATCGAATAGCAATTTTACTGCCTCAGCCTCTGTACTGATAAATATTTTATTGGTTGTTCTAAGATCTAAAATGGCGCCTAGTTCCTTAATTGTTTGTGCTCTGAACACATCCCCAATATTCAGCTGATGAATTCCCCGCAATGCTGCAACAATTTTTAAGGCAGCTATTGAATTGCCACCCAATTCAAAAAAATTGTCGTTTATGCCTATATTTTCTACATGCAATGTTTCTGACCATACCTTCTGCAACTCTTTTTCGAGACGGCTTCGCGGTTCTTCGTATTGATTAGTATTTACGGACTTCATCTTCATTTCAAGAAGCTTGCTCTTGTCAAGCTTCCCGTTGGCTGTTACAGGCAGCTGGTCCAGTTGAATAAATTGTGCAGGGATCATATAATCGGGCAATATTTTGGATAAAAATCCTCTTAGATTACTTAGTTCCTCGAATTCTGAACTGACAAAATAAGCACATAAATATTTAACTGAATCCGTCTCTTTTTTATCAATTACCGCTACTTGCTTAATATTTTCATGCTTTAATAAAGCTTCTTCCACTTCTGAAGGCTCAATTCGATAACCTCTTATTTTCACCTGATTGTCTATTCTGCCAATGTACTCTATATTCCCGTCATATAACCATTTCCCTGAATCCCCGGTCCGGTACATTCTCTCACCAGTGCTAAACGGGTTAGAGATAAATTTTTGTTGGGTTAACATTTCATTATTTATATAGCCTCTGCCAACGCCATATCCTGAAATATAAATTTCGCCTTCTACACCGACAGGAACCGGCTTCATATTGTGATCTAAAATATAAATTTTCGTATTAGCCAACGGTTTCCCTATCGGTATATTGCTGCCTATTTTTAATGTATCTTCGTCAATCGTAAATGCAGTAGCATCCACACAACACTCTGTTGGACCATAAATATTTACAATATTGACGTTCGCTCCAATCCCTCTTCTGAATTCATGCACAGTTTCCGGCAATAGAACATCTCCACCGATAATAAAATATTTAACCCCGAGTTGGGATTCATTTGGCAAATTATCATCACAGAGTAGACTTAAAATGATCGGTGTTCCATCCGAGACGTCAACTTTGTGTTGATTATAAAAATCAATAAGCATACGGCTGTCCGTTTTATATTCATCCCGTATTAAGCACAGACAGTGACCGTTTAGTAAACTGGCAAATATCTGTTTGACAGACGCATCAAAAATGTAAGGGGCTAAAAGCGCAATATTTAAAGGCTCTGGATACTGGTCATAAATTAATTTGTTCAAGGAGTGATTTAAGCTCACCAAGTTTCTGTGTTCAATCAAGACCCCCTTGGATTTCCCGGTACTTCCTGAAGTATAAATAACATAGACCGCATCTTCGGGGCAATTCACATTGTCCAAATGATCAGTTTCATCACTATGGCTTAAATTACTTAAATCCGAAATATTCAGGACCTTCCCTGTAAAATCATCCAGACGGACCGCGCTCTTATCTGTTATTAACAGTTGCACATCGCTGTCCAATAACTGATATTGAATTCTTTCAACTGGATATTTAACATCCAAAGGTAAATAGGCTGCACCTGATTTAATTACTCCAATCATGCCAATGATCATTTCAATAGACTTCTCCATCATTAGTGCAACAACAGAGTTAGGCTTCACTCCCAGCTTTCTCAATGACCAGGCTACTTGATTCGCTCTTTCATTTAATTCCTTATAGGTTATAGCTTCGTCTTCAAAGACGACTGCCAGAGCGTCGCCCTGTTTTCTCGCTTGTTCTTCGAAAAGCTCTTGAACTGTTAGACTGTTCGACCAACCATATTCGGAAGCATTGAAGTCGAATAATATTTTATGTTCTTCTCTCTCGTTTAAAATATTGATGTCCTTGATTTTTAACGTATAATCATCAACGATGGCCGCTATAATATTCCTCAGATGTTCACCCATTTGCTCAATAGTTTCTTCCTTAAAAAGATCCGTACAATACTGGATACTAATTGAAATCTCCTCTTCCAATACAGCAACAGAGAAATTCAAATCAAATTTGCAGGTCTTACCGGTCTCCTGATAGGCTTTTAAAGTTAATCCATCAAAGCTCATTTCCACTTTTTCATCATCCAGCATGGTGAACATGACGTCGAACAGAGGATTTCTGCTTATATCCCGTTTTATATTTAATTCATCTAATAAAATCTCAAACTGATATTCCTGATTCTCGTAAGCCTCCAATACCACCTCTTTAACTTCTTGCAGGAATTCTCTGTAACTATGTTCTTTTAATGGATAGTTCCTCATCACAAGGGTATTTACGAACATTCCAACTATGTTTTGCAAATCCGGATGTGTTCTCCCGGTAACCGGGGTACCTACTAAAATGTCTTCCTGTCCGCTATACCTGGATAACATAATATTTATTACCGACAAAAAGACCATATACAGTGTGCTTTCTTGATCATTGGCCAGTTTTTTTATTCTTATTACTTCTGATGCGTTCAATTTAAAAGTTTTCGTATTTCCTTTAAAGCTTTGAACCAAAGGTCTTGAAAAATCCGTTTTTATGTTTAGCAATGGTATCTCGTTAGAAAACCGTTCCAGCCAATAGGCCCTTTTTGGAGACAGCTCTATCTCCTGAAGTGAACTATTTATCCATTCGGCATAATCTTTATACTGCAATGCCAGTGGAGCCAGCTTCTGGCCGGAATATAATTGAATAAAATCCTCAACCAAAATAGCTTTTGAAACCCCGTCGGAAATAATATGATGCATGTCGAAAACAAGTGCAAAATGATTAACTTGAATTTCTATAACTTTAACTCTGAAAAGTGGGGATCTGCTTAAATTAAACGGTTGTACAAAATACTCGATGATTTCATCAAGGTTTCCATCCTTTACTTGCTCATATTCAACGATAGGGGAAACACCTTCGTCAATGAATTGTACAATTTCACCATTAATCATATTAAACCGGGTTCTAAGACTTTCATGTCTAGCGCATAAATCATCAATGGCGTGTTGAAGCTTTTCTCTATGGATAGCTCCTTCTATTAAAATAATCTCGGGCATGTTGTATACAACACTGGTGTTATCAAATTGATGCAGAAGATACATTCTTTTTTGCGCCGAGGACACCTGATAGTACATCTGGGTGGATGCAACAGGAATCGCCTCAGCACTTGCACTTGCTTTTTGTAGAATATATACTGCCAATTCTTTAATTGTAGGTGAATCAAATATCTGCCTGAAAGGTACATCCACACTAAGCTTTTTGGAAATTTGAGAAATCATTTGGGTCACTTTTAATGAATGTCCGCCTAGTTCAAAAAAGTTATCCTCAACGCCCACCTCATTCAATTGTAATAAATCTTTCCATATCCCCGCTATTTTCAATTCCACCGTGTTACTTGGTTCTTTATAAACAGAGCTTACTGAAGCACCCCGCACCGGATCGGGAAGCTGCTTCCTGTCAAGCTTTCCATTGGAAGTCAGAGGCATGCAGAGCAGCTGTTCAAAATAAGATGGAACCATATATTCAGGCAGCCTTTCAATCAGGTACTGTCTAAGCTGCTTGCCGGTTATATTTTGATCTGCTGTAAAATATGCGCACAAATATTCATATTGATCAGAATCTGTTTTCATGACTACAACGGTTTCTTTGATTCCGGGGTATTTATGCAGTACATTTTCTATCTCTTCTAATTCGATTCTGAATCCTCTCAGTTTAACCTGATGATCTATTCTGCCCAAATATTCAATATTTCCATCCTCTAACCATCTTGCCAAATCCCCTGTTTTATACAATTTGGAATGAGGTATATACGGGTTAGCAACAAACTTTTGATCGGTAAGCTCCTGATTATTTAAGTACCCTCTCGCTACCCCATCTCCTGCAATACACAGCTCTCCGGGAATACCGACGGGCATAAGCGCGTTATTCTTATCAACGATATACAATTTGATGTTATTAATGGGCTTACCAATGGGAACGGTTCTACCCAGCTTTTGTTCAAAGCAATTGTAATAAGACACATCAATAGTAGCCTCCGTTGGGCCGTACAAATTAATTAATTGCGTCCCGAACCTGTTAAATAATCTTTCTTCAAACTCACTTACTTGCTTTGTCTGTAACGCTTCACCACTGGCAAAAACTCTCTTTAAGGATTTTAAATCATTAGATCTGTTATGGTCTTCAACAAAATCCAGGAATATTCTTAACATGGAAGGAACAAAATGTACTGTAGTTATCTGGCGTTTTGAAATAATGTCAACAATAGCGGAAGCATCCTTCTCCTGGTTATGCCCCAACAAATACACTGTTGCTCCAACAACTGACCACCATAATAATTCCCACACAGATACGTCAAAAGTATAAGTAGTTTTCTGTAAAATAGTATCTGCTGTCGATAGTGGATATGCTTGTTGCATCCAATCTAATCTGTTAATCAACGAACGGTGTTCAATCATTACCCCCTTCGGATTTCCGGTAGAACCCGAAGTATAAATAACATAGATTAAATCCTGGGGAGAGTTGATGATTTGTAAATTTTCTCCACCTGATTCACTGTACTGTTTGTCCACATCAAGCTTGGGTAAAGCTGCTTTTACCTTTGAGAAGAACTTTTTCCGGGTCAGAACCAAAGCTGCTTGACTATTTTCTAAAATGTAATTAATTCGGCTATCCGGATAATCTGGATCAATAGGCAAATAAGCGCCGCCCGCCTTAATGATGGCAAAAATACTTACAAGCATACTTTCCGAACGGTCAATAATAACGGCCACAATCCTATTCCTGGAAACTCCTTCAGCTCTTAATACTTTTGCAAGTTTATTGGCCTTGATATTCAGTTCATTATAGGACAAATAGCTGTCATTGGTGATTACTGCCAGTGCATCGGGGGTTTTGCTTACTTGTTCTTCGAACAGCTCGATAAACGTTTTTTCTCTAGGGTAAGTTACATCGGTATTGTTAAATTCATATAAAATGGCGTTCTTCTCATCATTAGTCAACAAATGAATATCCGAAATATTCAGTTCGGAGTTTTGGGTTATTTGCCCGATTACATTAATCAAATGAGAAAGCATTCTTTGAATCGTGCTGGCTTTAAATAGCTTGGTACAATATTCAATTTTAATGGCAAGTTCATCGTCACGATTAACAGCAATAAACCGTAAATCAAAATTTACCGCCTTTCTTTCAGTTGCAATTGGTTCAAATGCAATATTTTCGATTTCCAATGTATTGAAAGATAAATCATCTTCCATTGAAAACATGACATCAAATAACGGACTTCTAGCCGGATCGCGTTTAACGTTTAATTGATTTAGCAGTTCTTCAAATGGGTAATCCTGATGCTCGTAAGCAGCAATAGCCTTATCTCTTACTTTTTCCAGAAAGACCCCATATTTCTCATTTGGATTTATAACATTTCTTAAAGCCAAAGTATTAATAAATACACCTACAATACGGTCCATCTCAAGCTTGTTTCTTCCTGCTGTTATGCCACCTACTATTATTTCCTCCTGGCCGCTGTACTTTGATAATAAAATGTTTATCGCCGATAGCAACACAGTGTATACAGTAGACCCGTACGATGCCGCTAATTTTTTGACTTTGCTGGTCAACTCAGCTTCCAGAATAGCATCCATCACTGCGCCCTCATAGCTCTGAATCTTAGGTCTTGCAAAATCCAGAGGCAAATTTAATATGGGAAGGTCCCCGTCAAAAACTTCTCCCCAGTATTTTGCTTGCGGCAATAACATTTCCGAATGAAGCATCTCGTTCTGCCATTCGGAGTAATCCTTATAGTGTACATCCAGCGGTTCAAGCGGTTGTGACGAATATATTTTGCCGAGATCATTAATCAAGATGTCAATAGACAGCCCATCAGAAATGATGTGGTGAATATCAAACAGCAATACATAATATTCTTGCAGCTTTATTAGTTTGACCCTCATCAATGGAGCTTTGCCTAAATCAAACGGGCTGACGAACCTCTGCAATTCTGCATTGATATCAACTTCCGTCATTTCGCTACATTCGCAGCGGTAATCCACGGATTCACCTATTTTTTGCACGATATTGCCATCCTCGATTGCAAAACAGGTTCTTAATGCTTCATGTCTGAGGAATAAATCACGCAAGCTTTGTTCAAATCTGTCCCACTTTAAATCGCCACGAATTCTAATTGCCGCAGACATGTTATATCCCAAATTGTCAGGGTCCAACTGTTGCAGCATATACATTCTTTTTTGGGGTGAAGAGGCTTCATACCATTTCTTTTGAGTTGCTTTTTTAATAGCATCATATTTATTTTCTACGGACGCATCTATATATTTGCTTATTCCTCTTATTGTAGGAGCTTTGAAAATATCTTTAAGCGGGACTTCCACATTGAATTCTTTATGAATTCGGGACGCCAGAGCAATTGCTTTTAATGAATGACCTCCCAGTTCAAAAAAATTATCATATGCTCCTGCTGCTTTTACCCCCAGAACGTCCATCCAAATAGGCGCCAGTTTTTGCTCAGTAAAGGTAACCGGGGCCACGTATTCATTGAGCCCCTGAATATTCAGTTCATACTCAGACAGTTTCCTCCTGTCGATCTTGCCATTAGGGGTTATTGGCAACGTTCCCTGCAACTGCTCGAAAAAAGATGGAACCATGTAATCCGGCAGTTTTGTAGACAAATATTCCTTGAGCATTCTGGCATCAATCAGCCCTGGGGCAGTGACAAACGCGCACAAATAAGACATGCCTTTCTCGTCTTGTTTATCAATAACCACAGCTTCTTTTATACCTTCATATTGAAGCAACTGATTTTCAATTTCTCTTATTTCGATCCTGTAGCCTCTAATTTTAACTTGATAATCCTCTCTTCCAAAAAACTCAACATTTCCGTCAGGCAACCATCTGGCCAAATCGCCGGTCTTATACATCCTTTCACCAGGCCTGAATGGGTTTGCGATAAACTTTTCGGATGTTAATTTCTCATTTTTGAAATATCCTCGGGCTACGCCTTTTCCTCCAATATATAGCTCGCCGCTGACACCTACAGGCTGCGGTTTCAATGAACTATTCAATATATAAAATTGACTATTGTCCAGAGGCTTTCCTATAGGCGTATTTATTAGCTGGGGAATTTGATGCAATTCGGCTTCATAATAACTCGAATCAATGGTAGCTTCCGTTACTCCATAGCTATTGAGTATTCTCATGTTACGGCCAAATCTGTCAACGATCTTTTTGAACTCTTCAATTGGACATGTATCGGAGCCCATAATTACGATTTTCAACTTGTCAATATTCAGTTGATTCTCATAAATATAATCCATGAACGGAATAATCAAACCGGGTGTGGATTCAAATATGTTAATGTTGTTCTCGCTAATTAATGCATAGAGAGATTTCAATTCCAGCTTGATCTCATCAGGGCAAATGTACAAGCTACCCCCTGTCAGCAAGCTTCTGCACAGATCGCCCGCAAAGACGTCAAACGATAGGCTCGCCATTTGCAACAGCTTAGCCTCAATTACATCCAGTTTATAATGATTCATCCAAGCAAATGTCATATTGACCAGGTTTCTATGTTCAATCATTACACCCTTAGGTTTTCCGGTTGTCCCCGAGGTGTAAATAACATAGATCAAGTCGGTAGGAACATTTATATTGTTGAGGTTTGAGCTGTCTTCTGCATAATTTATAGGATCATCAATATCAATAAAACTGCATGTATGTCCAGCTTTTTCAATTAATCGTTTTTGGGTAAGGATGATTTGAGCTTCACTATCAGCAAGCATATACTTTATTCGTTCCTCGGGATAATTGAGATCAATGGGAAGATAAGCCCCGCCTGCCTTAATAATCGCCAGAATGCCCACAATCATGTCCAAAGACTTTTCTACCATAATCCCCGCAATGCTGTTTCTTCCTATTCCCTTTCCTCTTAAGACCCGGGCCAACGAGTTGGAACGATGGTGTAACTCAGAATACGTTAAATGTTGCTCTCCGTAGATAACCGACTGCTTTCCAGGATTTTTGAGCACTTGCTCCTCAAACAATTGTTGGAAGGTAAGCGTTGAAGGATACTCCTTATAGGTTTGGTTTAATTCTTCCAATATATAAGCTTCCTCATCTTCCGATAACATTTCTATATCCTCAAGCCTAACGTCCGTATTTTCTGCAATATCCTCCAAAATATTAATCAAGTGTGTGATCATAGAGCTGGCAGTCTTGTCTATGAAGAGCCTGGTACAATATTCAAGCTCAATTAGCAGTTCACCTTGGAATTCTTCTGCTGTAATTGAAATGTCGAATTTGGAAATATTATACTCATGATCAAATCTTTCAAAAGTAAGACCCTGGATATCGACCTGTTGGTTATCCATATTTTGCATAGTAAACATTACATCAAACAGAGGGTTTCTGCTCATATCTCTGCGCAGATTCAATTTATCGATTAATTCCTCAAACTGATAATCTTGATTTTGATATGCGTTCAAGCAATTCTGTTTAACTTCCTCCAGAAATTGTCTGAAAGTTTTGTTACGCTCAGGAAAGTTTCTCATAGCTAGGGTGTTTACAAACATACCGACAACATTTTGCAAATCAGTATTGTAGCGCCCCGCAATAGGACTGCCAATGATAATATCCGACTGCCCGGTATACTTGGCAAGCCAAATGTTAATAGAAGACAGTAAAAGCATATACATTGTGCTGCCGGTTTCTTTCGCAATTGTACTTAATTTATTGTAAAGCCTGGCATCTATTTTCTCTCTTATCGTTTTTCCTTCAAAGCTTTGGACAGCGGGTCTAATGAAGTCTGTAGGCATGTTTAACACGGGCAATTCTCCAGACAGCAGACTTACCCAATACTCTTCTTGATCTTTAATTTTCTCGGATGTAAGCACTTTATTCTGCCAGTCGGCGAAATCTTTATATTGGAGGTAAAGAGGATCAAGATTCTCACCCGCATAAAGTCTCGAAAATTCATTAACAAGCACCCCAATAGACACACCATCTGA
This sequence comes from Paenibacillus forsythiae T98, assembly GCF_000520735.1. GTDB lineage: Bacteria > Bacillota > Bacilli > Paenibacillales > Paenibacillaceae > Paenibacillus_AQ > Paenibacillus_AQ forsythiae. The sequence continues at coordinate 20,111 of NZ_ASSC01000352.1, forward strand.
AATAATATGGTGCATATCAAAAACAATCACATGCTTGACTTCCGATTCCCTTATGATTGTAACTCGAAACAACGGCGCCTGATTCAAATCGAATCGCTGAATAATGGTATCTATTATTTCATGTGCATTATATGTTGAGTCATTGATATAATTAATTTTGAAATCAACCTCATCACAAATCTTCTGTACAATATGTCCGTTATTTTCAATAAAATATGTTCGCAACGATTCGTGTCTGCAAACGAGCTTTTCAATTACGTATTCCACTCGTTTAATATCCATTCCACCGGTTATGGACAGTGCGCCTGAAATATTATAGCCATTGCTTTGCACATCAAATCTCTGAAGCATGTACATCCGTTTTTGGGCAGATGACACTTCATACCATTCGCTTTTCTCAATTGGCCTAATTTCAGAAAAAGCCGTTTTCCCAATATGGCCGATGTGTTCGCTAATTTCCCTGATGGTTTGCAAGGAAAACAACTCATTTATTTTAAGCTCAACTCCCAGCTCCTTGTGTATCCGAGAAGCCATAACAGTTAATTTTAAAGAATGACCTCCGAGTTCAAAAAAGTTATGATTAATTCCTATCTTTTGAATACCCAATACATCTTCCCAGATTCTCACCAATTCTTGTTCGACATCGTTTCTGGCTTCTTCGTACTCTTCACTAATCAACATATTTTGTTGCGGACTGGGTAAAGCTTTTTTGTCCAGCTTGCCATTTGAAGTTACAGGCAAAGATTGAAGAGGCACAAAATACGCAGGAATCATATATTCCGGCAAATATTGTGATAGATACTTTTTCAAAGTGTCTATTTTAATTTCACCATTAGGTATAATATATGCCGTCAGATATTTTTCGCCCTCTGCATTTTCCAGATCTACGACGGCGGCATCTTCCACAAGCTCATACTTTAATAGTTGTCTTTCAATTTCTTGAGTTTCAATTCGATACCCTCTAATATTAACCTGTTTGTCCTTTCTGCCCATATACTCTAGTTCCCCATTGGAGGTCCATCTGCCTAAATCCCCTGTTTTGTAAATTGTTTCTTCTTCCGCATAGGGGTTAAAAATAAACTTCTCATTTGTCAAAGCAGTATTTCTTAAATAACCTTTTGAAACACCTATACCACCGATACAAATCTCACCTACTGCTCCTGCCGGACAAAGTTTATCCGCTTCATCCAAAACATAAATTTTATAATTGGCAATAGGTCTTCCAATCGGAATTTGTTTATCCTTGTCCTTCTTGCTGCATTTATGGTATGTAGCGCAGACCGTTGTTTCTGTAGGGCCATAGGTATTGTACACATTAGAGCTATTTACGAGATTGCTAATATATTCCCATCTCAAAATATCTCCACCGCTTATATAGGTATGAACAGAGCACTTCATAGCGACTTTATTTAGTTCATTTATAAGTAAAGGGGAAGCGGAAATAACCGTAATTTTCTCATCAACCACTTTACGGGTTAATAAACTGATATCCGTTACTTCCTCTTTTGTACATATAGAAACACAGCCGCCTACTGTTAAAATGGGAAGCATTTCTTCTGTGAATGTATCAAAACTATACGATGCCTGTTGTAAAACAATATCACACTCTCTTAAATTGAATTCATGCTGAAATGCGCAGATGTAGCCCCATACATTAGAGTGCCGGACAATTACTCCCTTGGGGTTTCCAGTTGTCCCCGATGTATAAATAATATAAGCGGCATCATCAGGGTCTATACCTGTACTGCAATTTTCTTCTATTCTCTCCAGGCTCTCCTTATTGCTAATATTTAAAATATGTCCGGAAAAGTCAACATTATAAGAAAGAATATTGTCAGTCATAAGAATGGAGGACTTGCTGTCGTTAACCATGTAATTCATTCGTTCGGACGGATAGCCTGGCTCTATGGGAAGATATGCGTTGCCTGATTTTAGGCAGCCTATTAAGACGATGGCTCTTTCAATGCTTCTCTCCATCAATACAGCGACGATATTATTCTCGTCTTGTCTATTTGTATTAATATATTTTGCAATCCAATTGGCTCTTTGATTCAGTTCCGAATAAGATATCGTTTGCTCACCGAATTTAATTGCAATACGATCAGGTGTGTGTTCAACTTGTCTTTCAAAAGCATCCTTGAATGTAATATTCTCCACAAAGGTCTCAGTTTGATTAAACTGATATAAAAATTCACTGATCTCGGTATCATTTAATATTTCAGCTTCTTTTATTCGAATTTCAGGATTGTTCGTGAAGGTATTCAGCAAATGAATATACTTGCCGATGAAGTCTCTAAGGGTATCTTCCTTAAATAACTCCGTAGAGAATTCAATATTCATTTCATATCCCTTATTAAGCGGGGTGATTTCCAGTGTTAAATCAACCTTGGTGGTTGCAGAAGTGTTTTCAAGCGCAACCATTTCCACTCCATCCAAACTAACTGCTGGAACCTGCATATTTTGCATATTAAAAACAACATCAAAGAGTGCATTTCTATTCATCTCAGGCTTCAAATTCAACTGCTCTATTAATTCTTCATTGTAATAATTGGGGTTGGCAAGATCCTTAAATATATTTTTGCTAAATTCATTTAAATAATCTATAAATTTGCAATTATTATCAATATTAATTCTGATTGGAAGCGTATTAACCAGCATTCCAACGATATGATCCGCATTTTTTATCCCACGGCTGGCTACAGGAGTTCCTATTACAAAATCATCTTGGTGGGTATAACGGTGGATTGTAGCGTTAAAAACTGAAAATAAAACAGCATACTCTGTTGTATGGCTTTCAGAAGCTAACTTTTTTATTTTTCCGAACAATTCCATATTAATAAAAGTCTTAAAGGTGCTTCCGCTGTAATTTAGAGCTTTGGGCCGAGGATAATCATAAGGTAAATTTAATACCGGGACATCGGTGCGATATTTATCAAGCCAATATTTTTGTTGATTTCTAAACGCTTCGGTAGTGTTAAATTGTTGCTTCCACGAGGAGTATTCTTTCAAAGCATATTTCGGTTGTTGCACTGTTCTACCGTTATATAATTCCATGAAATCTTCAAGAAGCAATCCCAAAGAGGTACCATCGGTAATAATATGATGAATGCAGAAAACAATAATGGATTTTTCACCGGATCGTAGCAACGCCGTTTTGAACAATACATCCTTTTCCAAATCAAACGGAGTATTAAAGCTGCGTATAAATGCATGTACATCTTTCTCTTCGATATCTTCAACCCGAAAATGTATTGCAATTTGTTTGTGTACTTTTTGAAGTATTTCATCATTCATCAACACAAAATTAGTTCTTAATGCTTCGTGTAGCTCTGTCAATTTCTCAAGGACCATTTTAATTTTGCTAGGAGAAACCACACCGTTAATCTCAAATCCTTTTGTAATATTAAACATAGTTTCCGAGTGAGAAATACGATTTAAAATAAATAGTCTTTTCTGGGCTGGAAGCACGGGATAGTATTCACTTTCTTCTATACACTCTATTTGCTGCTGCTCCCCAGTTTCATTCAAATCAATGAAATTAGACACACCTCTTATGGTGAAGTCCTCCATTACATCTCTGATTTCCATGTTCTTATTGTACTGAGAGTTAATTTTACTGATTAAATATATGGCCTTTATTGAATTTCCGCCCATCTCAAAAAAGTTACTCTGGATAGGCATATCCACAATTTCTAAAGCCTCTTCGAATAACGTCTTGATTCCGTATTCGATTTCATTTAGCACACTCTCTACCGGCTCTGCTTGAACTGTTCCCGTAGAACTAATATATTCGTCATACAATCCATTAAGATAATTTTCCACTAATTTATATCTTTGAGTCTTTCCACTTGTTGTTTTGGGAATGTTTGTTAATGGAATTACTGCTCCTATTTCTTTTCCTAGCTTCAAGCTAATGTATCTTTTTATTTCAGTAGCAATATTATTAAATTGCTCTGCTTTAATCTTGGTTGCTGCAAATATCACGACCACATCTTCTTTATCTTGACTGGGTATAGCGCATACGGCATTAGCATTAATATCAGGAATATTAAGATCATCCAGCAGCGATTCAATATCATGAGAATAAAAATTTTGCCCATTTATAAAAATAATATCTTTTTTTCTTCCCGTTATAATCAATTGACCATCACTTAAAAAGCCTAAATCCCCGGTTTTCTTCCATCCATTTGTGCTAGAGAACGCTTTGGTTGCTGCCTTGTTATTATAATATCCACTTGTAACATTTCTTCCCTTAATGTAAATCTCTCCAACTATATGTTCTCCTAATTCCATTCCTTCTTCATTACAAATCCGTATATTACACTCATCGACGGGTTTTCCTACCTTGACAAATTGAATAGCATTGCTATGCTGATCATCAACCACAATGACCCGTTCTCCGGATTTCATAAAGTTTCTGTCTACCCGCACAACTTCAATTTCATTCCCGGGAACAGGAAATGAAACGGCCAAAGAAGCTTCAGCCATTCCATAGACAGGGAATATTACATTTTTCTTGAGATGATATTGCTCCATAAATTCAATGAACTTCACACATAAATCATATGAGATGGGTTCGGCTCCATTAAACAGTAGTCTTACATGAGAAAGATCCAACGGATAATTTTTTTGGAGCGACAGAAACCTCATTATATGCTTTATCCCGAAATTAGGGGAACATAGTATGCCCGCTTCATGCTGGACTGCTTTTTCAAGATATAATAAAGGATTGCTGATAAAGAGCATTGCCGGCATCAAAATTTGATCGGTTCCTGCATAAATAGGTGCTAAATGAAAGCCTATCACTCCCATATCATGAGTCAAGGGCATCCAGCTGATCGTCTTTTCATTATTTTTAATCTCACACCCTAAACAAATAGCATTCAGGTTGGTAAGTAAATTTTCGTGGGTTAAAGTGACTCCCTTAGGTTCTGATGTCGAGCCTGACGAAAACTGTATAAAGGCGGTGTGATGCTGTTTGATGTCGGCCAGAAGGCCATCCTTAGCGTTAAAATCGATATCCTCATATACTATTACTTTTTCAGAAGGAATAGACTGTATGTCGTTAAGGTCCTTTATCATTAACCTGCTTGTTATTATTCGAACATCTCCCAAAGTATGAATCACGTTCTCAAGCTTTGTCTTAATCATTTGATCGTTTCCAACTGTAATTGGAACAGCAGTAATTCCCCCAAGAAGGCAACCCCAGAAGCTATATAAAAAACTCAAATTGTCATTCAAATAGATAATAACTTTATCATCCGGCTTCAAATTTTTAGTCTGATAGCAGCCAAGCACCTTCAAAGCATGTTTATATAAATCCTTATACGATATACATTCTTCACTGTCTTCACTGCTGATAAGAGTTATACTTTTGTTTCCTTTGCTTTCATTAAGAAGCATGTCTACTAAAGAGGTATATTTCATCCTTATATCATTCCTTTCATAATCTAAAAAGAGTTTAAGTCCACATATTTTCCCTTTAAATTTTGATGGAACCTGGCATCCTGAAGAATAAACCCTCTTGTTTTGTTGGAGACTTCAGCCAGATACAAGATTTGCGCATCTTCAGCGTTCATTACAATCAGATAATTAATATTGCTAATCCCGTCTACAGATAATGAACCATATAATTTGTCATCTATTAAACTATAGAAATAGTCGCGGGCACCGATTACAGGCTCGCCATATTGCGAATGGATTTCAATTTTGCTCGTTCTAAGCAGATTAAAATCTTGATCATAGTACTTAATAACTGGCTTGAATGAATCCTTCTCATCACTTAGGACGAGATAATGATCTTTATAGGGGAGAACTTTATGAATGGTATGATCCAAAAGCTTGGTTTCGGCGGTCTTTGTTGTAAAGTTGTACCTCAAAACAATGCCTTGTCCGGCAAAGACATTATTAAAGCTGGAGGTTGCAAGCAGAAGCGTATCGTTCTTCACAAAAATTTTATCCAGTTGGACAATTACCTTATCAACATTAAATAAACGCAGAGGAACCACGGTTTGAGTAACTTCATAATTTGAAGTGCCTATTTTATAAACAACGATATCCGAGTCATTTTCATTCCGGCTTCTGGTGAATAGATACACCGCATCATTGGAAATTTGATAACTATCCAGGCGCACTTCATCCAATTCTTTTTTAACATCTACTTCTTTGACAGAATCGTCACTTAGGAAAATGACCTTCCACTCGCTCTTCCCTGTACGTGAGCTATCAAAAATAAACAATTCGTAATCCGGGCAGCTCCCATAAAAATACAACTGTCCATATAATTCAATTGGAGATTTCGATAAATTCATTCTCTTTTGTAAATTATTAATAGATCTTATAGCATACTTGTTGGCATAGGTCGGTCGATATGTATCCGTGCTTTTAGTAAATTTCTTGTTTTCCCAATTATATGTATCTGTTTTCAATTCTTTGGAAGTAAGAGCTTCATAATAAAAAGTAGCAACGATTGGGTTGCTATTGATTTTATCTTGAAGCACTTTATATTGGATATCATTAACCGAAACAACAGATTCATTTGCAGGTTCCGATAGTTCTGATTTGTTGTTCAAAACCAGGAAAAAAAATATAAAGCAAATAACCGTTAAAGCTAAACCTAAAAATATTATTTTTTTGGTCATATTTGTTTTCCCCATTTTTAGTATTCTATGTTAAGAGGGGCTATCTTAATGAATAACCCCTCTTTAACAATCCTATAATTCAATTAAAAACAACGTCATTTTTTATGTGCCAAGTTACCAAGTATGAGCTCCAGTCGACCAATTCACTCCCGCCCACAACGATAAATCCGTATCTTGTACAAATGTCATTGGGGTAGCCCATCCTGCTGGAGCATAATCCAACACATAATTTTGACTTTTATATGCCTGCCACACCAAATTCGCACATTGCAAGTATTCTGTATCTGTTCTGTTGGCTGTAGCTTTGTAAGGCTTCCCTCTAAGATTATTGTATGCGTAATTAGCAGCGCTCTCTCTAAAGCTCGAAGTTCCCACTGGATAGTAGTCTCTCATCGTGTATCTATTAGACCATCTGCTTATATCATAATCATCACTATTGTATGGATCTCCAAGCGCTTCTACAGTTCTTGCACTGTCGGTATACACAATTGCGGCATGACCGTGATTTACCCCGATTACCCACAACACATATGTTGTTTGATCCTTGGAGACTAAAATGTCGCCTTTATCCGCTTTTCCCAGCATATAACTCCAATCAGAAGAAGTCATTTTACTGCTTCCGTCACCATCACTGTTAATAACAACCTCTTTACTTTGCTGAGTATCGGCCGCCGCATTTTTTACAGTTTCAAAGCCGAAATATTTATTCAAATCCCCATGTTCTTTTTTCAATTTTTTTAGTTCAGAGACAGAAATACCCGTGTAAGCCGACAAGGCCTCAAAATATCCTTGATCCTTAGCGGTAGCGGCAGGCAATTCAATACCAGCGGTCAAAGCTTTATTATTTGTATCCGCACTCCTATATTTTGCAGCTAACTCTAATTTCTCGGCAGGTATTTCTATGTTGAAATACTTACTTAAATCACCATGCTTACTTTCCACATCCTGCAACTCGGATACCGGTAATCCTGTGTATTTTGACATATATTCATAATATTCAGTCTTATCACTGGCTGCGTAAGAGACATTAACTATTGATGGGAACACCATTACAAGAGACAGTACGGCAGTAATGAGCTTTTTATTCTTCATATTACTCATCCTTTCTTTTTTACAATCAATTACTTGGATTCCCTTCCCGCTACTTGTTTCCTTCTCCTCAATGTGATATCTCCGCAAGTGATCTTAGTATGTAGAAAGCATCAACATTGGACTAGTTGAAGTCATTAGAACACTCTCTCCCTCCTTATGTCGTTTTAGTATCATTCCAGCTCAATCCAACAATAAATTACCCAATATGGGTACATATTCCAGAATGACTAAGACTAATATAAAGCCAGTTCTTTTAATAGTCAATCATTTTTTTCCATTTTTAAAATATAATTACTTTTATATACTTATTTTGGTTTTATTTAAATAATAACTAAAATTAGAACTATATGCGCATTAATGTTGTTAAGTATTTTTTTCGTATATTAATAGAAATGTTATGTGCATGAGAGATCTAGGTGTCGTCACCTCCAAGCGGAATTGCATGCGCTTTACGAACGCTATCTCAAGTTGCTCCGTGCTTCGGTGACCGACCATCTTCGCGAGAAGTTGGCAGAAGTCGTGCGGAAATAGAGCGACCTGCTCCTTTCCCGAGGAGAACTCAGCCCGAAAAAGGAAACGGGACGCTGTATGGGGTACAGGAAGAATTTAACGGAAGTATTTAGCTGAATGTAACAAATGAACAGTGAACAGAGGGCTCCCTCTGCTCACTGTTTCGGTTGCCTGCACTTTAGGAGGCATTATTTCTCATTCCGAAATCAAATCTGTAACCTCGCGTCTCATGCTGAGCGGGGTATTCTGTGTCGGCTGGCCCAAACGGATCAGGAGCTGGATCGTTCCGCCCGCCGAGGCGTATTCCTTGTGAATCTCGCTGTAAGCCTGCCGCATTTCCGGATATTCCTCCAATGCCTGGCTCAGAGGCTGCATCACAAGCCCTGCCTCATGCGCGGCAAGAATTAGCCTGCTGTACAGCATGCCCGCCTTAACCTGGCTGGTCCGGCTGTTATCCTTGCTAAGAATCAAGGCATACGCCGGTGTATGGCCAGCCGCAGTTTGGGCCGCTTGAACGGCCAGCTTGGCCGAAGCTTCCTCATTGTTCATGGATGGAATCAACGTAATTAATCCTTGCAGCAGATGTTTTTTTAGTCCGGTGACGCCTTGGCCCTCGAAGGAGTATCCAAAGCGATATTGATTCTTCTGATACTCATTGGAGCGGAATATTCGGGCCGCTTCGTCGTTCATCCGCCTTAGTCCGGTTTCGATGACCGTACTCTCCACGCCGTAAACACCAAACCTCCCGATATCCGCTTTATCGCTTAGAATGGACAGGGTCAAGTCTTCCTCCGTATTCGTTTGTTTCAGCCTGCGGATTTGATCCGGTGTGATCGCATCCGGCCGATAGGCCATTCTATTGGTATCCGGCAAGAACATGAATTCATAAAGCGGATTGTGCTGCGGCGTGGCTCTGGACAGCGTAATCTTCGCGGCCGGCTTCTGATCCATGCTTTCTCTTAACTGCTGTTCATCGTACTCCCCATCCGGAAACAGCTTGATATCTGCGGCATATCCCAGCCGCTCGCCGGCTATCCGCATATATTCCAAGAAAGTGCCTTGCGAAACCAGCGTTTGCCGGGCCACGGGGTCTGATTCCGGCGCCAGCCGCTCACTGTCGGTATAAAGGTACAGCACCAGCGGGTTCTTTCTATCCAGACGGAGCTTCCATGGCTGCATGTTGTGGCTGTTCGCGGCCAATAATCCATGAGCTATCAGTTGCACTCGCGGGTCCTGGAACTGTTCGAAGTAATCCCGCTTCCAGGGATCGAGATACTCGGCCTTCTTCAGCGCGCCGCTGGCTGTAAGCAAGGTCAAGACCAGCAGAGCGACGAGAACAGCTGCGGACAGGATAACGGTCAGCGTGATTTTGTAGCCCTTGCTCATGTTCCTCTCCCTTTATACCTCTATTTTTTTGAGCCCCGCCTGTTCCGCTCGCTCCTTATCTTGCTCCTTATATGGATGAACGGGTTCAAGTATCTCTGTCTCCTGTTCATACGAAACCTTGTAGGTCTCGTTGGCGAACGGATAGGTTGGCAGGAGAACCTTTCGCTCACGGGAATCAACAAGCCCGGACGGGTCAAATGGAACTCCAAGAACATACAGCTTCGCCATAACCTCCAGAAGCTTCTCGATGGCGTCACCATCCATGGCGAGGTTAAGGATTTGGAGTTTATCGGGATGATGGAACGGCAAGTTGACACGTTGGCTTCCGCAATGCAGCAGCACTTCTCCCGCACTCAAGGCTTCCGCAAAATCCCTCTCCTTCAATTTATTCCCTACTGCTTCCCTAATGAAAGACCACAGCTCGCCAGTGTGATTGCGATAGATTACGCCTGAAGGAGTGATTACCGGGCACTTCATGCCGGCCTTGGCATCGGCTGCGGTCTCTATGGATGGCCCGCTGCCATCCTGGATGAACAATGCGGCTTGCCCAAGCGAAATTTGGCCGGTGAGAACGAGCGCCGCGAGTATGCCTGTTCCCTCCGCAAAAATTCCGGCAGGCCGGATTCCCGAACCAATCAGCAGGTGTGAAACCGCATATTGAACAGCGAAGCATTCGAGCTGCTCTCCTCCACTCCCCGTCTCTTGCTTCGCCTTCCGGTAGGCGGAGCCAAAGCCGGGGAAGCGGGCGCAGAGCACATCCAGTTCGCTGCCGCCAACACTCAACTTACCGTCCAGCATAAGGTGAACCGCTGTAGCCCGGCCTGGATTCGAACGCCCTCTGTGAATTTCAGGCAGGGCTTCGCCATGTTCAACCGCCGACAGAATGCGGGTCAAATGCTCTCGGGATGCAATGACCGCCGCCGCTTTGACCGACAATTCTTTCTGTGAAAGATTCATTGTGCGGCATACGGAAGCCGCCCCAAGCTCCGCATGCTTCTCCAGATGCGCTCCGAGATTTCCGGCGACAGCCCGGATGCCTTGTTCATTTCGGCCTGTAAGCAGCAGCAGGTGCGGCCCGTTGTCCGCCGGGGAAGGAAGCGAGTCCGATGGCTGAGGCGCCTGCTCCAGAATAACATGAGCGTTGGTTCCTCCGAATCCGAAGGCATTGACACTTGCCCTGAGCGGAGCGCTACCTTCCGCCTTCCATGGTCTTGGATATTGATCGACCACATAGAACGGGGAATGCTCAAAATCAATATTCGGATTCGGCCGCTCATAATTCAGCGTATGCGGCAGAGTCTGATGCTTCATCGCAAGCACCACCTTAATCAGACTCGTCACCCCGGCGGCGGACAGCATGTGGCCAACGGAGGATTTTACCGAACCGATTCCGCAAAATTGGGTCTTGTCCGTAAAGCTGCTGAACGCCTGGGTCATTCCCTCAATTTCAATGGGGTCCCCAAGCGGCGTGGCTGTGCCGTGCGTTTCGACATACGAAATGGTCTCGGGATGAATCCCCGTCCGCCGGAACGCATCCCTGATCACCTCCGCCTGCCCTTGCGGTCTTGGCGCCGTAATTCCCTGGGAACGTCCATCGTTGTTCATAGCCGAGCCTTTGATTACGGCATGGATGCAATCGCCATCTCTCAGCGCGGCTTCAAGCGGCTTCAGCAGCACGGCCCCCGCCCCTTCGCCCAGCACCATGCCGTTCGCTCTGTGGTCAAACGGATAGCAGACTCCGGTCGGAGACAGCGCGGTCACCCGGCTGAGGGAGACGAACGGCGTCGGGCTGAGGTTCAGGTTCACACCGCCCGCAATCGCCATTTCCGACTCTCCCGTGCGCAGACTTTCACAGGCCATATGAATCGCCACCAGAGAAGAGGAGCAGGCGGAATTTACAATCAGGCTTGGCCCCGTCAAATTCAAGCAGTGGCTGACCCGCGCCGCAACCTCATTCAGGCCGTTGCCGGCGACCGTATCCGGAACGAGACGGGCCGGCTCCAGCACGCCGGAAATGCCGGCGAGAATTTCCCGCCGTTCTTCGGGACGCATCCGGTTGAAGACGGGGCTGTCCGCCAGACGGTTCTTAATCAGCATATAGGAACGGTAATTGGCGAAATGCTCCATATAGGTGTTCTGCTCGCAGCCTGCGAACACGCCGATTTTACGGGTGCTGTATTTCCCTCCATACCCCGCTTGCTGCAAGGCCTCCCAGGCAATCTGCAGGAAGATTCGCTGCTGGGGATCGGCGGCTTCCGCTTCTTTCGGCGACATGCCGAAGAACAGCGGGTCAAAGTCATATGGAGCGTCAATAAAACCGCCCTGGCCGGTGTAGGTTGCATGAAGCGCATTGGCATCCGTGTTCACATGCTCATCATCAGACCATCTCCCGGGAGCAACGGGACGGATGGCGCTTCGGCCGTTAATCAGCAGCTCCCAGTATTCCTCTTGATTATTGGCTCCGGGTATGCGCAGACCGATCCCGATAATGGCGATGTCCTGCGGCTTGTCATTCTTCCTGCTTTCCTCTGTGATCTTGTTCTCTTCGTGACCAGCCATTATCGCCGGCTCCGCCGCGAGCAGCTCTTCGATATATGCGGATAGCTCTTCCGGTGTCTGGTATTCAAAAATAAGCGTCGGATACAGTTCGGTATTCAATCTGCTGCCGAGCCTGGAAACCACCTGGACCGCCCCGAGTGAATCGAGTCCAAGGTCCATGAAGTTCCTGCCCGCCTCCAGATGGCGGACAGGAATTTGCAGCTGCTCGGCAACCGCCTGGTATACGATGTCCCGGACTTCCTTCGCGGAGCGGTATACAACCGGACGCGTGGTAGAATCGGCCACCGCAGGCTGCTGCTCTGCTCCGAGCATAGCGTGGTCCTCCTTCTTCTCCCCGCCCTTCACCAGATCGAGAATATGGATGACGTCAGGCCGGTCCGTGCCCAGGGCTCTCAGGAAAGCATCGACAGCCTTGTCATGGACAAGCGGCTTTAGCCCTTGCGTTCTGAGCGTAAGCTCCAGGAGATCCCCAAATTCCGTTCCCGCACCCGTATCTGCCCAGAGCGAGTAGTTGATGGACAGGGAACGCCCTGGAGCATGCTCCTTGATCCGGCAGGAGCTATAGCCATTCAGGAAAGCGTTGGCCGCCGCATAATCTCCAAGACCCGAGGCCCAGGCTTTGCGGGTGGCCGAAACGGAAGACAGGGTCACGAAGAACCGCAGAGGCTCCTCTCGGGTAACGAGGGTCCGTAATAATGGTCCCCTTCCATTTGGGAGCCAGCACGCCCTCAATGTCGTTCACGCTTCGGCCAAGAAGCTTATGCGGAGTGTACTCCAGCTGCCCCGCCGCATGAATAACGCCGTGCAGAGGGCCGTAGGCGGCGTGAATCTTGCGCAGTAAATCCTCCATATCCGCCTGACTGGTAACATCAACGGCGGCATACATCACCTGAGCGCCCAACTCTTCCAGCGCCGGCATGAGACGGGAATCGGGAGGAAGCTGCTTTCTCCCTGTAAGAACTACATTGATCCGTGCTTGCCGCGCCAGCCCCAGAGCGATTTGGCTGCCCACCAGCCCTGTGCCGCCAGTGATCAGGTACGTCTCCCCGTCATGCAGCTCGATGCTCTTTCCGACCGCCGGCGGAGACATTTTCTTCAAGGTGCGCACATAACGCACTCCGCCGCGTATGGCCGCAATCGACTCCTCATCGGCCTTCTGCTTCATGGCCGTCGTCAACGCTTGGGCAAAATCCCGGCTTGATGGATACTCTTCCTTGTTCATATCGATCACCGAGACCTGGATTCCGTCGTTCTCAAGATCCATGACCTGGGCCAGTGTAGCGGCCGCCGCTTGATTCGGATTGCCCCTGCCCGCATCAGCGGGGAGTTGATAGGCTTTATCCGTAACGATAACAAGCTGCGCTCCGCCAAGCCCGCAGCGGACCATGCCTTGTCCAAAGTGAAGCAGACTGTAGAAATGTTCATTCATGCTGCCGTTATTCAGCAGATTTTCGGTCTGAAGCTCCGCTTGCAGGTAATTGGACAGATGGATAATAGCCGATACCCGGCCCGGCATTTGTTTCAGTACATCCGTGTAGTGCTCCGCATTGTCCGCCCGGATGGTAAATCTGCGCTCACCGTCGTACGCGAACTCCTCGCCAAAGGTGACATAGTAGAGCGGGTTCCGTTCCGGGTCCATGGCGCGCTCCAGCTCCCTGCCAATCTCAGGGCTGCCGCCGCATACCAGCACCGCTCCTTCATTGATCGGGGCGCTGTCCGTGAGAGTTTCAGGCTTCCACTGCCATTCATAGAACCAGTCGCTGCCATTTGCGGTATAAGAAGCGGCGGAGCCAGCTCCAAAGTCAGGCTTGAATGTCTTGTGCTCGAAAGGATAGGCCGGCAGCGCCACTTTTCGGCAGGCATGACGGGGCTCGATCGCCATCCAATTGAGCTTGACTCCAAGAGAAAATAGTTGCCCAAGCATACCGAGCCAGGTATCCCAATTATCTTTCTTGCGGCTAAGGGTATGGAGCACCTGCGGCTTGTTCAAGTGACTCAAGCCTCCGGCCATTCCGGCGAGGATAGCGTCCGGTCCGCATTCGACCAGAATCGAAACGCCCTGGTCCACAGCGCAGGCTATGCTCTGCTCAAACTTTACAGCCTCCAGAATATGCCGCATCCAGTACTCCGCCGTCAGCGGCTCCTGGATGACCTCGGCGCTCACATTGGAGATGATCGGAATTTGCGGGGCATGGAACGGCGTAGCTTCCAGCTCCCGCTTGAACGCTTCCAGCATCGGTTTCATCAGCGGCGTGTGAAAGGCCTGGGAAACATTCAGCTTCTTCACTCCGATTCCCTGTGCCTGCATTGCGGATACGAAGGCTTCCACCGCCTCCGCCGTTCCCGATACAACCTGATGCGTGATATTATATCCGGCAAGCCACAGGGAACCTTCAAACGGCTGAATCAACGTCTCAAGCCTGCTGCCTGAAGTAAACACGGCGGCCATGGCTCCCCCTG